>CAJGCV010000014.1 GCA_904501915.1 uncultured Akkermansia sp. | reverse complement strand
GTCATGCCTTCGCCGGAGGAGATAGCCTCGGTCATGATGGTGAGGATGCGGCTCTTGCCCACCTCGTCCATCTTCTTGAGCATGTTATTGCCGCATTCCAGAGCGTAGGAACTGTAGTCCTTCTTGGAGATGGTGTTGTTCATCATGCTTCGGAACACGGTGCAGGTGTTGTCTGTGGCGGCGTTCTTGCGAACCTTGTTGAGCATGTCAATCTGCTTGTCGGCCAGCTCCTGCAGATTCCAGCGCTCGGGGCCTCGCTCCCTGATGTTCTGCCAGAAGCTGGCAAAGGCGGCTTCCTGTTCCTCGGGCTTGGCTGCACTCTGGGCCAGGTTATCGTACACAAAGTTGCGCACCAGGGTAGAGGCGCACTCAGGGTACACGGGCACCAGCTTCGTGCAGATGCTGTTGTTGAGCGCCAGCCAGGCGGCGGTGTCCAGCTTCATGTGTTCTTTGAGGAAAGCGGTATGCTCGCGGTACACCGGGTAATTCAGCGGCTGGGCAGCTTCGGCCTTGAGGTAGAGCTGGTGAGCCATCTGCTTATCCGTGGCCATCTGGGCAAGGGCGCGGTAGGCATTGGAAAGACGCGTGGCTTTCTTCTGCTCCGGGGAATACAGGTCAGTGGTCAGGTGCAGGGAGGAGTAGTTGTAGTTGTCCATCCACGGGCGCCAGTGCAGACCTCGCTGCCAGTCTACGGAATAGGCCGGGGTCCACTTGCCATCCACCCACACCACATAGGCACAGTGGGCAGGTTCGCCCATGGTGAGGCCGGGCACGCCGTTGGCGCAGGCTGCTGAGGCACCGAAATGGGAAAGGCCGCCGCAGACACCACCTACATCCTGGGTGAACTTGTGGTGGTTGTCAAGATACATGCCCTCGAATGGTTCAAAGTAGGGGGACCCGTGGATGCTGTCACCATACACATTGTGGAGCACATAGCCGCAGCGCCAGCAGCAACCGGTGTAGCGCTCATCGGGCAGGTGTACGTTGTACAGTGCCCAGGTCAGGCTTTCGGGCTTGCCGGAGCTGTGGTCGCCTTTCCACCCGCAGGTGACTCGGCGCAGAAGGAACGGCAGCTTGTCGAACTGCGGGTGCAGGCGGTTCTGGCGCCAGTTGCGCACAAAGTATTCGGCGCGCTCGCAGGCGTTGTTCACCGTCCAGCCGAAACGGGCGTATTCCAGTGCTGTGGCGGTTGCAATATCGCGGGGCACGCGGTCATTGGGCAGCATCCTGGTGTAGCGTTCCATCATGTTGGCCAGCATGTTGAGTATGCGGCCGGGCATGATGCATTCGCCGCTGTACACCACATCTCCTATCCAGCCGAGGTCATTGGCCATGAGGGTGATGAGGCGGGCGGCGCGCGGGCGCTTCACGACATCTGCCAGGCGCATGGGCTGCTTGAGCTCGGCTTTCAGTTCGGCAATCTCGCCCTTCAGCTTGTTGATGTTGTAACGGGCGCTTTCCTGGGCAGATTCGCCGCCCAGCAGGGGAAGTTCTGTCTCCAGCTCGTTGAGCTTCCTGGTCTTGTTGTCGAGCTGGCGGTTCAGGTTGGCGGCGTATTCCTCGTAAGCTTTTTCCGAGGCGATTTCTGCATTGGCCAGGTGCCAGTTGGCGAGCAGCAGTCGGTTGGCTTCGCTCTTCAGGAAGTTCTGAATGCTTGCTTCGTCGTTGTTCTTCAGCCGGGCCTGAATCTTCTTTGCAAGCGAATCACGCAGGGCGGCGGGATTCTTCCAGTCCTTGCTGGTGGTCAGGGTGTATTTCGGGGTGGCCGGCTTGGACGCCGGCGCAGGAAGTACCGGTGCCGGAGCTATCGGTGTGGGCTGCTGTGCCGTGGCGTACATGCCAAACGCTGCCAGCAGCACAGGCAGGATATTCATCTGGTGTTTCATGGTGAGAATAGGGGAAAATGGAATTGTAGTCATACTATCTGTACAGCCTTGCCTCGTCAAGTAAATACTACGGGAATGTTAAGTGAAATTTCATAGGCTGCTTCAGGGAGAGGGAACGAGGTGGATGAGCGTGATTTCCGCAGGGGTGAAGAGACGTATCGGGAGCCCGGACCAGATGCCGGTGGCATTGGTTACATAAATCTGCAACTCTCCGCGGCGGTAGAGCCCTTGCACCAGTCCGTCGTTGAAGCGGGCAACGAGTTGGCGCAAGCCGGGGACCATGCCTCCGTGGGTGTGGCCGGAAAGCTGCAACGCCACTCCATGCTGCGCGGCCACGCTGGCGATACGGGGTTGGTGTGCCAGCAGAACGATGGGTTTGTCTGCCGGTGCTCCAGCCACAGCGCGTGCTACATCTGGGGGCAGGCAGTTGTCTCGCCCGGCGGCAGGGTCAGTTACCCCTGCGAGCACGATATGGCCGGGGCCTGGGAGCAGGTGCTCATTGTTCAGGAAACGGATGCCGAGGCTGCTGAGGTAGTGTTGCCAGGCGTGGTGCCCGTTGAAATAGTCGTGGTTGCCATGCACGGCATAGGTGCCCCAGCGGGATTGGAGCCCTTGCAGCGGCGCGAGGTTCGGCGCCAGTTCGCTGAGGCTGCCATCCTCAAAATCACCGGTGATGACCACGGCATCCGCCTGCAGGGCATTGGTGCGCTTCACGACTTCGCGGAAGAAACCGGCCTGCGTGTAGCGGTCTGCGTGTAAATCGGAGAGCAGGGCAAGCCTTACCGGTTGTTTCAGCTGCGGCAGGGTAATGGTGATTTCGCGCACTTCAGGCAGGGCGAATGCCTGGTACATGCCCCAGCCTGCCATGCACAGAGCCACGGGCAGACTCAGCCAGAACGCCGCGCTGCGCGCACTCTGCAGTTGCCGGTTGCGCCGCCAGATAATGCCCGGTAACAGGAATACCAGTTCCAGCACCAGGAGCAGAGCCAGCAGAATCATGAGCCCCATGAACAGCCAGGTACAGCCCATCTCCACCCACATGGGGCAGGCGGGACGGAAGAAGTGCCCTCCGAAAATGCGGTAGAGCAGCGGGTAGCGGAAGGCACCCAGCCCCAGCGGGATGCAGAGCAGGAGTTTCCACCACCAGCGCAGCGGCAGCGGCCAGATGATGCGCCACAGCGTATATAAGAACAGAACGCAGCCGAGGACTATGGTGCTGACAACGAACATAACTTATCTGCTTTCCGCAGGCAGGGTGATGGTGAATGCCGTGCGTACACCTGGCTCGCTTTCGGCGCAGATGCTGCCGCGGTGGGCTTCCACCGCGTGCTTGACAATGGCGAGCCCCAGTCCCGTGCCTTTTACTTTGCCGGTGGTATCGGCGCGGTAGAAACGGTTGAAGATGTAGGGCAGGGCATCGGGAGCAATGCCCCGGCCGTTGTCTGCCACGCAGATGCGTTTGCTGCCATCAGGGGCTATATCGGCACTTACCTCGACTTCCAGGCCTGGCGACGGGTTGTTTTTCAGCGCATTTTCCATGAGGTTGAACAGCACCTGTGACCAGTAGAAACTATCCCCCCACATGGTGTACGGCTGCGGTGAAATGGAAAGTGCCACCTGGGCTCCCTGGTTTTCTGCTGTGCTTTCCAGCCGTTGCTTCACCTCTGCCACCAGCTGCGCCAGGTCAAAGTTTTCCTGCTTCAGGTAGCCGGAATCCGGCGTCTCCACGCGCGAAAGCATGAGCATGTCTGCCACCAGGCGTGCCATGCGGTCGGCGTGGCGTTTCATGATGCCCAGTGAGCGCTGGCGCATATGGGCATCCTGGGCAGATTCCGGGTCATCCAGCAGGGTTTCCAGATACCCCAGAATCAGGGTGAGCGGGGTACGCAGTTCGTGCGAGGCGTTGGCTACAAAATCGCGGCGGATAATCTGCGTGCGGTGTTCTTCGGTCATGTCCAGGAACACGATGCCGATATGGCGTTCCCGTGTGGCCAGGTGGGTGGCGGTGGTGCGGTAAATGCGTTCCCCCTCCGGGCGCGAAACCTGCACCATGGCGCGCACTTTTTCTGTGGATTCTGTGGCCTGTTTCAGTACCCGGCGTAATTCGCATTCGGGCAGGACGCGCAGCAGGTTCGTGTTGGTCAGCGATTCGAAGCCGAACAGTTCGCAGGCTTTTCTGTTGGCCATTACAACCCTGCCGCTGGGGCGCATCAGCAGGAACGGCACCCCCAGTGCCTCCAGAAACAGCCCCTGGTCGCGGCGCACGTGTTCCTCCAGCTCTGCGAGAAGACCGCGCATCTGTTTCACTTCGTGTTCGGCGCTCCGGGCGCGTTCGCGCGTGCTCTTCACCCTGCTGCTCAGAAAGATGAAGGGCAGAGCAAAGATGATGACCATGAGTCCTAGTACTATATCCCAGCTGACCATGTAACGCTTGCTATGCTAGCAGATTTTGCTGCGGCTGCCAAGCTCGAATTGTTTTGATGCAACGCGAGAAGGCTTCTCCGCGGTTGTTTCTATGTCTGGGGGCTTGATTTCGAGCGATGATGTGCTATAATGCCGCGCATGAAGTACACGGAAAAACTTGCTGCCCGTATTGCGGCAACGCGTTCGGCCCTTTGCGTGGGGCTGGATCCCCGCCCGCAGACTGAGAACATGACCGAGCTGGCCGACTGGCTGCGCAAGGTGGTGGAGGAAACCGCCCCCTATGCTGCGGCTTATAAGCCCAATATCGCCTATTTCGAGGCCATGGGGCTGCCGGGGCTCAAGATGCTGGAGGAACTGCTGCCGGATATGCCCAAGGATATTCCCGTGATTCTGGATGCCAAGCGCGGCGATATCGGCGAAACACAGAAGTACTACGCCCAGGCCTACTTTGACCGCATGGATGTGGATGCGGTGACGCTTAATCCCTTCATGGGCTATGATATTCTCGAACCTTTCCTGGACCGTCCCGGCAAGGCTGTGTATCTGCTTGCCGTGACCACCAACCCCGGCTCCGTGGATGTGGAGCAGCAGGTGCTGGCGAATGGCCGCAAGGTGTACCAGCTGGTGGGTGATATGGTGACCCGTTCCATTGCCGAAAACAGCGCCACGGAGGTGGGCATGGTGGTGGGGCTTACCAATGCCAACAGCCAGATTCTGACTGACTTGCCGGATGCTCCGCTGCTGGTGCCCGGTCTGGGGGCCCAGGGGGGTGACCTTTCCGCCCTCACCGGTGGCACCCGCGTGGCTCCGCCTACCATCAATGTTTCCCGCGGTATTCTGTACAAGGACCCCGAGCTGAGCTTTGCCGAAAAGGCAGAGAAGTGGGCCAAGCTCATCAGAGAGGCTCTCGCTCTCTGATGAGGTACAAAGTACGGAGTAAAAAGTGAGCTGCGGCTGCGCCACAGGGACTTTTACAATCGTCAATTGTCAATAGTCAATCGTCAATAACCAAACTGCATGCATCAATATCTGGCTTTGCTCGATGATGTGCTCACCAACGGGGTGGGCAGGGAAGACCGCACCGGTACGGGCACGATCGGCGTGTTCGGCCGGCAGATTCGCTGCGATTTGCGCGAGGGCTTCCCTTGCCTCACGACCAAAAAGCTGCACCTGCGCTCCATCATCTACGAGCTCCTCTGGTTCCTGAAGGGCAGCACGAACGTGCGCTGGCTGCAGGAGCGTGGTGTGAGCATCTGGGATGAATGGGCCGATGAGAATGGCGACCTGGGCCCGGTGTACGGCAGCCAGTGGCGCGCCTGGCCGGATGGCAAGGGCGGCAGCATCGACCAGATTGCAAAGCTGATTGACGGGCTGAAGAATAATCCCTGGAGCCGCCGCCACCTGGTGAGTGCCTGGAATGTGGCCGAGGTGGACGGTATGGCGCTGCCTCCCTGCCACTGCCTGTTCCAGTTCTGCGTGATTCCGGCGCAGAAGGAGGGCGGGAAGCACGGGCTGAGCCTGCAGCTCTACCAGCGCAGCTGCGATTTGTTCCTGGGCGTGCCCTTCAACATTGCCAGCTATGCGCTGCTGCTCATGATGGTGGCACAGGTCTGCGGTTACGAAGCCCGCGAGTTTGTGCATACCTATGGTGATTTGCACCTGTACAAGAACCACCTGGACCAGGCTCGTCTGCAGCTGACCCGCGAACCGCGCAAGCTGCCCACCATGCGCATCAATCCTGCCATTACAGAGATTGATGGTTTCGATTTCTCTGACTTCACGCTGGAGGAATACGACCCGCACCCGCACATTAAAGCCGCTGTTTCCGTATGAGCCTGAGATTCACAGGAGTGGTAGCCATGGATGCCGACCGCGCCATCGGGCTGAACAACGGCATACCGTGGCGCTTGAAGGAAGATATGCAGCTGTTCAAGCGCATCACCATGGGGCATCCCATCCTCATGGGGCGCAAGACCTGGGAGAGCCTGGGACGCCCGCTGCCCGGGAGGCAGAACATTGTGCTCACGCGCAATGCTGACTACGCCGCCGACGGCGCTGTGGTGATTACGGATATTGCCCAGCTGGAGCATATCGAGCTGCAGGACCCGGAAATCATGGTGATTGGCGGCGCGCAGCTCTACGCGCAGATGCTGCCGAAGATGCAGCGTCTGCATGTGTCGGAGGTGGCGGGCAGCCACGCTGCCGATACCTGGTTTCCGGAGTTTGCGCAGTATTTTGCCACCCGCACCCCGCAGCAGGCGTTTGAGGGCTTCACGCACGTGCTCTACGAGAAATGAACGCCGCTCTGGCCCTTATCCTGTTTCTGCTGGGCGCAATCTGCCTGGTGTTGTTTCTCTTCACAAGTCTGCGCCAGCATTCGCGCGCCACAGAGGGGGCGTTGGCAGGGGCTCTGCTCATGCTGGTTTCGGTGGCAGCTGATTTGCTGTGGCTGCGCTGGGTGTTGGGGATAGCGTGTTTCGTGTTCTGGTTGCTCCTGGCTGGTTGCTGGATGAATTTCCACCAATTGCTGGGCGCGCGCCCCAGAAAGCCGCAGCGCCAGGGTCGCCCCAGCCCTCCCGGAATAGTAAGGCGCGGCAGAAAGCGTAGAAAATGAAATGGTAATCCCGGAAAGGGAAGGTGGATTCCGGGCGGTGTTACACGTTTTGATGCCCTTGGGAAGCTCAGTGCCGGCGTAATCGCTGCCCAATTTGCAAAAGTTCGCGTGTTGAGCGGGAGATTTGTGCTTGATACAGGGTGGGGTTTGTGGCAAAATAGGAAAGCAATGTATGGGCATGTAATCATAACAGGTGCTTCCTCCGGGTTTGGCATGGCTTTTGCGCGGCGCCTTGTGGGCGAGTGTTCCCACATGGTGCTGGTAGCGCGCCGGCGGGAGGTTCTCATGGAGTTGTCGGATGAGCTGCGCGCGGCTAATTCGGCGCTTAAGGTAACTGTGGTGGATTGCGACCTGGCTTCTCAGCGTGCGCGCGAACGCCTGGTGCAGACGCTGGAAGCGCTGCCGGAGGGGAAGACGCTGCTCATCAACAACGCAGGGTTGGGGGATTACGGTGATTATGCCAGCAGTTCGCCCAAGAGAAATCACCAGATGCTGCATGTCAATGTGCTGGCTGTGGCAGAGCTGACGCGCGCGCTGCTGCCGCGCATGGCCTCACAGGGCGGCGGCATCATCAATATCGCTTCTCTGGCGGCAGACCTGTTTATCCCGGATTTTGCCATCTATGCTGCCTCTAAGGCCTTTGTGGCTTCATTCAGCGAGGCTATACGCCTGGAAATGCGCCAGGCAGGAGTGCCGGTGGTGGCGGTTTGCCCCGGCCCTGTGCATACGGGGTTTGGAGATGTGGCACGCCGCCAGGGCTGCACGAACGGCTATTCTTCGTTCAAGAAATGGGTGTATACCAGCATTCCCACAGTGGTGAATGGTGCTCTGGATGCGTTGAAACGCAATAAAGCCCGTTACTACCCCTCCCGCCGCATCCGCCTGATTGGCTGGCTGCTGCGCAATACGCCGCTTGGGGTGATGCGCCGGGTCATGGGGATGCGACCGCGCAAGGTGGCGCCGCTGAAAGAATCATAAGCAGATTTTTTTGTATGAAGCAATTGTTTCACCGAAAACACAAAATAAAGATTTTTACATGGTTTCGCGTGGGCCTGCTGCTGGTCTTGCTGCTGGCTGCCGGTTCGCTGTACACGCCGTATCCTGCGGAGTTGGTGAAGGCTTTTACCGCAGATGCCAAACCTGCCAAAAAGAAGAAAAAACGCAAGAAACCGGTGGCGGTGCAGCAACCCGCAGAGGTTTCAACACCTGCTGCCCCGGATATCGCTTCTGATGATGAGGAGGAGGTAGAGCTGGAAGCCTGGACTCCGGAGGATTCTTTTGCTATGCCGGCGATTACGCTGCCGCCATTCCCGCCTGCGCTGCCGGAGCGGGTCGAACCGGGCAAGTACGAACATATCAGCAAAATGAGTCCGGGGCTGAATGTGCATAGCGCCGTGCAGTTTGAACCCGGCGCCACCGCTTCGCAGGAGCGCGATTCTGCTGCTGCCTACCAGCTGCGTGTGGCGTTGAACCTGAGCCTGCCCACCGCTGCTGACGGCGAATCCCTCAAAAAGGCAAACCCGGTGCTGCCGGAACTTTTTACCCGTTATGATGAGCTGATGGGCAAGGCGCAGGTGTCCCAGTGGTATCAGGCGCTCTACCTGCATAAGCAGAACCACATGCGCAAGAACGCGGCCACTCTCTCCCGCCTGCTTGACCGCCACAATTACTTTGATACCGATACGATTCTGGAAATCGAAGCCCCGGAATCCGGGCGCAAGGTGTTGTGGATGCAGTCTGATATGGACGTGGTTAGCGACGGTTCGGATGGTGACCGCCTGCCGGATATGCCGGAAAAGGTGAAAAACAGTGATAATTACCAGCCGATGACCTCGTACCGCTGGCGCAAACGCGGTTCAACACCGAACCCTCTGCTGCCTCATTGGCAGGAGCGGGTCAAGAAGCTCAGCAAGGATAAGACTGCCAATGCCTCTGCCTTGCAGCATGCTCAGAATGTGGTGCACGACCTCAAAAAGTACAGTTTCCTGCTGGCTGAGTATGATTCCTTCATTGTGGTGCCGCTTACGTTTAAAAACGGCGGAAACGCTGATTACCGTCCCCAGCTGGGTGACTATGCTGCCGTGGTGGTGGGCGAACGCATCTTCCCGGCCATTGTGGGTGATTTCGGTCCCCGGTTCAAATCCGGCGAGGGTTCTCTGCGCCTGGCCAAGCTGATTAACCCGAAGGCAACTCCTTTCGCCCGGCCTGTGTCAGACCTGGGGGTGAGCTACATCATTTTCCCCGGTTCCAAGGAGCCTGAGCACGGGCCGATTGACTATAACCGACTGAACAGCCGCGTGCAGGAGCTCCTGCAGGAAATGGGGGGTATCACGCCCAAAGCTCAGTTCCAGATGGTGGAGGACCCCCTGGCTCCCAAGGCTGCTCCGGAACCTGTCCCTGCGGTGAAATTGCCCGAGCCCTCGCAACCCCAAGCTGCCGCATGATGCCATGATTGCTTTTTTGCGTGGAACCGTGGCAGATGCACTGCCGCAATGCCTGGTGGTGGATGTCAACGGGGTGGGATACGAGGTGACGGTGCCGCTCTCCACCTTCGACCAGCTGAACCCTGTGATTGGGCAGGGCATCATGCTGAAAATCCATATGCACGTGCGCGAAAATGCCCAGGTGCTTTACGGCTTTGCCACTGATGCGGAGCGCGATATTTTCCGCCTGCTGATTGACCGCGTGAGCGGCATAGGCCCTGCCACGGCCATTGCTATTCTGAGCGGTTTGAATGTCAACACATTCAAACAGGCTGTGGTGCAGGGGGATGTGCAGGCCATCGCGCGTGCCAAGGGCGTGGGTAAGCGCACTGCCGAACGCATCATCCTCGAGCTTAAGGATAAGATTGGCGTGGCTTCTACCTGGGAGGCCCAGCAGCAGGGCACGACGACTCAGGCTGCTTCTGATGCTGAGCTGGCCATGGTGGCGCTGGGCTTCAAGCAGGCCGAGGCCCGCAAGTGCATCGTGAAGTTGCTGAAGGACAACCCGCAGGCAGGTACGGATGAACTCATCCGCGGGGCACTGCGCCAGTTGAGTTAAAAGACGATGGATTTTGCACTGCTCAAGGCGGTTTCCCGCTCGTTTTACCTGAGCATGGTGTGGTTGCCCCGTGCCATGCGCCGCGGTATTGCCCTGGGCTATATGCTGGCGCGTGCCACTGATAGCGTGGCCGATACTTCGACCGCTGCCCCAGGCAAACGTGCAGAGGTTCTGCGGCAGATGCGGCGTGCGGTGCAGGGAACACTGCCGCCCGATGAGCGCGCGCTTCTTTTGCTGGCGTTGCGCGGTGAGATGGCAGATGCCCAGACCAACCCCAGCGAAGCAACCTTGCTTCGCCGCTTTGGTGAATGTCTGGAGCAACTGGAGCAGGTTTCTGAAACGGAATTGCAGTTGCTGCGCCGCGTGTTGTCGCTGATTGTGAAGGGTCAACTCTGGGATTTGACCTATTTTGATGACCACAAGGTAGTTGAGAGCGTAGACGAAACTACGCGTTATACCTATCTGGTGGCCGGCTGTGTGGGCGAGTTCTGGACGGATTTAGGGCTTGCTACCCTGGGTAAGGGGTTCTGCGCGCCCGAACGCCGCGATATCATGGCGCAGGCGGCAGCCCGTTACGGACAGGGCTTGCAGTTGGTCAACATCCTGCGCGATATCGAGGAGGATGCAGCCCGGGGCAGAGCCTATCTGGCTTCGTTCCGTGGGAAATCCGAAACCTATCCGTGCAAGGCTTCCCTGGAAATGTGGCGCAACCGGGCTTTCTGGTATCTGAGGGACGGTCTGGACTATGCCCGCCGTCTGGAGACGTTCCGCCTGCGATTCACGGCTATGCTGCCGGCGTTGCTGGGTCAGAAAACCCTGAGGCTGATTGCTCAGCGCGCAGGGGAGGAAAGAGTCAAGATTTCTCGCAAGGCAGTTTATGCCACCTTGATTCAGGCGGCCTGGCTCAGCGTGTGGCGGCGGGTCTGAGTATCAGAACCCGAGCAGTTTGCCAAGGGAACTGAAGAATACGTGACTGAACTTTTCTGGCAGGGTGAGGGTTTTCCTGCTGGTGTTGCGGATGTGGTAAATGCCTTCCCCGGTTATTTTCTGGTCAAATAAATCGGCGTGACCCAACAGGTAGGGAACGAGCGTTTCTGTCCGCCGCGCATGCAGGTGGAGTTTGCCTGAGGCATGTATGATGCTGTGCTTCTTGTGTGTGTTGGTGGAATAGCGGTCAGATTCTATGCGGGTCATGCCACCGTGTGCTCGGAGGATGACCGTCCCTTCGCCCTGCAATATGTAATAGCGTACTTGCCCCATGGCCCAGGCAGAGGGTGATTTGAATTGGTTGAACGCTGTCAGTTGCACGCCTGATGAAAAGGCAACTAAATCTGACGGAATGACAAAATGATGCTCCCCCGGAGAGATGTTTAATTGGCAGAAGTATTCATCCGCGTCATCTGAGGTGATGCGGATGGTCTGCGTCTGATGCCCCCTGTTGGTAAAACGAGTCAGGATGGTAAGACCGCAGAGAATGCTCATGAGCCAGTACTTTGTGCTGTATATCCATTGTGTCTGTTTTAACAGGTCGGCAACTTTTGTGTTGTCAGAATATCCGCCACAGTATGTTTCACTTTTCAGAATGAAGCTTTCGCCTGGCTTAAGGGGGCAGGTGATGATTTTGTGGCTATGCCGGGTGTGCGGTGTGGTTGAGGCTTCTGCCGAGACCGGAATGACAACCGTTTGAGAAAGACGTTCAATGAAGGGGGCTAACACATAGTATAACGCAAACTTGTTTGATGCCGTGAGCAAATAGATGAATAAAACGATTTTCAATGCATCTATCCACCCCGCTGCCAGACAGTATACAGCGCGTTCATGGAGTTGCTCCAATGGGTGGTTTGCTTGCTTTAAGAGTTTATTCCGGAGTGTTTCCACTTCCTGCTTCTCCTGTTCTGTGATATACAATTCATATGTATTGACGTTGAGATCTTGTTTCAATGCGTTATGCCTGTTGAGCGTGGCTTCGTATCGGTTTTTCAGTTCTCTGTATTGGTGGAAATTGTCTGGATCAAGCTGTTTGAATGAATCGATGGGACGAAAGGGGTCGAATATGTGGGGAATTTTTGCCAGATAATCAGTCATGAACCATTTGCTGATTTCTCCCATGGCCATGAGTTTGTCTACTTCATAAAGTTTGTGACGAAGGGCAAACTCTATGGCCTCTTTCTTCTTTTTCAGTTGTTCTTCCTTGAGGCTGATGGTGCTCAATTCAAGGGTCTTTTCCTGCAGTTCGATGGTGTTCTCGTTGTGCAGATATCCACATGCCGGTTTCCAGAGCTGGTAGATGCAGATGCCTCCCCATGCCAGGAAAAACATGATAACAAATGAAAGTAGACGTCGGGTCATAATGAGAGAAAGAAAAAGCCATTCCTTGGCGCTTCTGCGCGGGTGGCAAGGAATGGCGAAATGGGATGGTGGCTCCGGCTCAGCGTGTGGCGGCGAGCTTCTTGAGCTTCTTAGCCAGTGTAATCTTGGCGGCGGAAGATACGCGGTCTACGAAAAGGAAACCGTCCAGGTGGTCGCATTCGTGCTGCAGGCAGCGGGCCAGCAGACCGCCGCAGTCAAGTTCCAGTATGCTGCCATCCAGCAGGGTGAGTTTGGCGCGCACGTGGTCCGGACGGCATACATTGGCGCGGATGCCGCGCACGCTCAGGCAGCCTTCGGTGAAGAGCTCCTGGTCACCGTAGGGTTCAATCTCAGGGTTGACAAATGCCAGCGGCATGATGCTGCGCATGGGCTTCTGCTCCCCGTTTACGGTAATCATCTCAGGCTCGGCATCATCTTCCTCATCTTCGGGAATATCAATGACAACCAGGCGCATGTTGACACCCACCTGGGGCGCAGCAAGACCAATGCCTTCGGTGGCATACATGGTTTCAATCATGTTTTCCACCAGGTTCTTGAGGTCGTCAGTGATGTGTTCCACCGGCGCACTGACAGCGCGCAGGACGGGGTCTCCGTATTGTCTTACATTCAGCAGCATGGTGAGGAAATGTTGCGGGGGTGCACCGCAGGTGCCCTATTGTGCGGTTAAAGTGGCTTAAAGTCAAGCTCAAACTAATGCAAAACCGCCTGCCATGGGACTGTTTCATATTTACTGGTGGAACGCGTTGGCATAATTAAATCCATTAACTTTGCGAATGGGATGACGTGGCGATTTTGAATGTAGAAAGTAGAATTCTGAATGTGAAAGTTCCTCGCGTCCTGGCGCGACCGATGCACAACTGCGCCAAAGGTGCAGGAAATTCTGTACATTCTACATCTTTGAGTCTCGATTTTGGGTTGATTCCTTAATTATGCCAACGCGTTATACCTCATGCTCAGACAAGTTTTCATATGTCGGAACCTTTTTTTTGATAGTTACGCGATTTCTGCCCCCCATTTGGTTGTTTCGCCTGCGGAAACGCCTTGCAAATCGTGGCAATAAGGGGTAGAATACCTGTGCTATGACAGATGCCAAGAAAGAACTCCTCAATATTCTGCTGACTAAGTCCATCAAGACTGGTCATTTCATTCTGGCCTCCGGTAAGGAGAGCGACCTGTACTGCGACTGCCGCATTACCGCGCTGGATGCCCGCGGTGCTAACCTGATTGGTCAGGTGGGCTGGCAGCTGGTGCAGGAGGAGATTATGCCCAAGTTCCCCGGTGTCACCTCCATTGGCGGCATGACCATGGGTGCAGACCCCATTTCGCTGGCCATTGGTATGTATTCCGTGGAGGCAGACGAACCGCTGAAGGTATTCACCGTGCGCAAGGAAGCTAAGGACCACGGTCGCGGCAAGCGCATCGAAGGTAATTTTGAAGCCGGGCAGGAGGTTATCGTGGTAGACGATGTGATTACCACCGGTGGTTCCACCATCAAGGCTATCGACGCCATCGAGGCCGAGGGTGGCAAGGTTGTGGCTGCTCTGGTGCTGGTCGACCGCCAGGAGGGCGGCCGCGAGGCTATCGAAAGCCGTGGTATTCCGGTGTTCCCCATGTTCACCCGCGCCACCATTTTCGGCGATAAGTAAACATGCTGCCCGTTATTGCAGGTGTAGAAGGGCTTGTGCTCACGCCGCGTGAGCGCGAGCTCTTCTCGCGTCTGCAGCCTGCGGGCTATATCCTCTTTACCCGCAATATCGCGGACTACGAGCTCACCCGTGAGCTCACCGATGAACTCCGCCGCCTGACCACGGGGCCGGATGAACCCATCATCGCCATCGACCAGGAGGGCGGCCGCGTGGTGCGCACGGCTGAAATCGGTGTGCAGCTTCCCTCTGCTGCCGCTCTGGCACAGAAGGGCAGCTCCCACCACATCCGCCAGGCAGCCTGTTATAATGCCGCCTGCCTGCACACGCTGGGTGTGAATACCAATTTTGCCCCTGTGCTGGACCTGGCTTCGCCGCATGCCAATGCGTTGCCAAGCCGCTGCTGGGGCTATGATACGCAGAGCGTGATTTCCCACGCCGGGGTGTGGAATCGCGCCACCTTCGGCCGCGGTATCCAGACCTGCGGCAAGCATTTCCCCGGCATGGGGGCTGCGGAATGCGACCCTCACCACGATTTGCCCGTGCTGCATGGTACGCGGGATTCCTTTCTGGCCTCGGCTTCCATGCCTTTTACGGCGCTCATGCCCGAGCTGCCCTCGCTCATGATAGCGCACCTGCTCATTCCCGAGATTGATGCCGAACTGCCCACCTCGCTTTCTCCGGCGCTGGTGCAGGGCTTCCTGCGCGACCAGCTCGGGTACGAGGGCGTAGTGTTCACTGATGACCTGTGCATGGGGGCCATTGCCAAGCGATACTCCCCAGCAGAATCCGCCGCTCTTGCCCTGCGCGCGGGCTGCGACTTACCCCTCGTCTGCCACGATGCCGTGGAGCACCTCGATGCGGTAGCGGCGGCCATTGCCGAGCTCCCGCCCGATATCCTCGAGGCGGTCGAGCGCCGCGTGGAGCGCTTCCGACTCCACATCTCCACCCAGCGCCCCATGGCCTTTATCGAGTGGAATGATTATCTGAAAAACGTGGCCGATTTCACCTCTTCCGTTGCAGAGGTCTCTGCCACCCCCGGCTCCCCGGTGCAAAGTTTTTGACGATTGTTCATTGATTGAGTCCGGAGTTCCGGGAAACGCAAAATGAAATCGGAATCCTCGTCATCGGGGACTAAGTTCTGCTTGCTGATGCCCGCCAGACTTTTATAAGCTGGTCTGGATTGGCAAAAAAGAAGCCCGCTTCTTTTCAGAAGCGGGCTTGCTTGTATCAGCAGTTGTACATCTTCACGTAGTATTCATCTGCCATGCGGTCGGAATCAAAGGCGGGGCAGATATCGTGCAGGCCGTTGAATACCATGTCCATCCACTTATCGCGGTTATCGTAGTAGAGGGGCAGAATCTTGCTTTCCAGCACGCTGTAGAAGTTGTCGCGGTCGGAGCGGTCGCGGGCTTCGGGGGCCAGGCCTTCCTTTGCCTCGGGAATCATGAAGCAGTTCTCGCCGTCGCGGGCGAACTCGCGTACCCAGCCGTCATTGGTGGAAACGGAGAGGGAGCCGTTCATGGTGGCGCTCATGCCGGAGGTGCCGGAGGCCTCGCGGGTGACCACGGGGTTGTTCAACCAGATATCGGAGCCGTTCTTGAGGAGGCGGCTGAGGCCGAGTTCGTAGCCGGTGAGCACGGCGCAGCGGGGGTATTTCTTGCTCAGATTGTTCAGACGGTTGAATATCTCCACGGCGGTGAAGTCGGTGGGGTAGGGCTTGCCTGCCCAGATCATCTGCACCGGACGGTTGGTCCGCTGGAGCATGCGCTCGAACATGACCGGATTCTCGGTGATGAGCCCCGGACGCTTGTAGGCGGCAAAGCGGCGGGCCCATACGATGGTGAGCGTGTCCTGGTCGAAAAGGTGCCCCGTCTGCTCGCCCACCACACGGAAGAGTTCCTTCTTCAGCGCGCGCTTGCGGTGCATGAACGCCTTCTTATCGCGCATGGCGTAGGCTTCGGCCAGTTCGGGGTCCTGCCAGTATTCGCGGTTCTGGGCGTTGGTCACGTGAGTGATGGGGCAGATATCGCTGTATCCCTGCCACATCTGGCGGGAGACCTCGCCGTGCAGCGCGGAGACGCCGTTGGCCATGTGCGAGAGGCGCAGGGCGGCCAGCGTGTAGTTGAAGGTCTGCTCATTCGGGTCGAGCTTGAGCATGCTGCGCACCTGGTCCAGGGAGAGACCATCGAAGAAGGAGAAGTTGGCCATGAGGTTGATATCCATCTTCTCGTTGCCGGCTTCTTCCGGGGTGTGGGTGGTGAAGACGAAGCGCTTGCGCACTTCGTCCACATTGCCGCCGTTGCGGGCGAGCATGTTGAAGGCCGCGCCGATGGCGTGCGCTTCGTTCATGTGGTAGATTTCAGGTTCCACGCCCAGTTCCTCGAAGAGGCGTGCACCGCCCTGACCCAGCACGATGTACTGCGAGATGCGGGTCATGGGGTTGGAATCGTACAGACGCTGCGTGATGGAGCGGGAAATGTCGTCGTTTTCCGGCAGGTCGGTGGTAAGGAAGAACATGGGGGCGGTGCCGAAGGTTTCCGGGCGGAGGTAATAGGCCTTGATCCATACCGGGGCACCGCAGATGCGGATGAGGAACTTGATGTTGTGGTCCTCCAGGAAGCTGTAGTCCTTGCGCAGGTACTGCACGGCCATGGAGCCGTCTTCTGCGCGAATCTGGTTGTAGTAGCCGTAGGACCAGAGGATACCCACGCCCACCAGGTTCTGGCGCAGGGCACCGGCGGAGCGCATGTGGGAACCGGCCAGGTAACCCAGGCCGCCGGAGTAAATCTTGAACACGTTGTCAATGGCGTATTCCATGCAGAAATAGGCCACGGACTTGCTGTACTTTTCGTCGATTTCGTAAGGATGCGCATATTGCGCAGGCAGGAATGACTTGCTCATAGTATCGTATAGAATGATTTAAGGGGAACGTGTCGCACGGCCGGGAAAATGTACCCCCGCGAGACTCTCGATGTTATACACCGAAAATCCCATGCAGGAAAGAAAAAAATGGTATTCCTGACGCGGAAAAATCCGCCTGTCTGGCTGCGGGTGTTTCATGCCTGCTCAGCAAATGGGGATTCGCCACCGCAGGCATCAATTCCCGCCACCAGGGAAAACAGGTCTGCCTGGCGTATGTGGGGTTGTTCTGCGTAGGCGAGAAATGATTCCAATGCTGTGGTGATGAGTTCGGTGCGGTTGCAGGCCAGCTCTCGCAGCGCATGGCTGATGCGCTCGTTCTGTCTGTCGGAACAGCGGAAAGTAATTGATTTCATGGTCATCGTTCATAGTGTAAAACTAACAAATCCGCCGCGCGAGCTTTGTTAGTTGTGTTTCTCCTAATGTAGGCAGTGTTTCCGTAATACTGTCTAATATGGTTTGCTATATGGCAGGGAGTGTGTTATGGTGTCGGCAGCCATGAAAACGATTCGTAACATAACGCGCTTCACGTATGAATTCACATCATTCCAGGGGTGGAGGCTTACGTTGTGCCGCAACCAGGTGCATTTTACGCGCTACTTTTCAGACAAGCAATATGGTGGCGAGGCTGCAGCGCTGGCGGCTGCTCTGGATACACGCGGTCGTGTTCTGGAACGTATGCAGCTGTTTCCCGACGCTCCGGAAAAAGCTTTTGACCTTTGCCGCGAGGAGCAGCAGCACACCTGCTACCCCCGCGGCTTGAGGCCCCGTAAAAGTACGTTGGATTAAGTGTGTTTGAACGCCATGCCATCGTTTTCACACAGGCAGGTTGTGGCGTGGTATTTTTTCAAGTGGCAGATGGCGCGTTTCATATCGTCCAGCAGGAGGGCGGCCATATCCATGGTGAATCCCTGGCGGACCATGACGCGCATGACCACCGTTTCCTGCACATTGGCTGGCAGTGAGAAAGCCGGTACCTGCCAGCCACGCATGCGCAGCCGGTCTGAAAGTTCGTATAAGTTGAACCCAGCGGATTCCGGCTTCTTGAAATAGAAACATACGGCAGGGATATCCTTCCTGGGGTCGCCTGTCGCAATGAATTCAAAATCTCCCAGCTTGGCAATTTCCTGACTCAGGTAGTTTGCCACGCCGTAGGCCGCCATGTGAATGGCACGGTAGCCCTCCATACCCAGACGCACAAAGTCATAGTACTGGGCAATAATCTGCCCGGCAGGGCGAGAGAAGTTGATGGCAATGGTGGGCACGCTGCCGCCCAGGTAATTCACGGCAAAGGTGATATCGCTGGGCAGTTCGGATTCATCGCGCCAGATGACCCAGCCGCAGCCCAGGGGCGCAAGACCGTATTTGTGACCGCTGGAGCTGATGCTCTTCACTCGTTTGAGACGGAAATCAAACGGGATATGAGGCGCGCAGAACGGTGCCAGGAAACCTCCACTGGCGGCATCCACATGTACATCGACATCCGGACCGCCGGCTGCTGCCAGTTTATCCAGAACGCGGCATACCTCATCCGGGAACTCGTATTGCCCGGTATAAGTCACGCCAAAGGTAGGCACCACGCAGATGGTATTTTCATCCACTCGTTTGAGCACTTCTTCCTCGCTCATACAATACTGCCCCGGGTTCATGGGAATCTCCCGGATTTCCACATCCCAGTACCGGCAGAATTTGTGCCAGCATATCTGCACCGGGCCGCAGACCAGGTTCGGGCGGTCACAGGGCTTTCCGGCAGCTTTCCGGCGCGCGCGCCAGCGCCGCAGCGCAGCCATGCCGCCCAGCATGCAGGCCTCACTGCTGCCTACGGTGGAGCAACCTATCGGCTTGCCGTCGGCCGGGGCATTCCACAGGTTCGCAATCATGCGCACGCAGCGCATTTCAAGCTCAGCGCTCTGCGGGTATTCGTCCTTGTCTATCATGTTTTTGTTGATGCTCAGGTCCATGAGGTTATGCACCTGTTCATCATCCCAGGTCTGGCAGAACGTTGCCAGATTCTGTCGTGCGTTGCCATCCAGCAGCAGCTCAGCTTTAATCAGCTCAAAGGCATCCTGAGGGCGCATGGAATGTTCCGGCATCTTTTCGGTAGGCAGCGGTTTGGCAACATCTGCCGCCCCGAACAAACTCGTGGTTGCGTTATCACAATGGGTATTCATGGTAGCGTGTTGACTCATTTACCGGAACTTTTCTCTGAAAAACAGGCGGAGTATGAACTGTTGAAAAACAGGCCGAATAAAAAGACTACGCAAGGAGAATTGACTTGCAGTGAGTTGCTTCTGCGTGTTATAGTGGATGGCGTTATGAGAGGAAGCTATTTGTGTGCGCTGCTTGCGGCTTTTGTTCTGGGCGTCGGATCGCCTGCAGAGGCTGAGTCTGATTCTTCTGCGAAGCCCGCCAAAACAAAGAAAATAAAATCCAAAAAGAAAAAATATTCTGGGAAGAAACATACAAAGGTAGTTCAGATTGCCCCGGAAGAGGTGGATGAACACACAAAACAACTCAAGGCACAATGGGTCGAGCTGGAATCCAAGGAGAAAGCACTTGAGACTCGAATTCGTGAAAAACGCAACAATCTGTCAGAAAACGAACACATAATAAAAGCGTTGGAGGAAGAACTTCGGCAAGTGCAGCAGAAACGCGATTTGCTCAATGTTGAATACGCAAATGCCTGCATGGAATTATGGCAGGCTCGACAGAAGCAGATGGAGGGCACGCCTGAGTATGCCCGGTTGCGAAAAGCCTTGAAAAAGGATTTTATACGGCGTGTAGATAAAGCTGTTGCATATTGCGAGGCCGTGGCGGCTGCAACCGGGCAAGATGCAAGCGCGGTGCAGCCACAGCGCGAGGCGTATGAGGACGTGAGAAAGAATATTGACTTTTATGCTGACAGGCTTCGCTTTTTGGGAGGGTATAGTGTGATAGTGAATGCAATGTCAATGCCGGAAGGTACGGTCTTGTACAAATACGAGATTAAGTAACTTGCTTACACGCCGCCGACTTGACTTGCCGGCGGCGTTGGTGTACACAGACAGATATGTACACCAGCTTCTTTGATGTGTTTTCCATCGGTATAGGTCCGTCCAGCTCACATACCATGGGCCCGATGCGGGCGGCGGCGCGTTTTGCGCGTGAACTGGCAGAGCGTGGGGTGCTGGAGCAGGTGGTGCAGGTGAAGGTGTGGTTGTACGGCTCGCTGGCGCTCACCGGGGTGGGGCATGGCACGCCGGGGGCTGTGGTGTATGGCCTGCTGGGGCTGGATGCCGAGAAGATGGAAATGTCTGCCACTCCTGCGATTGCCACACTGGCCACGGAGGGTAAGTTGCTGTTGAATGGCACGCACCCGATTTCGTTCAGCGCTATGCAGGAGGTGGTGCTGGAAAAGGAAACGACCCTGCCGGAGCATGCGAATGGCATGCGCTTTGTGGCGCTGGGGACGGGGGGCAATGAATTATCCGATGAGGTGTATTTTTCCATTGGTGGCGGCGCGATACGCCGGAGTGATGAGATGGCTCAATTGCCAGAGACTCCGCTGCCGGTACCGTATCCCTTTGATTCCTGTGCGGAGCTGCTGCGCCATTGCAAAAGTGAGAATATGACCATGGCGGCGGTGGTGCGCTGTAATGAGATGGCGCTGCCCACGGGGATGGAGTTGCGCTCCCGCATCCGCAAGATTTACGCCACCATGGATAAGGCGATTGAGCGCGGTATCAAGACTATGGGGGTGCTGCCCGGCGGCTTGAAGCTGCCGCGCCGGGCGCCGCGTATTTACCGCCGTCTGGCTGAAATGTTCCGGGAGAATACGCAGGATGCCCTCACTATCATCGACTGGATTAACCTCTGGGCTTTTGCGGTGTCGGAAGAGAATGCTGCCGGTGGCCGCGTGGTAACGGCTCCCACCATGGGGAGTGCCGGTGTGTTGCCGGCGGTGCTGCGCTACTATGAACGGTTCGGTCGCAAAGACGCCACAGTGGGCAGAGAACATGGGGTGGAAATCTTTCTCCTGACGGCTTCTGCCATTTGTTCCCTATACCGCGCCAAGGCTTCCATTTCCGGTGCTGAGGTCGGGTGCCAGGGCGAGGTGGGTGTGGCCTGTTCCATGGCTGCGGCTGGTCTTACAGCGGCTCTGGGCGGCTCGAATGAACAGGTGGCTAATGCGGCAGAAATTGCTATGGAGCATAATCTGGGGCTTACCTGTGACCCCGTGTGTGGTCTGGTGCAGGTTCCCTGCATTGAACGCAATGCCATTGGCGCTGTTAAAGCAGTAAATGCTGCGCGCCTGGCGCTGCGGGGTGATGGTACTCACTTTGTAAGCCTGGACAGCGTGATTGCCACGATGAACGAAACCGGCCACGCTCTGGCGGCCGGTTATCGTGAAACTGCTTTGGCAGGCCTTGCTACAAATGCCCTTACGTGTTAAGCGGGGAGCTTACAGTCCTTCGCGTGCCATAATGGCGGCATAGAGTTTCTCTGTGGCGCTGGTATAGATGGCTTTTTCTTCATCTGTAAGCACGGCGCTGAGTTCTTCCACTGCTTTCTGCTGGGCTTTCTCAATGGCGTCTGCCACATCCTGGAATGCCTTGGATATGGAAACCAGCACGGCGCGGCGGTCGGTCGGGCTTTGACGCCGCTCTATCATGCCCTGGCTCATCAGGCTATCCACCATGTGCGAGGCCGCAGAGGGTGACATGCCAGCCCGCTCTGCCAGTATGCTCATGGGTACTCCTTCCGGGTGCCTGAGGGTGTACCGGCGGATGTTTGCCAGCACGGAACACTGGCGAATGCTCAGCTTGAACAGCTTCTTGCGCTGTGAGTCTGTCATGGCGGTAGCTCCGGCTCGGTTGATGTAATCCAGCAGTGTCCGGATTTTATCTACCTGCGGTATTTCCTCGTGTGTGTCTGGCATGCTGCCATCTTAGCATGTTACGATATGTTACGTCAACAAAAAAGCTTTGTTGAAAAATAGAAAGTTTGAAAAAATCAAACAAAAGGCTTGACCTGTGCCGGGTGTATTGTTAGAATGCGCCTGTCGAACGATGAAGAACTACCGATATATCACGCGTTATAATGGACAGAAAGGTACACGTAACACTTTTTGCGGGTGGCGGTTATGCATGACCCGGCAGAAAGAGGTATTCGTGCGCTATTTTACAGACAAGCATCATGGAGATATGGAGAAATCGCTGGCAGCGGCACTGGAGGTGCGCGATTGCATGCTGGCCGATATAGAAGCCGGGCATCCCTTTGCTGACGTGTGCAGCAGGTATAAGAAACACCAGCAGATCTGAAGAAACGAAACGCCCTCATCATTGCGGTTCCGGTATGGCGCAGGCACGCTTTAAATAGGCGGGCTTGCGTTTTTTTCTGGCAAAATGCAGCCACTTAAGATAAAAATACACTCGACAAGCGCTTAGTGTATGAAGGAAATGCCCCCCCATTCCACCAGAGAAGCAGCAGGAGGTACCATTGACTGGTCAGCATGGCTGGCAGAGTATGGTTCGCAGCTGTTGCTGTATGCCCGCCAGCAGTGCCGCAGTGAAGCGGATGCAGAAGATGTGCTGCAAGAGGCGCTGGTGCAGCTGGTGCATGCGGTGGAGGGAGGTTCATTTACCGGCAGTCAGGACCAGTGGCGCGCATATGCATACACCGCTATACGGCATCTGGCTATGGACCGCGGCCGCCGCGAGCAGGTGCGCCGCCATTATGCCACCGCCCAGCAGGAGACGCTGCGCGAGGGGGTGGAAGAAACGCCATGGCTGAGTAGTGCAGCTGATGATGAATACTTGCGCTGCCGGCTGGAGAGCATGCTGCGGCAGTTGCCACCGGAGTTTGCAGAAGTAGTGGTGCTTCATATATGGGGTGAGCACACCTTCCAGCAGATTGCGGATATAACCGGCAATAAATTAGCAACCATTACCTCCCGCTACCGATACGCGCTGCAGATGCTGCGCAAGGAACTGGAGGCTAACCCCATAGAACGCTGATACATGGATACTTCTTCAACAGATATTGAAACTGCCACCACCGTGCCGTCTGCTTTGCCGGCTGGCTTGCAGAAGCGCTTGCTGGAAGCCATGCAACAGGCTGCCGATGAGGAACACGAATGCCGCGAGGTGGAGCAGTTACTGCGCCACATGCAGCCTGCAGCTATGCCGGCTCGCCTGGTGGGGCAGATTGGTGTGCAGATGTATGTGGCGTCGGCGCAGGCAAGCCGGAAACACCGTTTTGCCTGGGGGCGGGGAAGTGCTGTAGCAGGAATTGCTGCAGCGTTGCTTGCCGCCGTGGGGTTGCCGCTCCTGTTGCCGGGCAATGCCGTGGCAGAAGGTGATAACCAGGGACTGGTGAGCCGCAATGTCATTGACGCCCGCGGTACAGGCCGCGTGGAGTGGAAGCATGGAGAAACGCCTGTGCGTCGTTATGAAGTGCTTTACGAAGACTCC
This sequence comes from uncultured Akkermansia sp., assembly GCA_904501915.1. GTDB lineage: Bacteria > Verrucomicrobiota > Verrucomicrobiia > Verrucomicrobiales > Akkermansiaceae > Akkermansia. The sequence continues at coordinate 6,734 of CAJGCV010000014.1, read as the reverse complement.
TTCATGCTGGATGATGAGGAGGGGGCAACGATGATTATCCAGGTGCCCTGTAAAACAGAAGTAGAAGTAGAGGAGGAGTATTTGTGATGAAATGTCATGATGTAACAGTGTTGCTCGGGCTGATGCTGCTTCCTGCCCTGGCTGCAGAGAAGCCGCGAGCCATGTTCGGGGTAGTGCCGGAACCTGCCGTGGCAGACGGCGCAGACGGTCTGCTGGTCAGGGCTATGCACCCGGCAAGCCCTGCGCGCGTGGCAGGTGTGCAGGTGGGTGATGTGATTTTGAGTCTGAACGGACACCGCGTCACTTCGCGTGAAGAAATGCGTGCCATTTTGAGAAAACTTGCGCCTGGTGATGTGTTGCAGGTGGAGGTCTTCCAGGAGGGCGTCCGCCGTACGCTGTCCGTGACAATGATTGAACGACCGGTTCGAAAAGAGTCAGCGGCAGCGGACAGCCCGGATGCTGCCGTGGGAGGCGACCGCAAATTACGCCCCCTGGCGGTGAGCCCGGAAATTCGCAAAGCCATGCGTGAGCACCGTCTTGCCGTGGTGGCTCAACTGGCTGCTTTGCCGAATGGTTTTGTACCTATGGAGGTATCTGATCACCTGCAGGCAATCCGGCATCTGGCTCGAGATGCGAATCCTCGCGGTAAAGGATGGATGCCTGGTGAGGCTGGCGAGGTGACGCTGCAATTCCGCGATGCCGAAGGCCTGCTTGTGCTGCAAGGCGCCAGCAATATGCTTACGCTGACTGTTTTTGATAAGGATGCGGTGGTTCGCTATACATTGCCTCTCAATACGCCGGAGGAACGTGCTGCTGTGCCGCAGGAAATTATCGGGCGTTTGCAGCGTTTGCGTTGAGCAGCTGTTTAATGAGCTGCTGAACCATCTGCCCGCTTTCATGCAGAGAGCGGGGGCAGATGCGGTTCATGTTATCTCGCGTAGTGTGCCACCAGTTGCTCCCGGAAAATACGGCAATCAGATTCAGACTGTCTACGCCGGCGTTGAGGTAGGGCAGGTGGTCATCCATGTATGAACCAGGCCAGGCAGTCCAGTTTTCCTCGCGGAATCCCAGAGCCCGGACAGCTGCAACGTATTGCCCGTACATGTAGTCTGAGGTGTCGAGTACAGGAACGGCTATGGTTTTGTTGCGCCCTCCGACCATGTCCAGGTTAATCTGCCAGCGGGGGAGTTCCTTGCCACGGCGGGCAACATCGAATCTGGAGCCGTATAGTCCATCCGTTTCGCTCATGCGCGGGGCAAAGGATTCTTCGCCATCCAGGAAGATGAGTTCCACGCGCTCATCCTGCAGCACGCGCGCAAGTTCCAGCATGACTGCGGCACCGCTGCCTCCGTCATCTGCACTCTGGAAATCCGGTGCAATGTTGGTTTTGGTGTCAATGTGGCAGCTGATGAGTAAGGGTGCTGCCTGTGACCCTCGAAAAGCCCGGAGATTGCTCATGTGTACACCGTTTGGGGCAGAAAAGGAGTTGCGTTCGGTCTGCCAGCCGGCTGCCTGTAAGTGCTTTTCAAGATATTGCAGCTGGGTTTCGAATGCGGCGGAGCCACTGAGGCGCGGCCCCATAGCACAGATGGCTGCGCAGTGGTTGTAGGCGTTGTGTCCGCTGAAATCAGGTGTGCAGACCCATTCCGGAGCCGCCGGGCGGGCGGTGGCTTCCGTCGGTGGGGACGCCGGCGTGTCATCGCAGCTGCTGAGCAGCAGAATGAAGGGCAGGAAGCGGCGCATCAGAGGTTTTCTGTAATGCCGAAAATCTGGAGAATACGCACCAGATCTTCGCGCCCGGCGTAGGGAATTTCAATAACACCATTGTTTTTGCCTTTCATGGCAATGTTGACCTTGGTGCCGAAATCCTGCGAAAGTTGTGAGCAGACGCGTACATAGGCCGGCGGCAGAACGGGTTCTTCCTTGACCGGGGCAGGCGCAGGGTTGAGCATGTTGCGCACCATCTGCTCTGTCTGGCGGACGGTGAGCGTGCCGCGGGCAACACGGTGCGCCGCAAGTGTCTGCTTGTCGGCGTTCTTGAGCTGCAGCAGCACCTTTGCATGGCCTACGGTAATCTGCTGGGCTTCCAGAAGTTCACGAACTTCGGGGGCAAGTTCGAGCAGACGCACCATGTTGGCTACAACCGCGCGGGATTTGCCCACGTGCTGCGCTATGGTTTCCTGCTTCATGCCGAATTTCTCCTGCAGCAGACGGTATTGCTCTGCTTCTTCCAGCGGGGTGAGATCTTCGCGCTGCAGGTTTTCTATCAGCGCCAGTTCAGCGACTTCCTGGTCCGTGGCTTCATGAATGACCACCTTGACCGTGGTGTGCCCCAGGCTGGTTACGGCGCGGAGACGGCGTTCGCCGGCAATGAGCTCAAAGCTGCCGTTAACTTTGCGGACTACCAGGGGCTGAATGAGACCGCGTTCGCGGATGGATGCAGCGAGTTCTTCTATCTGCTGGGTGTCAAAATGGCGGCGCGGCTGGAAAGGGGAGGCTTTGATGTCCCGCACATCAGCAATAATGACGCGGTCACTATCTGCTACAACATTGGCGGGAGAGGTGCTCGCCTCTTGCTTTTTCATGATGAGGGCGCCCAGCCCTTTTCCTAATGCTTGCCTGGCCATAACGTGTGCGGCGATTCTAGCTTATTCTAACCTGAAAATCAACCCATTTTTACTGCTGATGACATAGTGCCGCAGAAATATGAGCCCTGTTGGCTTGCCGGTACAGTATCAGCATATAAGAGAACAGGCAGAACCTGCCGGTTCTGCCTGTTGAGAGGGGAGATTGCCCGTATTAACGGCGGCGGCGTCCTTTCGGCTCTTCTTTCGCCTTGGGGACCATGTTAATCTGGAATGCTTTCTCTGGGGAATTGCTCCAGGATGCACAACTCATGATGCCGGTCAGTTTGCCATCCTTACTGAGCTTAAGGGAAAGCATGCCGTCCTTGGCGTCGTAAACTTCCGCTGTGGGCTGATCCGGGTCGTACTGACCATCGTATATGTTGATATCGAGCTGTGTGGTGCCATCTTCTGCAGGGGTGAGGTCGCAGCGACCGGCAATATCCAGGCTGGCTTCGGGCAGCTTGGTGTCGTAAATGGTGCCTACGAATTGTACGGCGTTTTCGAACTGTTTGGCTTGCTCGATGTGCAGGGAAATCTCACCAAAGCGTTTGTCTCTGGTCCATTCGCCGGCAAAGAGCTTGTCATTTGCAAGTGCCTGCACGTAGCCCTGGATGCACTCCTGGCGGGCGGCTTCCTGGGCTGCGGCTTGTTCCGTCATGCGGCGGGCGTCTTCTTCTGCCCTGGCCTGGTGTTCGGTGAGTGTAGCGCGGGCGGCTTCTTCGCGCCCCTTGATATACGGTTCTGCCATCTGGTTGAACGCTGCTACCTTTTCACGGATGATGGCCTTGCGGCTTTCTTCGAATTCAGGAGTGAGGACGGGGGCATCCAGGGGCAGGGCACTCTGGGCTGTGTAGTCGCTGAGGGCAAGCAGGGCTGCATTATCTACCACAATGTTGCTGAACTGCCATGCGCCGTCGCGGTAAATGGCTGTGAAGGTGGCAGAGGCTTCCACTTCATCACCTGCGTTGGTTACTTTGCGATAAACCGGGGCTTCTGCCAGTTCTTTCATTTCATTCATGGCAGCCTGCAGGTTTTCCGGCAGCGGTTTTGCCTGGCGGTCGGCATCGGTAATGAGGTCAGATGTGGCGCCTACCTGGAACAGATATGACGCCTCCGGCTTCATGGAGGCATTAGCGGCTTCGTTGACGGCTTCGCGTTCTTTGTTGAATGCCGCAGGTGCATTTTCCCTGGCATATAAATCTTCCTTGATGCTCAGCTTGAGGGTGGCACCCATGCTGATGCTCTCGTCGGTGTTCTTGGTCGGGGTTCCGCAGGTGAGTTGCCCGGCGTTGACGATTTCGCAACCGCTGAGCTGCTCCATGAGCATACGGCAGATATCATCATTGGTGGGCTCTGTGGGGACGACGGGCGCTGCAGGTTCTTCAACTGCAGGTGTTTGTTCGGCCGGAGCCGCCTCGCCCTTGACGATTTGTTTGATTTCGTCAAAGCAGGAGGTAAGCAGCGTGGCGGAGGCGGTCAGTGCTATGGTCTGGATAAGCAATCTCTTCATGGCGTTGCGCTGGCGTGATGTTGCTCAGATATTGCACTATTTGCTGCCTCTTGTCAAGCAGAGGGCGTGTTATCAGGGGGGGCGGTGTCACAAAAAAGCGTTTGTTCCTGCCCCGCATCCTGAAAAAGATTGCCAACATGGTTTCTGTCTGCTAGAATGAGAGAAGCTCATGAGTACACAGGATAATGAGAAATTGTGGCCGATTTTCAAGCCTATCTTGAAGCAGTATATCTTACCTCGTTGGTATCTGATTGCAGGCGGTGTGGTGGCGGGAATGATTGCAGCTGCGTCTGCCGGTTTTGGTTTGCCGTTCATGACGCAGTATGTGTTTCCGATTGTGTTCGGGACGCTGGAGCCACCGGCGCTGCTGAAGGAATGGATTGAAAAAATACTCGCCCCGCAGGATATGAGTATTGCCGTCATGTGGATTGCGGCGTGCCTGATTCCGCTGGTCATGGCAATTCGCGGCTTTGCTACATATGCTAACACGTATCTGTTGACTCGTGCCGGTACAGAGGCTCTTCTTCAATTACGAGTGGATGTTTTTGCGCGTCTGCAGTGGCTTTCGTTCTCCTACCATGACCGCCGCTCCCGCGGGGAGCTGATGACTGCTGTCATTCAGTATACCTCCATGGCTCAACAGGGTATGGTAACTATTTTTAATGAACTGGTGATTCAGCCGCTCACCCTGGTGTCGGCCGGTGCTTATCTGGTATATGCGGCCTGTTCGAATGACGAGAGTGCCATTTTGCTGGGCAATCTCCTCATTACCTGCGCCTGTGTTCCGATTGTTCGCATGGTGGGTAAGCGCATGGCTAAGAATATGTGGAAGTCCATGAAGAATATGAGTGAACTTACTACGATTGTTGAGGAGACATTTTCTGCGCAGCGAGAAGTGCGAGCATTTAATCTCGAGGAATACCGGGAATCATTGCTTAAGGACTGTATTCGTCGGTTAAATAGAGTAATCATACGCATGACTGCGTGGTCAAGTAGTGTTGCTCCTTCAGTGGAAATGGTTTCATCGTTAGCCTTGGCGTACTCTTTGTACCGCGGATGCAGCGATGGTCTGACTCTTGAGCAGTTTTCCGCCATTGCCTTTGCGTTCTATTTCTGTTATGAACCCATCAAGCACCTGGGCAATGTAGCCAACCAGTGTCAGATTATGGCAAAGGGTATTGAGGGTATCAACGAAATCCTGCATGCGGTGGATGAAACACCGGAGCCTGCCGAACCTGCTAAATTGGAGTTGCCTGTTGCCGGTGCGGTGGATTTTGAGCATGTGAGCTTCGGCTACAATGAAGAAAAAATTGTGCTTAAGGATGTGAGTGTGCATGTTCCGGCTGGTCAGGTAGTGGCGTTGGTAGGCCCGAGTGGTTCCGGCAAGACGACATTCATTAATCTTATCTGCCGATTCTATGATGTGAATAGCGGCTCGGTCAAGATTGATGGTGTGGACGTGCGCCAGATTTCCCGGGCTGACCGCACGAAGAGCATTGGCATGGTTTCCCAGTTTGCTGCATTATTCCGGGATTCGATATTTGCGAATATCCTGGCCGGGCGTCCCTCTGCTACTCGCGAGGAAGTACTGGCTGCCGCCAGAATGGCCAGGGTGGATGAGTTTGCGGAGAGCACCCCGGAGGGGTATGAGCGTATGCTGGGTGAGGGTGGCTCCGGGCTTTCCGGCGGTCAGCGCCAGCGTATCTCCATTGCCCGCGCTTTTTTGAAGAATGCGCCGGTGCTTATTCTGGATGAGGCAACCTCAGCGCTGGACATGAAGAGCGAAGCTGCGATTCAGGCAGAGCTGGAGGAACTTGCCAAGGGGCATACCACGTTTGTGATTGCTCACCGTTTCAGTACTATACGCATGGCTCAGCGCATTCTGGTATTTGAGGATGGGCGTATTATTGGAGATGGAACCCATACTACCTTGTATGAGAGATGCTCTTTATACAAGAGCTTGTATGATGAACAGTTGAAACAAACTGAGGAGGAAACAACGAAGGAGGAAGACGTATGAAAAACCTCATTTATTTATGGAAGCAGTTTTTGCTGCCACATTTATTCTTGTTTGTGATGGTGTTAATCACGGGCATGGTGGCGGCCGCTGCCAGCGGCGCCGGCGTGCCGTTTATGGTGAAGTATGTGTTTCCTGTAGTATTCATGACGGAGAATGATGCAACTCCGGAGTTGGTAAAAATGATGCCTTCACTACAGCAACTGTCACCAAAAATGTTGTTAGTGTTGGCATGTGCCACAATGCCGGCTGTATTCGTAATACGCGGTTTTGCTATGTGGGGTAATTCGGTGGTGGTGAGTGTGCTTGGTATTCGAATTATTGAGAGGCTCAGAATTAAAGTGTTTACCCGGGTGCAGGAATTGCCTATTGCGTTCATGGAAAGTCGTCAAAAGGGAGATGTTATCAGCCGGATACTTGCAGATACTGCTTCTGTACGGAATATCCTGACCACGGTTTCCAATGATTTGGTGAAGCAGCCGATTACTGCCATTTGTGCCATAGGGGCATTTATTTTCCTCCTTGTCACATCTGGTCAGGGTGTGTTGTTCTTTGTGAATCTGGTGTTTATTGCCCTGGC
>CAJGCV010000013.1 GCA_904501915.1 uncultured Akkermansia sp. | reverse complement strand
TTGTCCCAGTCATCACCACCCAGGTGGGTATCACCATCGGAAGCCTTCACCTCGAACACGCCGTCGCCGATTTCCAGCACGGAGATATCGAAGGTACCAACACCAAGGTCATACACGGCAATCTGCTCGTTGCTGCCCTTGTCCAGACCGTAAGCCAGAGCGGCAGCGGTGGGTTCGTTGATGATGCGGCGCACCTTCAGACCGGCGATTTCACCGGCAGCCTTGGTGGCGTTACGCTGAGCGTCGTTGAAGTAAGCGGGCACGGTAATCACAGCCTCGGTGATGGTCTCACCCAGCTTGGCCTCGGCATCGGCCTTCAGCTTGCCGAGAATCATAGCGCTGATTTCCTGCGGGGAGTACACCTTGGTCTCGCCACCCACTTCCACCTGAATGTGGGCGTCGCCGTTGGGGGCTTCCACGATGGTGTAGGGAACCTTCTTGTCGTCGGCGGTCAGCTCGGCATACTTGCGGCCGATGAGACGCTTGGCGGAGAACACCGTGTTGCGGGGGTTGGTAACAGCCTGGCGCTTGGCAGCCTGGCCGACGATACGCTCGCCGTTCTTGGTGAAAGCGACGATGGAGGGGGTGGTACGTGCGCCCTCGCTGTTCTCCAGAACAGTAGCCTGACCGCCTTCCATGACAGCCATGCAGGAGTTCGTCGTACCAAGGTCAATACCGAGTATCTTGCTCATGGTTTCTTTTCTTTCTATGTTTTGTTGTTGAAATGTTCCGGGCTGCGTGCATGCGCCCTTTGCCTTCTGATGTTGCAAATTCCGTGCCAACTTTCCGTCGCACACGCACAAAATATCTGCAATCATTTATTATTAAAGGACTTCAACACCGTCATAATTATTTTCACACCTCTCCAGCAAACACAAAACGCGCGGCAAATTGCCGCGCGTGAACATTTTGCCGCACCGCCAACAGCGGCATTTTGCCGCAGTCAGAAACGGGAGCACAGCCAAAAGCTGACATCACTTCGTCATCAAGGCTCAGAAGTGATGCGGGCATTCGGGGAAAGGCCGTAGACCTGCGGCTCGTACATGAGCTGGGCCTGGGCAGGCGGGGCAGCAGATGTGCCGGCACGCTTCACGCGGGCATAATAGCGCATGTTGAGCAGGTCGCGCCCCTCCCAGCGGGTGCAGAATCCGCGCACGCGGTCAGCCAGATACTCGCGGTGGTCGAACCAGAAGCTCCACTCCAGCGGCTCCAGACCAGCAGACTGCCCCGGCACATTCGGGTTGATGGCTTCCATGCAGGCGGGCATGTAGTCCTCCAGCACGAGATACTTAAGCTCATCTGCCACCTTGGCGCAGGTAAGCGTCACGCGCACCACATCCCCCACCTTGAAGCTGGTAGCCGGACGCCACACGCCATCTGCTCCCTTGGTTTCATACAGGCGGGTCACTTGCAGACCACGTTCGGTCACGCCGGGGTAATCCGTGGTGGGCGGCAGCGCACGCACCCGGAGGGTGGCATACACCGTACCCTGCTGGGCAGAAATGGCGGTGGGCAGCGTCTTCATCTCCTGACCGGGCTGCCAGGGCAGCGGCACCGTCGTAGCGCCCTTGTCCAGCTTGATGGTAGTTCCATCCTGCAAGGCGAGTGTTGCCTCATCCCCCTGCCCCTTCTTAAGCTTCAGGTACTCCACCAGGGCAAAGAGATTCCATGCGTTACCCTGGGTCGTGCCGTGGCGGTAATCCCGCCCGGTGCTGCGCAGCCAGGTGCGGAAAGCATCATCCGCGCCGTCCGGATTCTCCAGCATGCTCAGCATGAACTGCATGCTCGCCTTGGTCTCGCGGTACAGGAAATCTTTTTCCTCATCCTTCGCCAGTGCATCGCGCAGAATATCCTTCATCTCGCCAGTCTTGCCGCGCGTGCGGGCAATGGCAAAGCGGGTGCGGTAACTTTCCTTGCTGACAGAAGCCCACCAGAGATAGCGGTAGAGTTTGTCCATCGCCTCCTGGGGAACCTCGTAGCCCTGTTCCTGCGCCAGTTTGAGCACATAGCCGGCATGCGCCGTAGCCCACAGACAGGATTTGTTCCACCCACCCCAGAAAGAGAGCCCACCGTCCTCGCACTGGCGGGGCAGCAAGTCCTCTATCACCAGTTTCACCACCTCCTTCACTTCATCCGGGCGGGTCTGGGCCATCTTCGGGCAGAACGGCGCCAGGTGGTCATACAGCAACCAGGGAATCAGGGCAGATGAGCGCTGCTCGGTGCAGCCATAGGGATAGGACAGCAGGAAATCTGCCGCCCCGGCAAGATGCAGCACCGGATTAGCCGATGCCACCAGTTCCATCTCACCGCGTGCTGCAGTAGCCACATCGCTCCCCAGCAGAGAAGCCAGCGTCACGGAAGCATCCCCTGCGCTCAGGGTGAGGCGGTGTACCTCCTTGAGCACCGGAGCCGGGAAACGCACGGCAAATTCACCCTGCACGGCATCCGAACCGGGTTTACCCTGCGCCGTCCAGCGCAGGGTCTGCTCACCCTCCGCCGTGGCATTGAACACAAAGTAGAGCGTACCGCTCTGACGGGCAGCCAGGGTGATTTCCTGCGGAGTCTCGGCCCCCTCCAGCGTGACGCGCCAGGTGCCGGGCTCATCTGTGTTATTCACAATGGAAAGCGGCAGGCGCAGCGAGTCACCCAGGCTCATGAAGAGCGGAGTGCCGGGGGTCAGCATCACCGGCTGGTTCACCTTGATTTCCTTCCGGGCGGAGCCGAAGCGTTTGCCACTGCGGTCCACCGCCATGGCAATAACCTGGTAAGTGGTCAGGGTATCCGGAAGCGTTACATCCACCGAGAACCGTCCCCCGGCATCAGTACGCAGCGCACCCTGCCACACCGCCACCGGGGTAAAGTTCGTACGCAGGTAAGGTTCTTCCTCAGCCCCCTCGTCATCCAGGCTCTCATCCAACTCACCATCTTCTGCTGCCGCTTCGTCACAGGCATCCGCTTCAACAGCGTACGCCGCATTGCTTGCAGCGCGTTTCACTGATTTCATTTTCTTCGAACCAGAAGTCAGGCCTGCCGTCATTATAGGAGCCGGAGCGGGCATACATGCCTCAGCCGCGGCGTACTGCCGCTGCTCCCCGAGTCCCATGACCGTCTCTACAGCACCTCCCATAGCGTTGACCGTCAGACGCCCCATCCGCTTCAACGGTCCACCCAGCAGGAACGTGCGCTTGCCGCCTTTATACGCATACAGCGTGGGGTATGGCGAAAGTGAATACCCACAACCCATCAAATCGCCACGCCAGAACGTAGGCATCAGCTGGCGGAGCAATCCTTTACCTGTATTCCGGACGCCATAATGAGATAGCGAGAACCGCCGCACCGTATTCGAGAAGAAATACGCCTCGGGGTCAGGATAATGGTATGGTGCCACCGAAAGCATACCCTCATCCACAGCGTACAGCGTCACCTCGGCATCGGCAGGCTTACCCTCCGCCTGCACGCAACCGGAAAGCGTGATACTCTGCGCGGGGCGACATGCTTCCTGCGGTACTTGCATCTGCACATCCAGCTTATACTTCTGAATGGGCACAAAGCCGGAACCGTTGGTGACAGTAGCGGCATCGCCCGGTTTCTGCCCGGGCAGAACAAGAGTGAAACTCAGCGAGCCTTCCTCATCCGCCTGCAGCGGAACCCGGAGGGTCTGCTTACCCGCCTGCACCGGCAGCGTAAGGTGGCGCAGCTTCTGCATCTGCCCCACGAAGAGATGAGCCGTACCGGCGTGAGGCAGTTCAGCCAGCAACTCCACCTGACCATCCTTCAGGCTGAACTTGATATCAGGAACCGAGTCGGAACGGCGGTAATACCACAAATGATGCTGGCAGCTGACACTCCGGCCAGCGGTATCAGAGCCGGTAATCATCCAGTAATCGGCCTTGCCACGCCACGACTCGTTGTCCGGCAGCGGTACTCCCAATTCACAATCAGCCGGGATGACCAGCTCGCCGCTCCAGCGCTCTATTTTCTGCAAATCCTTAAAGCCCAGGCCATTGGCTCCAGGCTTAGGCTTTACCTCCTCATCAATGAGGCGCAGATTCAGATTCTGCTCGCGCGCCAGCGCCTTATCGGTTCGGGAATCGAGCAGCACCACGCGGTTATCCCGCACACTGATGTAGAAATCCCCCTTGTGGATACTCTTGCTCTTGCTCCCGATACGTACATACTCCTCACGGTCGTTCGACACGCTGCCACTCACCTCGATGCGGCCTACATCCCGCAAGGTCTTGGTCACTTTGCGCGAGATTTCAGCCTTACCCTCGGCATCCAGAGTCAGCGTCACCTTATCATCGTAATCGATATCCAGCTCGCAGGTGGCATTTGCCAGCGGAGTACCGCTGTAATCCACAGCAGCCACGCGCACCTTATATTCCTCCGGTGCCACCGGTTCTGCCTCAATTTCCAGCGAAACCTTGAACGCATCCCGGCGGAACACCTGGCAATTCACACTCGTGCCGGTTCGGAAATCGCCCGCTTCCACACGCAGATTATAATGACCGGTCACATCGTCCTCGCCCACAGGCAATGTGTAACGGGTCTCAAAAGCGCCGTATTCCCCCAGCGAAACATCGCGGGTATCCAGCTCGGTGCCATCCGGGCGATAGAAGGTCAATTTTGCCGTTTTCTCCGTGGGCAGCGCGCAGCTGCCATCGGGCAGAGTGCGGCGCAAGACGCCGCGCACATATACCGTATCACCGGGGCGGTACAAGGGACGGTCCAGCACCAGAAGCGTGGAGGTCTTGTCCTTGTGCGGGTGAAGCAGGCGATGATAACGGGAGCGGTACGGCAATTGCACCAGTACCACATCCTCCCCGGAGCGCACCCACGCCTTATTTCCACCGCCCATCTCATCCGGCAACCAGGCTATACCATTTTCAATAGACAACTGGTGCACCTTATTATCTTCATCCAGATAGGAAATTGTCCCCTTCTCCACAGGTTGACCATCGGAGTAGCGGTTCACCAGAACAGCCTCCTGCCCGATAGTGACGTTCAAATCCGTCACCTGCACCAGCACATCCTGCGTGTTATCCAGCGATTCCTCTGCGCGCTCCATGCGGCGCAGCGCAGCGCGCACCTGCGCATTGGCCACTTTCTGCAAGCGCAGCAGATACATACCCGGAGCAGCAGGACCACCAGTAGCGGCATCGAGATTCAGCACAACCTCACCACTGCTCACCATTCCCTCAGTTCCGGTGGGCACCGAACACCCGGGAAATGCAGTGGCACCCTGCAGCACCTTGCGGCTGCGCGCAGCGCGGTAGCGCTCACGCTCCCGGGCAGATTTCAGCGCATAGGAAGCAGCCTCCAACTCATGAGACTGCACCGCCATGCCGCGCCATTCCCGACTGCGAAGCACATCATTCTTCAACATGGCAGCCGGCACCTCACTGCCGTTGCTCAAATCATGCGCAAATGCGGTGGCCGTCATCTCATGCGCCAGGCGCCAGGCGTTCACGCGCAGTTCGGATAAATTGGCATATGGCACACGCAGGCTGCGGTCGCCCTTGAGAGGCAGCACCGTGTGGCTGCCAGGGGCAAGCTCCGGCCATATGGGATTGAGCGCAATACGGTGGCGGTGCTCACTCTGAGTCTTGAACCCCAGATAGGAAGCCGTACCTGCCGGCAGCACCACATCCAGCAGCTCCGGAGAGGTGGCCGATACCTCCACCGTGAAGCCCCTGGCCTGCCCCAGCGGCGTATAGGTCAGCATGTCAGGAGTCCTGCCCGGGCGGGCGCGGTAGTAATGGCATTCCACCACGGGAAGCTCTATCACACCTGCATAGCGGAACTCAATCTCACGGTTGGGAAGCTGCACTTTCTTTGTACCCTGCCCCGACTTGACGGCAGCTTTACCGCCCACCTCAAGCTGCATGCGGTCAAACAAGGCGGGCATATCCGCCAAAGACATCGGGTTGCTGAAAAACACCTGGAAATGATAACTCTTTTTTTCAGCATCGAACGTCCACTTCACCCCCGTACCCAGTTCTGCCATGGGAGTTGCAGATTCGCACACCGGATATTTGTTATCAAAACCACCGTGCTCTCCGGGAACAACCAGCAGATGCCATTCTTTTTCCGGGTCCAGCGGTTTCTGCGGACGCAGCACCACATGCCCCGGCAGCGGGGAATCCTCGCGCAGATTCTGCCACACGTCCTCGCCATACTCCTGCAGCACCTGCAGCGTTCTGGATTCTATCCCCTGCTTCAGGCAGGCCGGCTCTGCCACCGCCTCCACAGTGGTGGTGTAATAAGTTTTGCCGCTCATCAGCTTTTCATGCGCTTCGCGGAAAACAAAACGCGGAGCATACTGCGCGGAAAGTTCCCTGCTCTCGCGCGTAATCTGATGCCGTGCACACACCATGATACCCACACCGCGGTCATCCATGAACGGATGCCCACTCAGCGTATCCACAGGACAACGGAATGCCACTGGCTCAGCCGGTGCTGCTTCTCCCCCCAGATACTTCGTCCCCGGCTTCAGCTGGAACTTATATTCTGTGCGGCAGGATGTCCCCTCAGCAAAACGGATTTCAAGTCTGTCCTGGTCAATCCAGCGGGCTATGGGTTTGTGTTTATCATCCCCGCTTATCGTGAAGATATCCAGCCCCAGGTCGCCGGGGGTATACTTCTTATCGCCCAAATCGATGTCGATATCTCCTTCCTCGCCTTCATTTTCCTCCTCTTCATCATCCTCCCAGTCCTCCTCATCACGCTCCAGCAGCGCCCCCCCGGAATTCATCATCTGACGACAGTTTTCCACAGTCGTGTGGCTCACCAGGGGCTGCGGAAACCTCAGTTCCACCGTCTGATCCGATTGGTCAGGTCTCACCCTCACCGCCGTTTCTTTCTCCGCCGCCACCAGCAACGGAGCCATAATAAGCCAGAAAATCCATGCAATGTGTTTCATAATCGTACTTTGCAGCCATTCTAGCAAACCACCGCTCAAAAACAAGCCCAAAAGGATAAAACTATGTCCGGAGAACAAAACAACGTTGCAATTATCATCCCGATTATTTAGAATGAGCACATGTACATATCCAGGGCAGCCAGAGACTTCATTACTCGCTGGGGCGGAAACCCCGATGCTGAGGACAATACCGGAGCAGACCTGGTGGCGCACCTGGCAGCGCTGCATGAGAAGGCCCGCTCCGGCAACCTGTTGAGTATGGCAAGCGCACTGCGACACGGGTATGCACCGGACCATGACTCGTCAGGGGGGTGTATGGGTGCTCTGCATGAGGCAGTAGACACCTGCCACTGGGCCATGGCAGATGAACTGCTGCGCCACCCGCTCAAACGCAGTCACCTGCTGGAGGCATTGGGCACGCTGCTTTCGCACAACGAATTCTACGGCTGTGCAGACAAGTATACCAGAAAGAGCCATGAATATGCCCTGCGGTTGATGCAACGGCTGGAGGGGCTGACTCAGGATGAATGCCAGCGCATGCTACGCCAGGCATTCAATGGTTCTGCGTTGTCATTTCTGCTTCCCCTCATGCTCAATGGAGCAGCCATGGCACCTGAGGAAGAATGGGGAGAGCCGTCCGGCTGGGAATGGGACTGCTGGATAGCAGATGAAGAGGAAAAAGACAGTTTTGCCAACAGGCTTCGCGCTTTCTACCGCGAACGCCTGCCCCGGTTGCTGGAGCAGCACCGCCTGCATTTTCCCGATTTTCCGGTGAAGGACGGCAAGCTTTACTTTACAGGTAATCCTTCCACAAAACTGCCGATACTAAGCGTACGGCAGCAGAGAAACGCCATGAAGGACCTGGAACGCGCAGCTCTGCTGTTTGCCCGTTTTTAATACAAACGCAGGAAGCGTAGTCTTATGCCCCTGTGGCATGGCAATAATTCAAAAACCAATGCAGAAGGCGAATGGCGATGAAGACTATATCCCCCAGAATTATGGCCACTACAGCCCTGAGCCTTGCGGCGCTGGGGCAGAGTTCGTGTTGCTTTGAAACGCCGCCTACCTGCAATCTGCGCGAGCTGGTTTCCCCTCCGGATGCTCGTGTGGCCATGGTTGACCACCATTTCCCCCAACGGCGTGCAAAACTGGATGACTGGGTTGGTGTGATTGAAACGGGCTCATGGGGAAGCTCCTCAGATCTTTATCTATATCAACTAAACGGCATCCACTACCAGAAACGCACCATTCAGTATGCAAGCGCGCATCGTCCAATCATTCGTCGTGCTGATAGTACAGACAGCTACACGTACGCTTTAACAGAGCGGCAACTCCGGGAGCAATTCACGTTTGACCCCTCTATACCCGAAGAAGTATGGATGCAACCGGTAAACATTACAGGGGAAGCAATAGAATACAACAGTCTCAGCTGTATACCTGCCAGCAGGTTTGATTTTGCCAGAGCCCGCAAGGTAGCACATAATTTACAATCCACATGCTATCCTCTTTGCGATTTGCCCATTAAGGACAAACCCGGCACCCCTTCCGTATGGCGCAGCGTGGTGGGCGCTCCGCTGGCTGCTGTGGACATGGCGGCCACCGCCACATTATGTGTGGCAGAAGGCACAGCTGTCATCTGTGCGGCGGTCATCATCCTGCCTGCATACCCCTTCATTACATACGCCCAGCAGCAACAACAGCCCTTCCATATCGATGACGATGAGCTCCCGTCTTGGGAAAAGCAAGGCAGCATCATGCATCCATAATTCCAGAATCACTCAACAAAATAACCGCCTCAAGCGTCTACATGGTAGATTTGGTATTACCCCTTTTTAACAAGCGATGAAAAAAAACGAGGATAAAGCGGCAGTGGCAGCAAGTATGGCGCCCCTCCGCTAATTATTCCAACGCGTAATTCAAAATAAAAAACATCCAGCTCGACAAAGTCAATTTGTCGAGCTGACGGAGGGCGATAGACGGGCGATGCCTTATCAGATTGGCCCGCAACAATTAATCAATCTCCCAGGCAATGCAGCGGGAATACGTTTCTCCGGGGCGCAATTCAATGCTGGGGAAATGCGGATGATGGGGAGAATCCGGGTAATTCTGGGCTTCCAGAGCCACACCACCACGTTTCAGCGGAAGATAATCACCAGTATATACCTGCAGACCAGGGGCGTCGGTCAACACGCGGAGCGTGCGTCGTCCATTTGTAAGCACAGCAGCTAATTTCACACCAGGCTTTGCCGGCAGTACATAATTATCATCATACCCACCCTCAATCGCGCCGGGGGCGTTGCGTTCTCCGAGAGAAGCGGGGCGTTGCAAATCGTACAACGAGCCGGCAACGGGAGCAATGACACCAGTCGGGATATTCGCAACCATGGGCGTATATGCCGTGGCATTCACCTGCAGGCAATGAGTATCAATAGTTCCTGCCCCGGAGAGATTCCAATATGCATGATTCGTGAGATTAAGCAGAGTCGGGGCATTCGTGCACCCCTCCAGCTGCAGAGTCAGACGCCGCCCCTCTACCGAGTACACCGCACGCACCTTCACTTCACCAGGGTAGTTTTCATCACCATCCGGAGACACAAGGGAGAGCACCAGGCGGGAATCAGTTACTTCCTCTACCTGCCAGGGGATATCCGAAAAGCCCTTCAACCCGCCGTGGAGATGATTGGGGCCATTATTGACAGCCAGGCTGTATTCCTTACCATCAAGCGTAAAGGAACCACCGGCTATACGGTTGGCCACACGCCCGCAGATACTGCCACAGTAGCAGGTATCCGTGGGCAAGTCCTCCAGTGTTTTGGGGCCATACAAGCAATCAGTGCCTTGATATTCAAAAGAAAGCACACGGGCACCGAAGTTGGTAATACGAACCGTTAATTCTGATGTTTTGAGAGTATATATGTCGTTTTTCATAAAAGAGGAAAAGATTAACGGCGCTCTTCCCAAGCCGTTACCTTGTTATTCTGGAACATGACCCAGGCATTTTCCCGGGGCACATACGCCGTGGAAGTACCAATACCCCCACCATGCCAGAAGGGTCCATGCCCACAGCCAAACCCGACACTGACAGAATCCACCATCACAGGCTGGTATGATGCATACACCCATTTTTCATAGCTTACGCCATCCTGCTGGCCAGAGACTGGCGGGGTATTGGGATTTCCCCAGGCAAGATAGACTGCATCCTTACTCATGCCCTCACAGATACGCCCCTGCTGTACCAGCATCTTCTGCTCAGGAGTAAGCATATCATACATGACAGGGTTCTGCCCTATTCGAGAAGCGGGAGTGGATGTCTGACACGATTCCAGAAGAAACGCAGAAACAGCCACTACCAGCACGTGTAAAGCCCGTGAGAATCTCATATCAGCATGACAATAGCACCGAATTTCATGCTTGCCAAGAAAAAAAATCGATGCTAGAGTATGAGGCATCCGATATGAATCTGACACAAAACAAATTTAGCAAGTTGATTGCAGCGTTCATGCTGTGCAGCGTAGCGCTGGCAGACACCGCAGCCCAGACCATCCAGGGGTATCTGCCCACGAATGGGACAACCATGCAGGGCTCCGTCATTCGCCCGGTGCGTGATGCTTCATTCGCAGAATTGCACCGTGCAGCGATTGAGCGTTTTGTCAAACTGCCGAAAGAGAAACAACAGGCAATCAACGAGAAAGGCTCCCCAGATCATATTATGAGCTACGACGCTGATTTGTGGCCGGATAAAGGAGAATACGAGAAATACGTAGATGCCTGGAAAAAGACCAAGATGGCGCGTCTGGCAGATGTCATCGTAGGTTTGAAGAACGATGGCGGCAACATCTACAGCGTATTGTCCGGCACGCGCGTCAACAATGGCGGCACCATGCCGCTCACCATTGGTTCACTCCGTTACGACGGCAACAAGAACGTGTGGATTTCCAATAACGGCGAACTGAAAGGCCAGGCATTCTCCGCAGACGAAACATTTGATTACGGTCCCCAGACCGGCAATGAGTGGGTCATGGAGAAAAAGGACTCCCTTTCAGCCCTCCGTGAGATGATTCGCATCACAAAAGCGACTGACGGCAAAGCTGTTTTCCTCTATTACAGTCTGGTAGAGCGTTCAGTCATCAGCGGTGGGGTCATTGCCAACCACGGTTACACCATCATCTTCCCCATCACAACGGCCAGCGCACGCGCCACGCGTCCGGGGCAGAAGTAACCAAGCTTATTAAGATTATTCACTAAACGGGAGCCAGCACCAGCCAAAGGCTCCCGTTTTTACTCATAAAAAGCCCAGCAGACAACATGAGAATCATAGCAGGAGCTGCCAAAGGATTACCGATTCGCGTGCCACAGGGAGAAGTGCGCCCCACACAGGACCGCGTGCGCGAAGCACTGTTCAATATACTCGGGCCAACCATTCAAGGGGCCCGGGTACTTGATTTATTCTGCGGTTCAGGTTCTGTGGGCATTGAGGCACTGAGCCGCGGAGCGGTCAGCGCCCGGATGGTGGATGCCGCACGCCCCTCTTGCACCATGGCACGGCAGAATCTGGAGCGCTCCCGGATGGTGGGCGGCAGCGTCGTACAGAGTGATTGTCTGCAATTCGTGAAGCGGGATGCCGGAAAATACGATTACATCTTTGCAGACCCGCCCTACGCCAAAGCAATAGGAGACCGGGATATGATAGCAGAACTGATGACAGACCGTCTGCACGAACTACTGGCAGAAGGCGGTTATTTCATTGCAGAAGCACAGGAGGGATACGGTGTAGGCGATTCGCACAGCCGTGAATTCCCGGGCTGGAAACTGGTCGACACCCGCCACTACGGCAAGAACGTAATACTCTTCTACCAAGTTGATTCGATATGAAGCGCCTTATCTTTCTCCTGATATATAACCTGCTGCTGCCGGTATTCCTGCTCATTTCCATACCGGGATACCTCATCAAGATGAAGAAACGCGGAGGCTTTGGCACCGGGCTCTCCGAGCGTTTCGGCTTTTACCGCAAGCCGGCCAGAGACGAACCCAAGGGCGGGCTCTACGTGCACGCAGTCAGCGTGGGCGAAACGTTCATTGCGCTCAAATTCATACGCGAATGGAGCAAAACGCACGATGAGCCGGTCATCCTCTCCACCAGCACAGCTACCGGGCATCAGGTGGCGCGAGATGCCGCACTACCGAATGTCCGCCCGCTATACTCTCCGCTGGATGTGCCAGGGCTGCCGGGGCGTTGTCTGAAGCGTTTTGCCCCACGCGCCGTTGTGCTGATTGAAGCCGAACTGTGGCCGAATTTTGCAGAATCATGCCACCGCCGCAGCATCCCCATGATCATGGTGAACGCGAGACTTTCCCCCCGCAGCGAAGGGCGCTACGCCAAGGTACGCGGTATCACACGCCTGCTTTTTGAACGACTCAGCGCACTCGGCGCCCAGAATGAGAATGACAAAGGCCGCTTTGCACGCATCGGCGTTGACCCTGATATCATCACCGCCCCCGGCAGCATCAAGTTTGATGTAATGGGTGATGCCCCGCAGAGCATGCGTGAGGACTTCCGCACCATTCTGGACTCCCTGCGTGCAGAAAAACCGGTCGTACTGGCAGCCAGCACGCATGCAGGAGAGGAAGCTCTCATTGCCACCGCCATACGTGAGGCAGGTGCATTCCCGCTCATTGTGCCGCGCCATGCCGAGCGCCGCGAGCAGGTAGTGGCAGACCTCAGCCAGGCTGGTTTCACCCCCCTGCTCCGCACTGCCGGTGAACTGCCGGCAGAAATACCGGTCAATGCGTGCTACGTGGCGGACACCACCGGCGAACTGCGCGAATGGACTGCACTGGCAGACGCCGTTGTCATCGGCAAAAGCTTCCTGGCAAAGGGCGGGCAGAACCCGGTGGAAGCCATTGCCGCACGTAAGCCGGTTATCATAGGCCCGGATATGACCAACTTTGCCGACCTTGTTACCCTGCTGAAGAATGATGATGCCATCCTCTCCTGCGAAGCACCTGAGCTGGCAGCCACCATCCAATCAGCCCTGGACAAGAGCGAAGCCACACAAGCGCGCATTGAACGGGCCTACAATGCCCTGCACGTGCATTCCGGAGCCACGCATCGCAGCGTGGAGCTTGTAGAGCAATTCTACGCAAACGCATGAACTTTGACTACAACAAGCTGGTGCAGAAGGTAGACACCTACCTGCGCAACAAACGAGCCAGCAGCAGGGCATGGAAAATCATGCTGCCGGAGCGTTTGTTCACCCCTGCACTCTGGCTGTGGGAATCACGCAGCGTAGCTATCGGCGCAGCATGGGGAACCAGCTGGGCCATTGCCCCGGTTCCCTTGCAGATGGTATTTGCTGTACTCAGCAGCATACGCACGCGGGGAAATATCCCGATGTCGGTACTGGCCTGCTGCATTTCCTTCCCGGGATATCAGGTGATAGCCTGGCCGCTGCAATGGTATGTCGGCGCACTGCTTATGGGAGCTCTGGGTCTGGGCAGCGGCATTGACATAGAGCTGATTCACCAGGCAGCAGAAGCCGCCCTGCAGGGCTGGGATGCCGTTATGCAGGTGCTGAGCCACGTGAGTCTGCTGACCGTGTGTGCAGAGCTCATGCTGGGCTGCCTTATCACCTGCATGCTGATGTGGCTTTGCACCTACAGCCTTGTCGTACTGTTCTGGCGCATGAAGTAAAGCTCATCCAACTATTTAATGTTATACAGGTGCAAGGCGTCTTTTCCGCTTGCAAACAAGAAACAGTACCTTTATAATTTCTCCATATGGAATGGAATGACCGCTTCATGTCCCTTTTCCGGGAAGCCGTGGAACGCTACCAGCTTAACCCTCAGACTCCTGCAGAGCGATTTTATCTGCCGGAGGAGCAGGATTTTCTGAAAACCATAGGCTACCAGCCGGCAGAAATGCATGGATACGTGCGCGAATATGCTGAAAAAGGCGCACCAAGCCCCAGCACCACCCTGCTGATTGCAGCCGTACGGCGGCATTACTTTCTCAACGCCATGCGCGGCATGTCCGGCAATGCAAAACCCATTTCCGCGGCAGATTTACCCGCAGAGACCGATGAGTTCCAGGAAATTCCCTACCTGCCGCGCATCATACGCAAAGCCGAGGCCAAGATATTCGGCATTCTTGACCCCAGCATCATGTACGGAGACGAAAAAGACCGGGAATTCCTGCGTACACATGGAGATTTTCACCTGGCCGATTTCCTGCAGCTGGCTGCAGCAGCCCGCAGCGACAGACAAAGGCTGGTAAGCGCCGTGCTTAACGCCATGCGCCAGCAAAGCCCGGCACCAGGCAACTGATAATACTGCGCCATGGATAACAACAACGAGCAACACGTCAGCACCGAAGCCCAGCGCATGGCACTGGAGGCCATGTCTGCGCAGCTGGTACACAAGCTCAATGCCATGATCAGCGAGCAGGAGGAACGCGCCCGGGTATTTGCCGCGCAGCATCACTCCATGCTCTCCACACCCCTTCCACTCGCCCCGGAACAGCCCCAGGCTCCCACCACACCCGCACCCGAGCGACAGGAAGCACAAGTGAACATCCCCCCTGCACCACGGCGCAAGCCCAGGAGAAATTGGGAAATGCCCAGTGAGCCGGCTCCGCCAGCAAAACCCATGCGCATCGGGCCTGAAACTGATACCGCCCAGGAAGGAGAACAAGGCGGCAACATAGGCATGGGAATGATTATCTTCGCACTGGTCGGCATCATCATCCTGCTCCGCTCCTGCACCTGAAACCTTTAATACCAACACTCAAGCACCATGACTCGCAACACGATTCTGGCCATTGCACTGGGAGGCTGCTCCCTCGGTCTCCTGACTTCCTGTCTGCCTGAAGAAGACAAAACGGCAGAAACACAGGTTGTCGCACCCAATATCAAGGTATTCAACATGCTTCACCAGGAAGTGACGGACTACGGCGAGTGGTTCGGCTACCTGCGGGGCGAAAAGGACACCAACATCCACCCACGCATCACCGGATTCCTGATTTCGCAGGAATACCAGAACGGACGACGCATCAAAGCGGGCGACGTTCTTTTCCGCATTGACCCCAAGCTTTTTGAAGCAGAACTGGAACGCTGCAAGGCCAACCTGCAGGCAGCGCATGCGTCCCTTGCCGCGGCAGAGGCTACCGCGCAGCAGGCTGAGCTGGATGTCAAACGCTACCGCCAGCTTGTGCAATCAGGCTCCGTGTCGGAAAAGGATTTCACTGATGCCCAGCAGACACTTAAAGCAGCCATGGCTCAGGTAGAGGCAGCCAAAGCCCAGATCGGCCAGCAGGAAGCAGCCGTCAACACCGCACAGATAAACCTCGACTACACTGTTATCCGCGCCCCATACGATGGCATCATGGGTACGGCAGCCGTCTCCATCGGCGATTTGGTAAGTCCGGCCACTAATCTGGCCAATATCACCTCCATTGACCCCATCCGCGTAGATTTCTCTGTCAACGGTGACCACCTCATCAACATCTTCAGCAAATACGGCAACATAGGCACCAACAGCAAGGAAGCCCCACCTGCACCGCAATTCCAACTGCTCATGGAAGATGGCACCCCCCTGCCGCACAAAGGTACGCTGGTGGCCATGGACAGTGTGCTGACCTCCTCCGGTCTGGTCAATGTGGAAGGCATCATTGCAAACCCGGACAACGTCCTGCGTGGCGGCATGCCGGTGCGTGTCAAGATACCGCTTGCCAGCGGTACTGCCATGCTGGTGCCCAAAATAGCCATTCGTAACGTACTGCTCAACAATTTCATCATTGTGGTGGACAAAGAAAACGTTCCCCACATGCTGCCGGTAACCGTCGGCGGTGAATACCAGCTCCGCGTTGAGGAAAGCAACGGCTACCATTCCACGCAGACCATGGTTTCCGTCAAGGATTACGGCAGCATCTCGCTCCTGGAGCGTCTCAAAGCCATGGGATACGATGACCCCACCCAGGCCCCCGTCGTGACCGACGAGCAAAACGCAGTTCAAGCGGTAAACATCTCCTCTGCCAACAGTCGTCTGGCCAAGGGAGAGAAGCCTGCCACCATC
Organism: uncultured Akkermansia sp.; assembly: GCA_904501915.1. Taxonomy (GTDB): domain Bacteria; phylum Verrucomicrobiota; class Verrucomicrobiia; order Verrucomicrobiales; family Akkermansiaceae; genus Akkermansia. The sequence goes on along the minus strand of CAJGCV010000013.1, from coordinate 14,509 downwards.
GTTCCCGTGCCATTCAGTTTCAAACCCGAAGCAGACCCCGCCGTAGTAGCCGCAGCTACCGGGAGCGGGGAAAAGGCACCGAATCCCGATGCCAAGCCCACCCTGCCGCCCTTCCCGGTCAAAATCAGCCGCATGCTGCAGCAGGATGTCGCTGAAACCGGCACATGGTTCGGCTCTCTGCGCGGCGTGGATGAAACAGACATCCGCCCGCAGGTGAGCGGATTCCTGCTCCAGCAGCACTTCAAGGATGGTTCCATGGTGAACAAGGGAGATGTACTCTTCACCATTGACCCGGCACCATACCAGGCTGCTCTGGATCAGGCACGGGCCAACCTGGCTGCTGCCAAAGCCAGCCGCGAGCAGGCAGAGGCGCAGCTCACCATGAGCCGCCAGAATCTGGAGCGCTACCGCCGGCTGCGGGAATCCACCCCCGGCGCAATCTCTGACAAAGTGGTCACTGACAGCGAAACCCTCGTCACCACCAATGAAGCCACGGTCCGCAAAGCCGACGCCGCCATCGCGCAGATGCAGGCCGCCGTGCACCAGGCAGAAATCAACCTGGGCTACACGACCATCACCGCCCCATTTGCAGGGCGCGTGGGTATTCACAAAGTTTCCGTCGGTTCACTGGTGAGTGCCACAGATGCACAGCCGCTGGTCACGCTCTCCTCCGTCAATCCGATGCGCGTGGATTTCGGGCTGAGCGGCCGCGGTGCCAGCCGTGGATTTGCCAACTACCGGGTGCGCCAGACAGACCCGCGCACTGCCGCAGACCCGGAATTTGACATCATTCTGGATGACAACATGCCGTACCCGAAGAAAGGACGCGTGGTCACGGCTAACAATACCCTGAGCACCAGCACAGGCACGCTGGAAGTCATCGGTGAAGTGGACAATGACCAGGCAATGCTGCGCAGCGGCATGGCTGTAACCGTACGAGCCAAACTGCAACCCATTCTGAACGCCTGCCTGGTGCCGGCCCGCGCCCCGCTTAATGCCAAGGGCATGGATCTCATTGTGCTGCTCAAGCCCGACAACACGCCCCAGATGCTGCCCATCACCAAGGGACCCATCATCAACCTGAAGCTGGACAACGGCGCAGGCAAGGAAATGCTCCAGCCCATGCAGGTCATCGAGCCCGACCGCACCATGGTAGCCGGCGGGGTACTCGCCAAAACCAAAGCACCTAATCTGGAATCCATCATCCTGGGTGGAGCCAAGGTCAAGGACTGGGGTGAACTCATTCTCAAAAATGCCGGAGTAGACTCATTCCGCGCGCTTCTGGAAAAAGAAGCCGGCAAGCCTCTGCCGGAAAGCGCACTTGCCGACGCAGGCGTGAGCGACTGGGGCGAGCTGCTGCTGCGCAAGATGGCCGCCGCCGATTACCGGGAACTGGTGCTGCGACAGGCCGGAGCCAAGGATGAGCTCGACCTCATGGCATTCGGGCAAGGATGCAAATCGCTCATGGACATGGTGGTCAAGAGCCTTGGTTTCAAGGACGCCACAGATGTGAATGTCGTTGTGGAAGGCTCCATGATGGCAGCACAGGCATACGCCGCCAACGAGGCAGCCAAAGCGCCCGTGAACAAGCTTACCCCGCAGCCGTTCATATACATACCCACCAAGACGGTCACCCCCTCTGTCACCGCAGAGCCGGTCAAGGAAGTTCCCCAGTACAACAACTAAAAACCTTCTCCCCATATGTCTCCGTTCTTTATCAAGCACCCGATTATTGCAGGCGTCATTGCCGTGGTAACAACCCTGCTGGGTCTCATCAGCATGGTAGCGCTACCCATTGCCCAGTACCCGGACATCGCACCGGTGACCATTGCCATGTCGGCAGCTTATCCTGGTGCCAATGCTACAGAAGTGGCAGAATCCGTCGCAACACCCATTGAGCTGCAGCTCTCCGGCGTGGAAAAGATGGATTACATGAACTCCACCTCGTCCAACAACGGTTCTTGCAGCATCAACGTTATCTTTGAAGCAGGCTCCAACCCGAACACCGACCAGCAGAACACCTACATGCGGTACAGCCAGGCCACCAGCCAGCTGCCTAACATGGTATCTCAGATGGGCATCACCATCAAGCAGTCCTCCGGTCTGCCCCTCATGCTGTACGCGCTGGACTCCCCCGAAGGCTTCTTTGAACCTGTGAGTCTCACGGGGTATGCATTCCTGAACCTGGTAGACCCGCTCAAGCGCGTGGAAGGTGTGGGCGACGTGCAGGTGTTCGGTGCGCGCTTTGCGGTGCGCATCTGGCTGGACACCGATAAAATGGCACAGAAAGGCATCTCGGTGAGCGAAGTCTACAAGGCCATCAGCGACCAGAACGCTATCAACCCCGGTGGTGCCGTAGGTGCCGAACCCATGCCCGACGGTCAGGAATTCACCTACACCATCCGCAACCAGGGACGCATGAGCTCAGTGGAGGAGTTCAACTCCATCATCGTGCGCCAGCAAGGCACCCAGGCAGTTTACCTCAAGGACATTGCGCAGATTGAACTTGGTTCGCAGAGTTACTCTCAGGCCAGCCGCATCAACGGGCGCCCCGGCACTTCGCTGGCCATATACCAGGCCGCTGGCTCCAACGCCATTGAAACCGTGAACAAGGTCAAGGCTCTTCTGGCAGAAAAAGCCAAGGTGATGCCCGAAGGTATGCGCGGATTTGTGGCGCTGGATACCACCACAACCGTGCGCGACTCCATCACCGAAATTGCACACACTCTCTTTGAAGCCATGGTGCTGGTAGCCCTGGTGGTATTCGTCTTCCTGCAGGGTTGGCGCGCCACACTCATTCCGCTCATCGCCGTGCCGGTGTCGCTGGTGACCACCTTCATCTTCTTCCCCATGCTCGGCTTCACGCTCAACACCATCTGCCTGCTCGGCATGGTACTGGCCATCGGTCTGGTGGTGGACGACGCCATCGTGGTGGTGGAAGCCGTGGAAGCCCACATGGAAAACGGCATGAACCCGCGCCAGGCTACCTTCGCCGCCATGAAGGAAGTGAGCGGTCCGGTAGTGGCCATTGCCCTGGTGCTGGCAGCAGTATTCCTGCCCACGGCACTACTGCCCGGCATTACAGGCACACTGTTCCAGCAATTTGCCGTGACCATTGCCGTATCCATGCTGATTTCAGCCTTCAATGCACTCACGCTTTCCCCGGCGCTCTCAGCCCTCATGCTGAAGCCCAAGAAAGAACACCGCTCGCTGCTTACGCCGCTTTACAACCTCTTCAACCGCTGCTATGATGCCGTTGCCGACAAGTTCTCGCAGGTATGCCACTGGCTTTGCAAGAATCTGGTTATTTCCATGGCTCTGCTGGCGGGCATCACCGCCTGCATCATCCCGGTGGCCCAGCGCGTACCCGGCGGCTTCCTGCCGGCAGAAGACCAGGGCTTCCTCATTGGCGGCGTCATCATGAAACCCGGTGTTTCCCTCCAGCGCCTCACAGAGCAGGTCATACCGGTGGAAAAAGTGCTGCTTGAGGAACCTACCACAGATTTCGCCGTGTCCATTATCGGCATGAATCTCGTCATCGGAGTGCAGACCACCAACGCACTCTCCTTCTTTGCATGTCTGAAACCCTATGCGGAACGCCCGCTTATGGAAAATGGCGAAATCCCCACAGCGGATGATGTCCAGAAGCGCGTGCAGGCCAAGCTGGCCATGTGCGGTGTGGACGGCGTCAGCTTCCTGGTGAGCCCCCCTGCCATCCCCGGCGTGGGTGTAGGTAACGACATTGCCGTGGCTCTGGAAGACCTGGACGGCCAGGGCGTAGGTCCGCTGTACGACCAGGCCCAGAAGTTCGAGCAGGCGCTCATGAAGCACCCGGCCATTGCCAAGGCATCGGACATGATGCTGCCGCAGGTGCCGCAGAAGAGCATCGCCATCGACAAGGAAAAATGTCTGGCGCAGGGGGTGGACTATGCCGCCGCCAACCAGCTGCTGCAGTGTTTCAACGGCTCCAGCTTCGTGAACTACTACACGCAGTTCGGCCAGCAGTGGCAGGTATACATGCAGGCTGCCGGTGTCAGCCGCGCCAATACGGAGCAGATTGCAAACTTCTACGTAAGCAATGCCAAGGGTGACTCCGTGCCGCTGAGCACACTGGTCACCATCAAGGACATAGCCGACACCGAATTCGTGTGGCGCAACAACAACTACAACGCCGCCAAGATTTCCGTAAGCCCGGCAGAAGGATACTCCACCGCCCAGGCCATGGCCGCAGTGGAAGAAGTCTTTGCCAAAAACTTGGATACCACCAAGTTCGCCATTGAATACGTGGACATGAGCTTCCAGGAAAAGAAAGTGCAGGATGGTCTCGGCCTCGGCTCCATCTTTGGCCTGTCTGCCGTGTTTGCATTCCTCATCATGGCGGCTCTGTATGAGAAATGGACACTTCCCATCGCCATCTTCATGACCGTGCCGATTGCCGTGCTGGGCGCTTTCCTGGGGCTGCTGTGGACCAAGATTGACCTCAACATGTACGCCCAGATTGGTCTGGTGATGCTCGTAGGTCTTGCGGCCAAGAACGCCATCCTCATCGTGGAGTTTGCCGTGCTGCAGATGGAGCGTGGGCAGGAACTCATCGACGCTGCCGTAACAGCAGCCCGCATGCGACTCCGCCCGATTCTCATGACCTCATTCGCCTTCATCCTGGGTTGTGTACCGCTGGTCACAGCAGAAGGTTCCGGTGCACTGGCTCGCAACTCCATCGGCGTGGTGGTGGTTATCGGCATGAGCATTGCCACAGCACTGGGTGTGTTCTTCATTCCCTGCTCCTTTGTCTTCATCATGAAGCTTTTCCGTTCCCGAATCACCGGTGTCCACCATGGTCCCGACCCCGATGAAACCAGCGCCTACGCCATGCTCGAAGCGCAGGAAAAGGAAACAAGCAACTAAGCACCCGGAGATATCTCCGTTTCCGACCTCCGGCAGCATGCACGCTGCCGGAGGTTTTTGTCTTACCGCAATAGCAAAATCACCCTGCCGTCATCCGGCAGGGTAATCAGGAAATCAGCCTCAGCAGCAAAGCTGCGGATTAATAGGTACCATCGGGTTCGAAGCGGCTGTTGTTGGTACCGTGGTAGTAGAGGCCGTGAGCCCCCACCGGGATGTACCCCACCTGCTCGGACACAGGCTGAATTACGGAATAGAGCTGGTTAGTACCATCAATCTTGACCGTGATGGACTGGCCCTGCGTATTACCGGCAGCGTCGGTGATATAACGGCCAGCCAGAGCGCCCAGCACGCCGAAACCAGCGGCAGATACAATGCGGCCGGAACCACCACCCAGCATCTGGCCTGCACCAGCGCCCAGAACCGCACCCACGCCGGTGCCTACGTTCTTAGCCGTGCTGCTCGTCTCGATGGTTACGTTTCTGGCAGCCACCACCGTGGCAGGGAAAGCCTGAGCACCGTATCCCACCTTGTTGGCAGACACATTGTTGCCATTTACCATCGTGGAGCATGAAGTGGTGAGCAGCGCGGAGCCTGCCACCATAGCCATAAGGATGTATTTCTTGTTCATAGTCTTGTCTATTACTTAGTGGTTATTATTGTTCCCTAGGTCTGCCCTCATGGTATCCCAGGTAGGGGGAGAGCGTCAAGCGTAATCGCGCCGTGTGACGCACTCTCTTCAACCAGTCAGGCGCATCATCTCTGCACTTTTGTTTAAAGAATTGTTTAATTTGTTCAAAATGTAAAAAAAGTCAGAAATTTGGCTTGCAATTCGGGAGTTTCTGCTGTATAAGAAGCGACCACTTTTCCGCAGTGATGCGGAGTTAACCTTTACCAAACACACAAATATGTCCAAGCACTCCACACTCAAGGCTACTGGTACCGTTGGCGGCAAGCGTTCTGTTCTCAAGCGTTTCGAGCGCGTGAAGCTCATGAAGGAACGCGGTCAGTGGAAGGAAGGTCAGAGCCCCATCGGCCTGCCCAAGACCAAGTTCGAGGCCTGATTCCGCCCCTCACGAGAGGGTATTCACATTTTCTGGAGCCCCCGGTTGTGGCAACCGCGGGGCTTCTTTTATCCCATTGAATTTTTCTTATCTGAACTATGACTGAAGAAACGGGTTACCCAGCCGCCCCCGAAGGCAGCGTGCGTCTCAACAAGTTTCTGGCCATGTGCGGCTACGAGAGCCGACGCGCTGCGGACCGCCTTATTGCAGAAGGGCGGGTTGAAGTGAACGGCAAGGCCGTTGACACCCCCGGCCTGCGCGTAATGCCCAGCGACTTCGTGAAAGTGGATGGCCGCCGCGCCGTACCGCAGGAAGAAGTGGTCATCCTGCTCAACAAGCCACGCGGCTATGTCTGCAGTCGCGAGGCACAGGGCGCCATCGGCACCGTATACGACCTGTTGCCGGCCAAATACCGCCATGCCAACTACGTGGGTCGTCTGGATGCCGATAGTGAGGGTCTGCTGATTTTCACCAATAATGGCAGCATGTGCCAGAACCTCGCGCACCCCAGTGGTGGCGTAGAAAAAGAATACTGGGTCACGCTCGACCAGGCATTCGACAGCAGCGTGCTTATCCAGTTGCTCAAAGGTGTGCGCATTCCCGAAGGTCAGGCAAAAGCCAAGTACGTTTCCCGCCTTTCCGCCCGCCGCGCCTGCGTGGTGCTGGAACAGGGGCTGAAGCGCCAGGTGCGCCAGATGTTTGCTTGCCTGGGGCTGCGCGTCAAGAAACTGGTGCGCGTACGCATCGGTTCCCTCTGGGGGGGGGACCTGGAACCCGGTCACTGCCAGCTCATGACGGCTGAGCAGATTGAGCAGGCAGGCACCAACCCGCGCCGCCGCAAGGGGCTCGTGGGCGCCAGGCAGGTGTTCAAACCGCGTCCCACACCCGCCGCCGGCAAAACCGTGGAAGAAGACGATGATGACAACTACGTCTTCAACCCTGCCGACTTCGAAACAGAGGAAGAGGCCCTCGGCATTGCCACCAAGTTCACAGAGGGCGAAGCCTACGAGCCCGAACGCGAGGACAACCGCCGCCCCTTTGGCCGTGCCCCTCGCAACCGTCGTGAGGCTTCCCGCGGCTTTAACGACCGCAAGCCCTTCGGTGAGCGCCGCTCCTTCGGAGACCGCGACCGCAAGCCTTTCGGTGAGCGCCGCTCCTTTGGCGACCGCGACCGCAAGCCCTTCGGTGAGCGCCGCTCCTTCGGCGATGGCGACCGCAAGCCCTTCGGTGAGCGCCGCTCCTTCGGAGACCGCGACCGCAAGCCCTTCGGTGAGCGCCGCTCCTTCGGCGACGGCGAGCGCAAGCCCTTCGGTGAGCGCCGTTCCTTCGGCGACCGCGACCGCAAATCCTTCGGTGAGCGCCGTTCCTTTGCTGGAGAGCGCAAGCCTTCTTTCGGAGCCCGCAAACCATTCAATCGCAACGGCGGTGGCCGCAAGTCCGGTGGTTTCCGCCGCGGTGAGTAAGATTATTTACCTCATCACCGGTGCTGATTTACCATGTCAGCACCGGTTTTTTCTTTCAACATATACCTGGAGTACCAAGTCTCCCCTACACCCCCACATGAAACGCGCCTGGATTTTCACAGCCCTGCTTACCCTGCCCCTGCTGGCAGCAGATTCCCTCACCTGCGATGATGAGCGCATGGAAGCCAGTGTGGCACAGCTCAAAACCGAAGCAGAAAAGGGAGACGCCTATTCCCAGCGCCAGCTTTACCTGCGCTATGCGCTCAAAGGCCACAGCACGCAAGCCTCAGCCTGGGCGGATAAACTCATTGCTAACCTGACGGAAAAAGGCACCGCCGGCGATCAGAAAGCCATGTGGATGCTCGCGCGGCTTTTCATGAGCGGAGACGAAGTCATCCCTGCGGACCAGACGCGAAGCATTGAATGGTTCAACCGTCTTTCTGCAGCAGGTGAACCATCTGCCGCATTCATCCTGGGTGATTTATATACCAGACAAAACAGCCCGGAGGCAGCAGCATCTGCCTACGCTAAAGCCTACACTACCTACAGCACCCTGGCTGCACAAGGGAATCAGGAAGCACTCTACTGGCAAGGCTACATGGAGCTCAACGCACTGGGCGTGGCACAGGATGCAGTCAAAGGCATCGCAAAACTGGAACAGGCAGCAGGCGCCGGCGTGCTCCCAGCCGCCTACCAGCTCTTCAAGATATACACCAAGGGTCTGGGAACCACGGCAAATGAGGCAAAAGCGCTTACCTACGCCACCCAGCTGGCAGACCAGGGCAAAGACGCGCAGATGACCTATGTAGTGGCAGATGCATACCTGAAGGGCAAGGGCATACCGCAGGACACAGCCAAGGGTATGCAATACCTCAACAAAGCCGTGGCAGCCGGAGTGCCGGCAGCACTCTACCACCGGGCCTGGATGCTGCAGGAAGAAGGTAAAGCCACTGAAGCGCTGGAAGCCTACCGCGCCGCAGCCCAGCAAGGGCACGCAGATGCCGCCGTCAAGGCAGGTTCCATGCTTATTTTCGGCAATGGCGTGGAAGCCGATTCTGAAGAAGGGCTGAGACTGCTGCAGTACGCAGACACCATGCTCGAAAGCCCCTTTGCACCCTACGAAATTGGCCGCTATTACGACAGCGCGGGCGAAAGCTCCCTGGCAGATGAATACTACCTGACCGCCAGCAACCGCGGCTACCCGGCCGCCATGGCGCGCCGCGGACTCATGCACCTCATCCCGGGTTCGCCCGTTACCTGGAATCCCACTGCCACCTACCACTGGTGGAAAATGGGCGCCGATGCCGGAGACCCCACCTGCACCCTCTATCTCCGCCTCTATCTCTTCGTATTCACCCCCCTGCTCCTCATTCTGGTGTTCGGACTGCCGCTTTACTTTGTGCACCAGCTCGTCAGCCGCCGCTCACGCCAACACCAGGAGCAAGCCTGAGCACCCCTGCTGAAATCGGTTGACAAGCCTGGCAAAAACATCTAAACTGGGCGCATGCTCACTGGCACACAGGACCATCTGTTACTCGGCGGGATACTTTCCCTGCTGGCCGGGTTAAGCACTGGTATTGGCGCAGCACTGGCTCTATTCGTCAAACGCACCGATACGCGAGTGCTCACCTTTGCCCTGGGTGCCAGCGCGGGAGTCATGGTCTATATCTCGTTCATGGAGCTCATGCCCGCCGCAGGAGAAATGCTGGCAGAAAACGCCCGCTGGGGTACTACGCTTGCATTTTTCGGAGGCATGGCGCTGGCGTGCATCATTGACCACCTGATACCGGAAGACGAAAACCCGCACGAGATTCCTGACCCCGGCTGCATGGATTGCGTCAAATCCACCGGTGAGTTTGCAGGCAATGCCAAACTACGCCGCTCAGCTCTGCTTTTCACGCTGGCCATAGCCATTCACAACTTCCCGGAAGGCATTGCCACCGTTGCATCCGCTTTCGACAATACCGGCATTGCCACCTCCGTCGCACTGGCAGTGGCCATCCACAACATACCGGAAGGCATAGCCGTAGCCCTGCCCCTGCTCTACGGCACAGGCAACCGCCGCAAAGCTTTCGGCTGGGCTCTGCTTTCCGGTCTGGCGGAGCCACTGGGAGCACTGGTCGGCATGCTGATTCTGATACCCTTCCTGAGCCCTGCATTGCTGGCAGTGCTTTTTGCCGTTGTTGCAGGAATCATGGTCTACATATCCTTTGACGAACTGCTGCCCATGGCCGAGCGCTGGGGACACCACCATCTGAGCATATACGGCGTAGCCACAGGCATGCTCATTATGGCGCTCGTGCTCTGACAGCGCGAAATTCTTTGCAATAAATACTCGCCACCACGAATCCGGCATGCTATTATCTACAGCATGAAGGAGTGGGCAACTGTTGATTGGACCGATAGTCGAGCCGTGTGGCAATTTCTCATGGCGCAGGGGTGGCTGGTGTTTGCGCTTACGCTTGCAGCCGGTATTGTGCTCAGCATGATACTCAAACGCGCATTCCGCCCCCTGAACCGCAAATTGCCCCACCAGGTAGGCACGCTGCTGGAAAAAGCCCTGCTCACCCTGCTCTGGGTATTCATCGTCGTGCATGCACTCCGGGCTGTGGGCTTCGATCTCATCAGCGTGCTCGGCGCGGCTGGTGTTGCCGGTATCGCCATTGGTTTTGCCGCGCAAACCGTGCTCAGCAACCTCATCAGCGGTATCTTCATCATGAGCGAACGCAGCATCCGCCTGGGGGACTACGTGAGCACCGGCGGTATTTCCGGCACCGTAGAAAGCGTAAACCTGCTCTCCGTCACCCTGCGGCAGACGGATAATGCGCGTGTTCGTATTCCATGTGAAACGCTGGTGAAAGAACCCGTAGTCAACCTGACGGGCGACACCCTCCGCCGCTGTGATTTTGACCTCGGGGTCGATTATGCCAGCGACCTGGAACACGTGCGACGGGTTATTCTGAAAGTCATCGACGAACAACCGCTGCTGGCAACAAATCCGGCACCGGCGGTGCTCTTTGTCGGCTTTGGCGACAGCTCGCTGAATCTGCACATAGGCGCCTGGTGCAAAACAGAGGATTACCACGCCGCGCGTTTCGCGTTCGGCAAAGCAATTCTGGATGCCTTTGCCGTGGAAAAAATCAACATTCCATTCCCGGTTCGCACCATTCTGAAAAGCAACGCAAACTAATACCGTCCTCCCCTCTCTCTCCATGGAAACAGACATATCCCCCTACATCACATTGGGCATCTGGCTCTCCGGGGCCGTGTTTTTCCTGCTCATCTTCCTGGGCATACTCAGGTTTTTATACCAAGTGTTCATTGTGCCTTTCCGGCGCTATGGCAAACTGACGCTGGAAGACCTGCGCAACCGGCGCAAGTTTGCAACCAACAGAGAAACATTCCCGATGAAGCTGTTCGAAATAGCCATCTGGTGTTCCGGCTCAGTTTTTACAGGCATCATGCTGCTCGGCATCGGCATGTCCATCTATTTCAACTTTCATCAGAACAAGCCATTCAAGCAGATTCTTCTGCAAATGCTTTCCATTGACAACGTAACCCGATTGGTTAAAGGTGAAATGACGCTGGACATGAAACGGGATTACCCGATTTTCGTCCCGACATCGGGAGCGGACACAGCACACGAAGACCGCCCGATGCAGCACCAATATAAAACAGAAACAGAGCAACGCACCGCAGGAGGCCACGCAATCCGGCCACTGGGGCAGACCATTCAAGAGGCCTGTGATTTCCTGGACAAGAACATTCTGCCGGCATACCACGAGAAACCACAGGCAGAACCCGCGCTCAATCTCGAAGAGATTGGCGCAGGCGACAGCCCGAAGAAGAAGCGCAAAAAGAAAAGGAAACCCAGAAAAACGGAAGAGTGATTGTTCCGTTAAGGCAGTGCGTAGCTGTGCATGGATTCAATACGCGGCAACAGGTTAACAACCAGAAAGGTGATAACAACTGCCGCAAAGCCCAGCAGAATGAGGGGACGCCGCCACCCGGCAAATGCGGGATATCGCTCTACATGCAGATACAGCAGGTAGATGCTCCAGGTGAGGAGCGACCAGACCTCCTTGATATCCCATGCCCAGTAGCCACCCCACGCAGCATCTGCCCAGAGAGCACCGCTCCACAGGCCAAAGGTCATAAAGGGGAGCGCCAGGCGCACCAGTGCATCAGCAGCACGCAAACGCTCCTCGCTGCGGAGTGATGCCAGGGTAAGCAGTGCGACCACCGTCATGAGCCCGTATGAAACGACATAGGCAATAACATGGGGCGCAAACCAGGGAGACTGCAACGCGGGCATCTGGCGCCAGGTCGCCTGCAAGGGCATACAGAGAGCCCCCACCAGGGCTATGGCAGAAGCTGCCGCCAGCCAGCCGGTGAGCTCTAAGCCACGGCAGCGCCGCAGGTAACACGCCGCAGGCGCCATCACCAGCGGGAAAAAGGCCAGCACGTGCCGCATGTTGCCAAAAGGAGGCGCCTGCGCCAATACCCAGTCTGCCACAAAAAGCAGCAATGCAACCACCCAGGCAGCCAGCATAGCCCGCCGGGCATCAGCCTGGCGCTTCGCACCTGCAGCTAGCGCGCTGAGCAGGCAGAGCAGCAGAGCCATCAGTGTGAATGTATAGACAAGCGTAATCATGCCGGGGTTTCCTCCTTTCTCCACCAGCACCACACAGCGGTGCAGATGATAATGCCAACCATGCCGCAAAGCGCCGCGAAGCGCCCCGGTGCCCGGCGCGCCTGCAGCTGCACCACGGTACAGCCGCCTTCCTCATGATACGAAGAAAGAGAAAACCGCCAGTCCTTGCACGCAAAGGGCGCATTCACGCGCAGCTCTGCCTTGTGCGTTTCGGGGCGTCCGAGGTGGTCGGTAAAAGCAACAATATGGGCACAATAATCGCGCACCGTAGCAGGATTCTGCACCAGCACCCGGGCTGGATTCCCCGGCAGCATCAGGAAGGGGTGCGGCATACCCGGGGCGCTTTTAAGCGCACTTACCGGCCAGCTTTCTGCCCCTGAGTGCAGCATGTCTCCGCGGCGTTCAACGGCATGGCCCGCTCCCGGGCGTCCGTTTTCAAACGAATACAGGGAATACGTGGCATCGTCATAGTATTTCACCACAAAAGAATCTGCCCGCAGGCGGAATCCCAGCGGATACACGCGCCCGTCCTGCGCTGTAAGTTCCGTCAATTCAGTTCTTGCATCTGCCGGCAGAGCCACAGGTATGCGGACCTCCCAGGCGGCATCCACGAAAGCCCCCACCCCCAGCAGCGCCACAGCCCAGTGCAACCCTGCCAACCAGAGGATACGGCAATTCATCACACGGTAGCACAGAAACCCGAACACCGCCATGAATACCACCCCGGTAAGCGCTATACAAGCCATGCCGACAGCCCCGGCCCACATGGGACCGCCAATGCCGGCGTAATCCAGCGCCTTCGCCCCATATTGGAACAACATGACCAGCCCTGTCACCGTAAAAAACAGGAATACCAGCCCCACTACCAGCTGCACACGCCGACCCGCTGCCAGACGCCACCCGCCAACCATGCAGAGTAGCACGGTCATCACCCCCAGCAGCAACATAGCACCGCCGCCATACACCCCGGGAGCCCCCATCAACGGAAAACCTCCAGCCAGCAGCAGCACACAGGCTGCTCCCAGCACCATCATCCCCCCCTTAAGCCAAGCCGACATTCCTTACCAGTGAAATCCGAAATTAAATGTACCAAAAAACGTATCATCCTCCTGCGCGTGGAAACGGGGCGTGCGCGTTACCACTCCGGCATAGTAATCCACGCGTCTGTGGCGGATTCCAATACCCACCGTGGCCTCACCCACCCAGGGTTCCAGGTGGCAGGTCTGCTCAAAATCATGGAATACACCGCCATCGATGAACATATCGCGCGCCACGTAACGCACCGAACCGCCCACCAGCACATACCAGGACGTTGCATATGTATCATACCCGGGTTTGCGGATAAGCCCGACCCCGAAATTGGCACTCTGGTTTCCATTCACCTGCATGCCGGGCGGCAGATTCCGTCCAAAGCGGAGGCTGAAGCCGGCTTCTGCAGCGATGGAAACAGTACCCAGCTCTTCGCGTGTATAGATGATGGCATCCGTCTGCAGCCCGGACGCCGTCGTTGTTTCCAGCCACGGCAGACGATAATCCTGCCGCGCAGTAAACTGGAACGTCATTTCCGAAGGTATCTGGTCTCCCCAGCCTTCCCATCGCTGCAAACCGCCGGTTTTGTGAACGAAATCCTGCGAATCAAAAGCAAGCGAGGGCTTACCGGTCGTGCCCAGCTGAAACTCCATGCTGTTCCCCACATATTCTCCGGTGAAAATATGCGCCACACCTACGGCCAGATAACCGGCATAAGGATGATCTCCCGGCACTGCACCTTTGGTATGCGGTTCCGGCGTGTAGATATTCTGCGTGAGGCTCAGCCCGAATGCATGGTTCGAATTTTTCGGAAGACTCCTGGCGTAATCAATACGCGTACCATGTGTATAATTGCAATCACTGCCGAATGGCGAATCATTCTCCATGACAAAGCGCAGATGATGCCGCGGATTCGACATAAATCCCGCATCACCCGGCTGTGGCATCGGGTCAAGTGTGTTGACTGCCACGCTACCGGCAGCCATTGCAATCCAAGGCAAGAGACTCATAGCGATTATGGTATACCCTGAAATACTGCAAAAGTCAACTCCAAAAACTTGTTATATTCAAGTATCGGGGCACACGTGTCCCAAAACAGCCCGATAGATGGGAATTTGAAGGGCCTCAGGCGAGCCATGTCCCCATGCGTCAGCATGGGGATTTCTTACATCGGCAACGCCGATGTATTTCATGCGGCTTCGCCGCATTTCATACCGCAGGAACTGCGGTATTTCGTGCACCGAAGGTGCAATTCATTGAGTCCCGCAAAGCGGGGCGACTGCTTCGCAGACCGAGGAATAAAAAATAAACAATTATATAGGATATTAAGCTTAAATGTTTATTGTGGTTCTCAGTCTATGTAATTCAACGCTCCAATCAGCAGTCGGTCGCTACGC
>CAJGCV010000012.1 GCA_904501915.1 uncultured Akkermansia sp. | reverse complement strand
GGCGGCGGGAACCGGGACGAATCTCCACATTTGCCATGTTCAGGTGCGCATGGCAATGAATACAGTTGGCAGACAATGCCGCTGAAGGAACCTGCGAGCTCATGCCGCATTCATAGCACACGACCTCGCGCATAGGCACCTGCACCCGTTCATCATCAGAACGAAACGAGGTGAGCGCGACTCGGCGGTCGCGCTCACCTGCGGGTAACAGGCCGGAAACGACAGGAACTATTAACGGCTCTGTTCTGAATTCCGGCATGGAAACATGTTTATTTCAACTTAGCCAAGCAGGTTGGCATCGTCGCTCTTGGGAGCGCGGGGTGCAGCCTTCTTGGGTGCAGGAGCAGCGGAAGCTGCCGGAGCCACGGCGGGATTCCCCACGCGGCAGTAGCCCACAAACACAGCACCTTCCTGAATGGAAATAGTTGAGGCGGTCACATCACCCACCAGTTCTGCAGTGGAGGCAAGCTCGACGCGGTCGGTCACCACGATATCGCCCACAACCTTGCCGTGAATGATGGCGCTCTGGGTGCGCACTGCCACCTTGTTCTTCTCGCCAGCCTGAATGCTGGCGTTCGCTCCCACGGTCAGCACACCATCAGACGTGATTTCGCCTTCCACGGAACCGTCCACCAGAAGGTCATCTGTGAAACGCAGCGTACCCACCACGGATACGTCATAGTTCAGCACGTTACGTGTTGTACCGCCTGCGGCAGGGGCGGCAGCGCCCATTTCAAAGGGAGAGGCAGAGGTCTCTTCGGCGCCGAAATAGCCGGCATCTGCAGCGGCAGGCGCAGCAGACTGCACCGGGGAAGCCCATTCATCGGGCACATCGTTCTCAGCAAAGGGAGAACCGCCTGCGGGAACGCCATTGGGTTTCTGAGGATATTTAAACATAATCTTTTCTTTGTAAATGATTTATAAAAAAATTCACACGCCTGTTCCGGCGCTGGATATATGGTACATTTTTATACCGCTTTTGTCGATATGAAAATTTGTCAGACGACCACTTTTTTACACCTCGGCGGTGTATATGGAAGCAATCCCCATGCTGAGGGGGCAGCAGGCAGGATTACGGAAGCCAGCACGGCAGAGCAGCTCGCAGAAAGCAGCCCCGCGGGGGAAGGCCTCGATGCTTTCACCCAGGTAATCATAAGCGCCAATGTTGCCCGTGAGCCAACCGGCTATGCGCGGCAAAATATGGTGCAGATAGAAACGATAGGGTGCAGCCAGTATATTCTCCGGCATGCTGAAATCGAGCACGAGCAGATGCCCACCCGGACGCAGGATGCGGCGCCACTCGCGCAGCGCTTTTTCATAATCTGCCATATTGCGCAGCCCGAAAGCCACTGTAGCGGCATCGTAGCTCGCATCTTCCAGAGGCAGGTGCATGGCATCAGCCTCCAGCACGTTCTGCAGCCCGCGGCGCACGGCTACATCCAGCATCGGGCGGCAGAAATCCGTGCCCAGCACCTCCATTTCCGGAAATGCCTTTTTGAGCGCCAGCGCCAGATCACCAGTTCCGGTGGCAATATCGAGCAGCTGGGCAGGCTTCCATTCAGCCACCATTTCCACCACACGCGCCCGCCACAGGATATCGGTTCCCATGGAGAGCACGTGGTTGGCGGTCACATAGCGCTCCGCTATGGACGAAAAGGCTGCATGAACGTATGCGGGGTCCGGCATGGCTTACTTGATATGAGCCAGCAGCGCATCGGCAAAGGCAGTGGTGCTCACCGCCGTGCTGCCGGGAATCATCTCTGCCAGGTCTGCCGTCACGGTCTTGTCTGCAATGGCGCCTTCGATAGCCGACACTATGCAGTCAGCCGCTTCCACCCAGCCCATGTAGCGCAGCATCATTTCCGCAGAGAGCAGGAAGGAACAGGGGTTCACCTTATCCAGCCCGGCCAGCTTGGGCGCGGTGCCGTGCGTAGCTTCGAACACAGCATGGCCGGTGCGGTAGTTGATATTGGCACCGGGAGCAATGCCGATGCCGCCCACCTGGGCAGCCAGAGCATCGGAGCAGTAGTCGCCGTTCAGATTCAGCGTGGCTACCACGGAATGCTCCTGCGGGTGGATGAGGATTTCCTGCAGGAAGGCATCACAGATGCAATCCTTGATGATGATGCCGTTGGGCAGCTTGCACCATGGACCGTCGCCGATGGGTTCAGCGCCGAACTCACGGCGGGCCAGGTCATACCCCCAGTCGCGGAAGCCTCCTTCAGTGAACTTCATGATGTTGCCCTTGTGCACCAGGGTCACAAACGGACGGTTTGTCTCAATGGCATACTGGATGGCCGAACGCACCAGGCGCTCCGTGCCTTCTTTGGAAACCGGCTTGATACCGAAACCGGAAGTCTGCGGGAAACGCACCTTGTTGGCGCGCTGGGGAAATTCTGTTGAAAGCCAGTCAAAGAATTTTTCCGCTTCCGGGGTACCACATTCAAATTCGATACCGGCGTAGATATCTTCCGTATTCTCGCGGAAAATCACCATATCCACTTTTTCCGGAGCTTTCACCGGGGTTTCGATACCCTGGAAGTAACGCACCGGGCGTACGCAGCAATAAAGGTCAAGCCCCTGGCGCAGTGCCACGTTCAGCGAACGGATACCCTTGCCAACCGGGGTGGTCAGCGGTCCTTTGATACCCACCAGCAGCGTGCGGAACGCCTCCATGGTTTCATTAGGCAACCAGGTACCCATGGTATCAAATGCCTTCTGTCCGGCCAACACCTCCTGCCACACCAGGGCACGTTTATCGCCATAGGCTGCGCTCACGGCAGCATCAATCACACGCTTGGCAGCGCGCCAGATATCCGGGCCGGAGCCGTCGCCGATGATATGGGGGATGATGGGATAATCAGGCACGTTAAGCCCCTGCCCCGTCATGGTAATGGGTGTTCCTTTGCTCATGTTTCTTATGTTATCTGAAAAAGCTTATTCCTCCTCAGTCTGTTCTGTTCCCTGAGGTTCATCGCCGGGTTCCACGCTGTTCATCGCGCAAAAAGCAAACACTGCCCCCAGCAGCAGCGGGGGAAGTATCCAGAACAAGATACCATCGCGCTCACCGGCGCGCCGTGTGATGATGCGTGTTTTCTTTACGGCCATATGCGTCTGTTTGTGCGGATATTGTAACAGATTATTTTCTGATTGCAACCAGAAAGCGTATCAGTTATCCGACTGAGCGGATTCATCGGGCAGGTCGGAAATCATTTCCACGCTTATTCCGTTCTCCCACCCGGCAATCAACACTTCCTTATCCTTATGCTCCGTCTCCAGGAGATACACCGAACAATAGGACAATCTCCCGGGGAAACCATGCACAGGGGTCATTTTCTCCACGTAGGCAGCCAGCTCACTGCCGGGGTAATCATCATCATTCACCTCCCTCCCGGAAAATGCCCAGTAAGCTAACACAGCCCAGGTCACTACTGGTACCAGCACCAGGAAAAAGAGCTCCCGTCCCCAGCGGCGCCGCGGTCGCTGCGGCTGCACGAGCGAAGTGAGCGGTCCAGCCTCCTTACCAACAGCAAATATCCCGCCCCCGCGCACTCCATAGAGATACGAGTGGCGGGCGTCCACCGCTTCGCTCACAGAATCCTTCGGCACCACCGCCCACGAAGTACCGGGCGACACCACCATCACATACTCCGGAGTCACATGCACCTCACTTGTTTTCCCTGAGTGAATCCAGCGCTGCATTTTCCTCCCGGGGTGAAGGTACGACTGCAGCGACATGAAGAAAACAACCACGCAGACCACACAGGGGCTTATGCATGTCCAGTCATCCAGGAGCACGCTCTCCACCACAAGCACCGATGTCGCCGTGAGCATCATCGACATCAGAATTAAACAAAGCCAGTGCAAGACCGACTGCTGGCGCAGAATCAGATAGTCGGCAGCCTCCGCACGCGCCGCTACCGAGCTCTGCTGCACACGGGGTGTTTCTGATTGAAGGCATGCAGGGGGCGGCACCTGTTTTTCGGGTGGCACCACACTTCCCACATATTTCTGACAACCGCGGCACATGTCTGCCCGCTGCATAGGGCTCATGTTGTTCAGCGGCAAAAGCCATACCAGGTCATCCTTCATCTGCACCAGCAGAAACGAACCAACCAACTTCACGCGGCGAACCTCCTGCCATGCTGTGTACACCTTCTGATTCAGATGCGGTATCTCTCGCATGATGCCCGCTTCCGTTATTGTCACAAATGTATCGCCCTGCATTTGGCGCCAGGCTCCGGAGGCCTGCCAATAACAAAGCAGCACTGCAGAAGTCACCGCCACAGCTGATAAAACAGCCACCACCGGCCAGGAAAGTTCCAGCCAACAGCGTAACATAAGAACACTTACAAGCAATACCACAGCGCCAGTCCTCACCAGCATCCAGACTAGCAAGCTCCATTTATTCCGCGAATCAGGGGGCGACAATTTGTAAACCATGCCCAGATTTTAGCATAGATACATGCCTGCACAAGCCTTAATTTTCCGCTCTTTCACCATGGTGTTTAATCACCCCAGACAGACATTGAGCGCAATTTTGTATATTATATTTTCAAAACATTGTTTCTTGTTTATAAAAATTTTCTATTAATGGCTTATTTTAATATCCTTTTTTGCTCTTTCCTGCTTCATTTTCCATATAGCATTACACCGCATTTCGAACATTCCTTATTAGTTGTTGTTTTCGTCTTAGCAAGCATGTATTGCCCTATTTTACAAACAAATTCCGAAACAAAGCAAAAATGATGGAATTTTCATATGTTTATCAGCTTTTCCTAATAGTCATAATGATATTTTTCATAAAAATGAATAGCCAAGAATATAAATAGCCTGAACCTGGGCATGTATACTCAGACAGGAAAAATAACAGCGCAGGTGCATAAACACCATAACAGAGCAAAAGGTCGACATTTTCGTCCCGAGAGCACCATTTTCCGCTACCACATGCCCGGAAACCATGCTACACGCCCGCCATTCGGGCCGTTTTTAGCCTATTTTTATTCATAATTCACTCATTTGCATATTTTTGCTACTTTTTAGAAAAATAAGGCAAATTCAGAAAAATGATTGAATCAGGCCCTATATAGCGCTAAAATATGTCCATGCGAAAAAAATGGAGCAAAATTCAGATTTTGAGATTCTGTGTACAGGCCGTCTTCATGGCCGGGCTGATTTTCAGCTTCACCCCGAACTCGAAATACATAAGCCAATGGATGCTGCCCACCGTGCTTCTGCTGGGAGTCTTCTTCTGCGGGTGGGTCTGCCAGCTGGGAGCAGCCCAGGACTGGATGGCAAAGCTCGGGCGTCTGCTCCACCTGCCCCGCCTGCGGGTACCGAAAAGCATCCAGCGCTACCTGCAGCTCAGCCGCTATGCCTTTTACCTGCTCCTCACCATGGGCGTGGTCATCGGGCTGCTGCAAGGCCCCAGAAACTATGCCATGATGTGGCACGGCCAACTGCTCACCCTGGCCAGTGGCATCATCATCTTCTTCCTGCTGCTGGGGCTCTTTGTTGACCGCCCGTTCTGCAACTATTTCTGCACCGGCGGCGCGCGCATGGGACTGTTCAGCGTGCTGCGCATCTTCGGCATCAAGTGCGATACCGCCCAATGCAAGCAGTGTGGTCAGTGCACCCGCGCCTGCCCCATGAACATTGATGTAGCCCACACCGACTTCGTGCGCCACCCGAACTGCATCGGCTGCATGAACTGCATTGCCACCTGCCCGAAAGGCTACCTCAAATACGGCCTCATGCCCACCCATAAGAGCCCCTCTGACAGCAAAAACCCGCACTGAGATTCATCTCAGGGCGGGTTCCGTATCTCCATGCAGCCGGAAGGCTGTTTGAAATTTTGAATATAGAAATTTTGATTTTGAATGTGTGAGATTTCCTGCGCCAATGCGCAGAGGAAAAGCAACAAGCGCTGAGATGAATCTCAGCGCTTGTGTTAATCTCTCCATGCAGCCGGGAGGCTGCATGCGAATTTCACATTCTGCATTCTGCATTCTGAAATCTGCATTCCCGGGGGTTCTGCATGCTGAAATCTGCATTCCGATAGAGTTCCGCCTGTTCCTTGAGCAGGGCGAATGAATGGCGCACCATGGCGCGGGTTTCATTCAGGAGGTTGAGGTAGAGGATACCGTTTCGCATATCGAGCACGTCCTCCTCTGCGCGGATGAGGTGACGGCGGATACATTCGGCAAACTCGGCCTTGAGGTCACCGGACTGCTCCATCATAGTCTCAATACCAGCACCACCTTCGCTCTGCAACTTGAGGCTGAGTCCCGGGAAGCAGGCAGAAATACGGTCGCTCATGGAGAGGAGGTCGCGGCCCTGTTCTTCAGTGAGCCCCACGTGGTTATTATCGATATGCTTGTAACTGGCTTTCACCACCGCCAGCAGGCACTCTGCCACCTGCATGCTGCACTCGTGCAGATGAAGCACCAGCTGACCGCGGTCATACAGGCGGGCAGGCAGCGTCTGCACACAAGGAAGAATCTGGTCTTCCTTCACCGCCTCCAGTGTGCGGTTCAGCTCGCGGGCTTTCTTACGCAGGCGCTTCAAGGAGCTGTAATCCTCCGCCAGCAAGGCTTTCACTGTGGCGCGGTAGATGCCGTAGGAACGCCCCAGACGGTCTACAGAAGCCTCACCGAGCTCGCGTAGCACAGCGGGAGAATCCAGATCCAGCTCCGGCAGGGCATCCGCATTCTTCCGGCGGTGCAGGTAAGCGGATTTCACCAGGATACCAGCAGCAATAGCCAGCATCAGGCCAATGCCCCAGACACCACCGGCCATCATCACCGTTGCCGTGACAGCCGCTGCCACGAAGGCAGCCAGACCGGTCATAAACCAGCCGCCCACCACGACCATCACACCCGTAATGCGGTACACCGCGCTGTCGCGTCCCCAGGCGCGGTCTGCAAGAGACGAACCCATGGCCACCATGAAGGTCACGTATGTGGTGGAAAGCGGGAGTTTCAGCGACGTTGCCAGCGAAATCAGCAGGGCAGACACCGTGAGGTTCACCGAAGCACGCACCATGTCAAAGGCCGTACCATCATCCTCGGTGAGCTCCAGGGGCTGGAAACGCTTACCCACGAAACGGGCCACCGGCTCCGGCGTGATGCGGGTGATGAAGCGGGAGGCATTCAGCGCCCAGCGCACCGCCGCGCGGGCGGGCAGGCAGGAACCGAAACGTTCCTTGCTCACCCCGCTGCTGCGGGCGAGCTTCACCTCAGTTTCCGTGACAGTGCGAGCCTTTTTCGAGAAGAAGAGCGCCAACACCATCACCCCGCCGGCTGCCAGCAGATACCAGATATTGGCCTGCACCGGGTCTGCCAGCGAGCCCATGCGCAGCGTTTCCAGCGCCCCGCCCGCAGCCACGTGCGCACTGGCAATATGCCAGGAGGATTCCGCCGCCATGAACACGCCGATGAAGTTCACCAGGTCGTTACCCGCAAAGGCCAGCGCCAGGGCCATGGTACCCGCCAGCACCGTGATACGCAGTGTATTCACCCGCAGGATATACTGCAGGACAAAGGACACCACGAACCAGAACAGCAACGTACCCAGCACTACAAGGCCGATGTTGGCATTCAGGAACGCTAGCATCTCCGGTGTCACCACCGAACTGTGCTTCAGCCCCTTGAACACGGCGAAATAGCTGATAGCCGTGAGCGAAGCTGCACACCAGAGCGAGCCGATGTACTTGTACGCCGTCTGGTAGCGGAAGCTGAAGAGCAGGCGTGAGAACCACATCACCACGCAACCGCAGGTGAACGCCACCGCCACCGAGCAGAAGATGCCGGAAATGATGGTGAGCGACTTGGAGCTGTTGATGAACTCACCCAGCTCCCCTGCTCCGTTCTCATATATCGTGAACAGCGCCACGGCCACCGCTGCCCCCAGCAACTCGAACACCAGCGAAACCGTGGTCGAGGTCGGCAGCCCGAAGGTGTTGAACAGGTCCAGCAGGATGACATCCGTCAGCATCACCGCAAGGAACAGAATCATCACTCCGTGGAAAGAAAACTGGGCCGGCACAAACACGCCGCTGCGGGCAATCTCCATCATGCCCCCGGAGAGCGACGCCCCCAGTACAAGACCCACGGCAGCCACCGCCAGCACCACGCTGCGGCGCGCCGCGTTGCACCCCACCGCCGAGTTCAGGAAGTTGGCGGCGTCATTCGACACGCCCACAACCAGATCAAACACAGCCAACAAGAGCAGGATGCCCAATATCGCTATATACATTTCATTCATACGCCCCTACTCTACCACAGGGGAGCATGCGCACGCACGCTTTCAAGTGTGAACAATTCGCCACATCTCATGTGGCGTTTTTGTCACATACCGGAGCAAAAAAAGGCCCATAACAGCATCGCCCCGGCGGAAAGCGCCCGGGGCGATGAGAAAAACCACAGATTATCAGGCAGCAGACTTCTTCTTTTTCTTCTTACCCTTCTTTTTTCCCTTGCTGGTCTTCCTGCTCTTCTTCACCTCGGCATCATCGCCTTCCTCACTGGCAGAATCCGCAGCGGCCACGCTCACTTCCTTACCGGTCACGATAGTCTCTATCGGGATACGGATGAAACCGAGACCACGGGCTCCGCTCTTGCCATTGGTATGGCAGGTTTCATAGATGATACCCACGTGATCAGGATCCGTCATGGCAATGCAGGAGTAACCCATGCAGCGGCGCTTGTCATACATGATACCCTCGTTCCATGTCTTGCCTTCATCACGGGAGGCACGCACAATCATAAGCGCACGGGGATACACCTGCGGGTTGGAGAATAAGAGGATACGGCCATACTTCTTCGTCTGCAACGCCACCAGGGAAGCCTGGCAGGGCTGGGGATAAGGTTCCTTCAGGCCACCCAGGTTGGTCTCGTGGGCTTCCCATGTTTCACCTAAGTCCTTGGTCACATAAATCACACGGCTGCCACCGCCGGCTTCGTTGCGGCAATTGAGCATGAGCGAGCCACCGTTCAGCTCCACCACCTGACATTCGGAAGTAGCGTGAGGCAGACCGGTGCCCATCTTCCAGGTCTTACCGTTATCTGTGGAATAGCAGATGGTACTGCGGCAACGGGGATTGGCGCCGTTCTGCCAGATCTGGGCAGGAAACACTATCGTTCCATTCTTCATGCAGATACCATTGCCGGGGCCGGCAAGAATGCAGGTCCATTCCTCCTTCTTCACCTGTTCCGTCACGTTCACGTATTCCTTGCACCAGGTCTTACCATCGTTATCGGAATACACAAGCCCCCACTGTCCGGTCTTATTCTTATCGAATCCGGTCGAAGAGACATTCAGCGAAGCACCGCCACCAAAATGGCACACCAGCGCCTGAATCCAGATGCGGCCTTTCTTATCCTGCAGAATACAGGGGTCACCGCAGCCATTTGTTCCCCCGGGACCAGCATCCATGCTCACCGTGGGCGTCGTCCAGGTCTGGCCTCCATCTGTCGAACGGACCGTAGCCACATCAATATCAGCACAGAGGTCACCCTCGTGGCCATAGCGGGCATCAAAAGAACCTATAAGCGTGCCCTTCTTCGTCTGGATAATACCAGGAATGCGGAATGCAGTACAGGCACGGGGCTCGCCACCATTCGGCTGGTTGTCCACAGTCTCACCGGGCATAGCCAGCATGGTGCCGATACGCTGGGTGACAGCTCCCTCCATCCCTGGCGCATATTTCTTACCGTCCACCTCAACCTTGAAATCACTGAACGAAACCGTACCACCCACCAGTGCCTTGGGTGAAGGCTCCACATCCAGCCAGAGGTAGTTATCTCCCCCCTCCAGTTCCTTGTTGGCTGTAATAGTCACCTTGCCATCCTTGCCTACTTTGGCCGCTCCGAACTCCACGCTGCCATTAAAGTTCATACCATTGGTATCACCACTGCGAAGCACTATGCGGCTGATATTGGCCGGATTTTTAACCGTGAAGGTCACCTTATTGAATTTCCTGGCCTTATCTGCGCCTTCAGTCTGCACCAATATAGCAGCCACAGGATTATACACGGCACGCTTCATTATGGGATACGGACCGGGATTGATAACCTCCACCCCCTTCACCTTCATATCTCCCACGAGCAGCAGCAGATCGTCCACCAGCAGGCCAGCACCATCTGCCGTGTCAGTTACCCACTGCATGCCCGTAGCCCCGGCAGGCAGCGTGCCTTCCACCTTGGTATCTATACTTCCCATCCCCACCTTGTCAAGGCTGATGACCTCCTGCGTGCCACTGTCGGTAACGGCATTCACCTTCACCTGGAACGGCGCACGGCCACTCCAACGCTCGGCCCAGAAGGAGAAGCGGGTTTCCTTGTCCAGTTTTTCCTTGAAGGTGATGGACACCGTGCGGCCTGCCCCGCCCAGAATTCGCAGACTCTTTTCTCCCGAGCGGGCTTTGCTATGAATCTCGGCATGGCCAGACTCAGCGACTAACTGGCCATACTCCACAACACCCGACGTGAGAGACCCCGTTGCGAGCTTCTCAAAACTTTCAGTGGCACTTGCTAAGCCGCAGAGCACCAAGGCAGATACAAAACGTTTAAACATGCAGGCATACTAACATAAAAATCACGAACTTTCAAGCCACAAAAAGCCACGCCTGCGAGAGCTCACACGTGTCAGCACGCACAGAGCACAGAAAAAAGCTTGCCCACGCTCGCCATTACCTCTAGAATACCCACGTGAACGTATTTTCCACCTGCTGGAACAGCCGCCGGCACAAAGACGGCGGCGCCATTTGCGATGAAATCCGCGAGCTGGGCTTCGAATACATTGAAGCCTCGCACGGGCTCAGCCTCAGCAAACTGCCCGGCATCATCAAAGCGGTGGACGAAAAGCACATCAAAGTGGCTGGGGTGCATAATTTCTGCCCGGCTCCCATTGAAGTACCGGGGGACGCGCCGGATGCCTACACCTTCACCTCACACCGCCCGGAAACCCGCGAACGAGCCATGCGCCTGACGCAGGAAACCCTCATGACTGCAGCGCGGCTCGGCGCACAATATGTTGTGCTGCATATGGGGAATGTGGAGCTCATGAACGCCGCTCGCCCTACACGCGAACTGGAACGCAAGCTGCGCCATGAATGGGTCGGCAGCCAGGAATACGCCCGCCGCAAAGGAGAACTGGTGCGCCGCCGTGCAAAACAAGCCCCGCTATACTACGAGCGCGCCCGCGAGGCGCTGCACATCCTGGCAGAAAAAGCCCGGGAATACAACCTCATTCTCGGGGTGGAAGGGCGAAGCCACTTTGAACAAGTACCCGGCGAATGGGAAATGCCACGGCTCATGGCCGAATTTGCAGACCATCCGCACGTCAGGTACTGGCACGATTTCGGGCACATCCAGCGCAAGCACAATCTGCTGCTGCTCAACCACAGCCAGTACCTGCGCCAGCTCAGGCCCTATCTTTACGGCGCACACGTGAACGATGTGGAATGGCCCAGCCGCGACCACCGGGCTCCGTTCCAGGGGGGCTGTGTCGATTTTGACCAACTGCTGCCCGCATACTTCACCCAGAGCATGCCCCTCACCTGGGAGCTTTCCTCCTCCGTCACCAAAGAGCAGATTGCCGAAGCCAAAGCCCGCTGGGACGCCCTCACCACCACCCTGCCTCAATAAGCATCGCAAATATCACCTTACGCATTGGCATAATGAAGCGGGATTGTTGTTTTCGGAGCACGTGACTGATGTCCCGTGCTCCGATGAAGTCCTTCGCCAAAGTCAATTCAGCGCAATAACTTTGGGACACGTGTGCAGAAAATTCTTAGAGTCTCAATTTTGCGCTGATTCCTTAATTATACCAACGCGTACCCCCTCGCTATGGATATATCGCCCGCTGAGCGGGCTTTTAAGTTTCGTTCGCTTCGCTCACACCACCAAAGTCCCATTTATCGGTTTGCATGGTAATTCCCGGATTCATTAGATGTCTCAAATCTCGATTTTGTAGCCTCTGCTTATACAAAAGCGTCATCTTTATTCGTTAATCACGTTGGCTGGTGCATATGTATCTACCAGCAAATCTGAAACAGATCCCGCATAAGGCAAGCGCTTGACCTTTTGCTTGACCCGTACGATATACCTGTGCTACAGTAGCATCATGAAGCGTTTTCTCTTCAGCATCATCCTCCTGGCAGGTTTGCTCCCCACACAGGCAAAAACAGATACCCGGCAGCTGCTGGGCGGCCTGCTCAACCTGGGCGGGCAGCTTGTACAGGAGCACACCCAGCCCCAGCAGGACAGCGCGCAGAATACGAGTTTCGGCGATAAACTGGTGCTCACCCTGCGCGGGGCTACCGATACCCTGCTGGAAAGCTACAAGGAAGAGGGGCGGGAATACGCCCGCGAGGTGGGAGATGTCATCACCCAGCGCATGCTGGAGAACGAAAAAGTGAACAACACACTGGATTCCGTGCGTTATCTATGCTGGGGCGTTGTAGGGTATCTGACGGTAGTCACCCTGCTCATGCTGCTGCTGTTGCTGCGCCTGAGGGTGTTATACGCCCGGCTGATTACAGCCGTGAACGAGAGGAAATCCTAGTGGGAATCCTGCATCAGGCGGGCACGATTTTCATCGCTTTCACGCGCGACCTGTTCTTCCGTTGCCCCCAGCGCACGCAACATATGGCTGCTCATGGCCAGCGCCACTTCTGCTTCACCGGCAAATACGTGAGCATCACCGGATTTTGCCACAGCCTGCGCGATGCGGATGTAATTCGTATGCGCCACTACGCGTATCTGCGGATTCAGGCTGCGGGCGGCTGCCGCAATCTGCACCGCCGGCGCACCAGGAGATGAAATAATGATAGCTTTGGCCTTTTCCACCCCGGCCATGCGCAGGATGGTGCGGTTTGATGCGTCACCATGCAATGCAGGAATACCGGCCTGATTAAGGTGCGTGACGGTATCAATGTTCATTTCCAGCACCACAATCTCCATATCGTGGCGGCGCAACACATGACTTACCAATTCACCGCACGGGCCGTACCCCACCACAATCACGCGGTAGCGGTCATCCTCCACCTCGGGCACAGCAATGCTACCCGAGGCAGAAACTCCGATACCGCGAGATTCCAGGCGCAGAACAAACGCCGGCACAAAGCGGTACAGCGCGGCATTCAGCGTAATGGAAATGATGGCCACACCGGTAATCACATTCACTGCCTCCATGGGCAGCAGATGATATGTGCCCGCAATCAGAGTTGCCAGGATAAAGGAAAATTCGCCAATCTGGGAAAGAGAGCCGCCGACCATGAGGCTCAGGCGCATGGGTTTGCCCATCAGCCGCACCATGATTGCCGCCATGAGGGGCTTTGCCAGCATACAGATACCCAGCGTTGCCAGAGCCAGAGGCCAATGCTCCAGCAACCCGCCAATGTGGAATCCCATGCCCACTGATACGAAGAAAAGCACGGCAAAAGCATCGCGCATGGGCAAGGCATCACTGGCGGCGCGGCTGGCAAATTTGCTCTGCCCCACCACCATGCCGGAAAGGAAGGCGCCGAACTCCATGGAGGCATTGAACACTGTGGCAGAGAGCACCGCAATACCCAGCGCGCACACCAGCACGGCCAGGGTGAACAGTTCATCCGAACAATGGCGGGAAATATATGTGAGCACCTGCTTGATGACCTTGCGTCCGAACAGCGCCACCACAACCACGAGCAGCGTGAGTTTCACCGTCATCATGCCAAGTGCAGGGGCCAGTTCCTGGCCTCCGAAAATCGCCGGCATGAGCACCAGCAGCACAATGGTGAACATATCCTCCACCACAAGCCAGCCCAGCGCCGTGTGACCGGTAGGCGTCTGCAGCACGCGGTTATCGCCCAGCACGCGGGTGAGCACCACCGTACTGGAGACGCACACGCACAGCCCGAACATGAGACTGTTCACCCACGCCACATCCCCCATTCCCAGGAAATGGAAGGCCACCATGCCCAGCAGAGAAACGGTCAGCATACACACCAGCGCCCCGGGCACTGCCACTTTCTGCACTGCCAGCAGGTCCTTGATATGGAACTGCAAGCCCACACCAAAAAGCAGCAGCACCACACCTATGTGCGAGAAATCCTCCACCACATGTGCATCCACCGGTTCCCCCCACCAAGGCTGCGCCGCCAGCATACCGGCCACCAGATACCCCACCAGCGGAGACAAACGGAGTTTCTGCGCCAGCATACCCAGCACCAGCGCCAATGTAAGACCTATAACGAGAGTGAAAATCATGCCAGAAGAAAAGCTACGGCATCATTCTACACCCTCGCAATCAGGTTTGACAAGACAAGACTCCTGCAGGAAGCGGAAATTTCATCAATCTTCCACCAATTCCTCTGGCGGCAGGCCGGCCAGTTTACGGCGGGTAGCCATACGCTCGCGGTTTACCTGCTCATCTGTGGCGCCCAGCTGGCGCAGCAGAGCCGATGACATGGAAAGCGCCACCTCTTCCTCGCCGGAGAAAATAGCATGCCCGCTGGTGCGCAGTTCCTGCGCCTGGCTCATATAGGTGGTGTATGCCATGACCTCAATTTTCTTATTCAGGCTGCGGGCTGCGGAAGCAATCTCCTTAGAGGGAGCGGCGGCAGCCGTCACCATGATGGCCTGAGCATGTTCCACCCCGGCCAGTTTCAGGATATGCCGCAGGCGGGCATCGCCATGCAAGGCGGGAATACCAGCAGCATTCAGCTGCGTTACGGTGTCGATATTCATCTCCAGCACCACGACCTCCACATCATACTTCTGCAGCAAATCGGTCATGATCTGACCACTTGGGCCATAGCCCACCACAATCACGCGGTGGCGGGTTTCCGAGGGCGGTGGCAGGTGACGCCCGGCATCTGCCGGCACCGGTGCATTTTTCTCCAGCAGGTGAATCAACCGGGGCACGTAGCGGAAAAGCGCCGCGTTCAGGGTTATGGAAATGATGGCCGCTCCGGTAATCACATTCGCAGCATACAGTGGCAGCACACCGTAGGTGCTGGCTGCCAGCGTTGCCAGAATGAACGAGAATTCACCAATCTGCGCCAGGGCACCACCTACAACCACACCCAGACGCGCAGGCCGCCGCAGCAGCCGGATGACAACATAACCGGTCACGGGTTTTATGAGCAGCACATAAGCCGTGGTTCCCAGCGCCAGCGGCCAGTATTCCACGAGTCCGCCCATCTGGAATCCCATACCCACGGAAACAAAGAAAAGCACAGCGAAGGCATCGCGCATGGGCAAGGCATCACTGGCAGCGCGGCTGGCAAACTTGCTCTGCCCCACCACCATACCGGAAAGGAAGGCGCCGAACTCCATGGAGGCATTGAACACATACGATGAGAGCACGGCAATGCCCAGCGCGATGACCAGCACCCCCAGCGTGAATAACTCGTCCGACCCTTTGCGCGCCACATAGGTGAGCACCTTCGTGATAACCCGCTTCCCCAGAAGCGCCACAATAAGCACCAGCAGAGTCAGCTTCACCGCCATGCCCCCCAGCGCGGGCAGCAATTCATCATTGCCGAACATCACCGGCATGAGCACCAGCAGAATGATGGTGAACAAATCCTCCACCACCAGCCAGCCCAGCGCGGTATGCCCGGCAGGAGTCTGCAGCATCTTGTTATCCTCCAGCACGCGGGTAAGTACCACCGTACTGGAAACACACACGCACATGCCGAAAATGGCAGCAGCCACCCAGCCGCCGGAACCACCGCACAAGTAGTACACCAGACCGCCGATACCCGTCCAGAGCAGACTGCAGGAAACCGCTCCGGGCACAGCCACCCTGCGCACCGCCAGCAAATCCTTGAAGTGGAAATGCAAGCCCACACCAAAAAGCAGCAACACCACGCCAATGTGGGAAAACTCCTCCACCACATGGTGGTCCACCGGGTGGCCCCACCAGGGCTGCGCCGCCAGCATACCGGCCACCAGATACCCCACCAGAGGCGACAGTTTCAGCTGCTGCGCCACCATCCCCAGCACGAATGCCAGAGCGAGACCGATAACGAGTGTAAAAATCATACCAGTACGCGAGCCCAGAGAACTTTCAGATAACGGCCTTCGGGATACGTGGAAAGGAAGGGGTGATCCCAGCCGGGGCCGGTCATATCCAGAATCTGGAGACGACGTCCCAGACGCTGAGCGGCCTTGATGACCACCTTTTCGAACTCCGCCGGGCTCACCAGACCACTGCAGGAACAAGTCACAAACAGGCCACCACGGCGCACGCACTGCAGACCCAGCATGTTGAGGTCGTTGTATTTCTTAAGTCCCTCCTCTTTTTCCTCATCACGCCCCAGCACAAATTTGGGCGGGTCGAGCAGCACCACATCGAACAACTTACCATTGCGCACCATCTGGCGGGCGTACACAAAGGCATCGGCATGCACAAAATCAATGCGCAGCGGACCATTCTGCGCGTTGATATTTGCATTGCGCTTCGCCATCAGAATCGCCTTCTCATCCAGATCAACGGCCGTCACCTCGGCCGCACCACCATGCAGCTTCGAATAAATCGAGAAGCCGCCGGAGTAGCAGCAGAGGTCCAGCATGGTCTTACCCTGCACCAGGCGGGAAAGCTTCAGGCGGTTATCGCGCTGGTCGCAGAAGAAACCGGTCTTGTGCCCCTGGGCGAAATCGACCTCGAAATTCACACCGTTTTCCACAATGCGCACCTTGTGCACCGGCTCGCTGGCAGGGGCTTTGCTCACATCAATGCCCTCCATGCGGGCAATCCCTTCATCCACGGTAATCACGTGGCGTTTCGTACCGCAGAGCTCGTGGAGCAGCGGCAACCACTGCGGCAGGCGGAGCCATACGCCCAAAGTGGTCACCTCCAGGCTCAGCACATCAGCATAGCGGTCAACAATAAGCCCGCCCAGACCGTCAGAATCGCCATGAATCACCCGGTAGGCATTCGTTGTCTCCTCCAGCTGGCAATCCTGGCGCCGCCATGCCACCGCCTTGCGGATGGCGGCCTCCAAATCCTTTTCCCGAAGCACCTCCGGGCCATGCACCAGCATGCGCAGCGGCGTACGGCTCTGCGGATTCCAGAACCCGCCGCCGAACAAATCCCCATTCTTATCATACACATTGATAAGCCCGCCCTGCACTGCATCCGGACTGGCAGCCCCCAGCATGCGCGGGAATACCGCCGGGTTGTAGGTGAAATACTTGAGCTGCACCCAGGGTCGCACCCAGTTCTCGCTTCCCTCCGGCGCGTCTGCCGTCTTGAACGCACGCACCCTGGGTGCACCACTGCCCTGCGGGCGTTTCTTATCCTGGTAACGCGGCTTGAATCCCTGCTTTTTCTGTTGGTAATCGCTCACGCGCGCATTATACGCGGGCTCATTCCAAAAGTCAACCATGGGTTTCCATCATACCGCTCGATTCCACACGCATCCCAAATATCCGGGACACGTGGATTTACGATTTTTAATTTGCGATTTACAATTTGAAAGTTAGCGTCTTACGCCGATATACCCGTGAATGAATGCTTACTGCCTATGGTGGAGCAGGTGATACTCTAACGCAATTTTTCACGCAGAATACTATGCCTTTATGTCGTTTAAGGCTATTTTTTCCATAATCTTTAGGACACAAGCAGCTCTATTCCCGGATTGGTGTATATCGCATTTCTGATACGATGTGTTCCATTCACTTAAAATTAAACAATTTCAGAAGATTCGGTGCATAAAGCACCACAAAAATTCCCGCATTGATATTACGGGTTTTATTTTTGCTTTAAATGCATTGCATCTTTTTTCTGTACATCGCATCAGAAAAACGATAAGATTCGGCGAGGCACCGGATTCCCTTTCATCCACTAACACTCCTGTTTTCTAAAGACGAGCATGAATTCCACCACAAACAATTTCCAGCATTTGACAAAAAAACATCTTATTGCAACCCTGCTCGTATGGCTGGCTGCGGTTCTGATATTCTTTGCTCCGTCCGTCATCGGGGGTAAAATCATTGCACCGCTGGATTGTCTGGAATGTTTATTCCGGCCGGTAGCCAACAAACCCGTAGAGCAGATACACAACCAATTCGTTGGCGACAGCGTTTCGCAATACCTTCCTTATAAAGAAGCTATTCAGAAATCATTAGCAGAAGACGGCTACATCGGCTGGAATCCCTACACCCACAACGGCAACGCCATAGCAGAAAACACCATGGCAAGTCCGGGAGACGTGCTCAATTACTTGTACGCCATCCTGCCTTTCTGGACCGCGTGGGATTTAGGAGTTATTCTGCAATTCTTCCTTGCAGGCGTCGGCATGATTCTGTTGCTCCGTTTCCACAAGATCCCCATGTGGGGCTGCCTTCTGGGGGCTATCAGTTTTGCCTTTTACTCGCAATTCATCCTGTGGATGTACCACAAATGGGTTGGTGCTATGATATGGGGGCCCTTCCTTGTATGGGCATTACTTCGTTTCAAGCGGAACATTATCAATGTACCGGCTATCATTTTCATGGCACTGGCCTGGCGGACAGGGCATCTGCAAGCCTGCACGTTTGCGTTCATCCTGGTGGCTTTGATCTGGCTGGCAGAAATATGGAAAAAGGATGGCAAATGGCTTTCCTGGCAGGATTTCGGAAAAATCACCCTTTCCTATTTCCTCACCGGAGCCATTGGAGCGCTGCTGTCGCTGGATGTCTTCATTGAAACCACCCAACGCATGGACGGCTGCAAGGACATGCCCTTCAGCTGGGGTATCAACAATCTTCCTTCCATTGGCACACTCCTGTTCCCCCACATATTGGGCACCCCCCAGACACATGATATATTTAAAATATTCAGGCTTAGCTTATTCGACATCAAGTACGGCGGGAGCCTCGTCTTTATTCTTGCCCTGACAGGCTGTTTTAACGCCAGAGCACCGCGTGTAGCAAAAGTCCTTTTCATTGGTAGTTTCCTGCTGGCCTGCACACCGCTTTTAACCTACATCTACAGTCGCTCCACCGTTGTGATGGGACTTGGCATGGCATGGCTGGCCACCTGGCAAGTGTATGATTTCACACAAAATGCATTCAGAAAAGAGTATCTGAAGCGTATAGGCTATGCACTTGGCATCATCCTTGCACTCTGGCTTGCA
Organism: uncultured Akkermansia sp.; assembly: GCA_904501915.1. Taxonomy (GTDB): domain Bacteria; phylum Verrucomicrobiota; class Verrucomicrobiia; order Verrucomicrobiales; family Akkermansiaceae; genus Akkermansia. Next base: position 12,424 of record CAJGCV010000012.1, on the reverse strand, counting down.
GCCTCCATCATCATCTTCTGTTTCAGAGATTCGCTCGAAACACTAATAAAAGCATTTGTCAATAAATCAACCGCCATGCCCTCAGGGCGCATCGCATGGCAGGAGTTGCGTGTGGAGCGATTCCTCGACCAGATAGTGCTCTGGCACTGGCGCAATCTTCTTTTTGCTGGCGGAATCATCCTGGGCTTATTCTGTTGTTACAAAATCAAACCGGCAGCTACAGGAAACACTCCATGGTTAACAGGCATCTGCCTGATTACATACGCAGAAATGCTTCTCTTTTCCTCCGTCTGGATTACGTACTCTGACAAGCCGGAAGACTCCTGTATCTACAATGCTCCCTCATGGCTTGCAGAAGCAAAAGCCCACATAAAGGATGGTTCTGTAACATATATCTACCATTCGGGAGATCGCGATTTCTTGATTAACAACCAGCTTTCCAGCTACGGCATACGCCTCGCTCACGGCTATGAGACCTTCCAGCCGCAGTATCTGGGCGCAAAACTTGGCCACCACTCAGACACTAAGAGTTACGCTGCCGCAAGCATCTCCCATATCATTTGCGACACCAAATGGAAAGAGCCGAATCTTCCGGGGTGGGACATGGTCATGACCGGTAAGGATTTCAAACTCTACGCCAACCCCGATTACAAGGGCCGCTATTTCATAGATTCAGAAACTCCCATCGCCGCAAACTGGCGAACCTGCAACCGCATTCAGCTCACCATTCCCGCAGGCAGTAAAACACTGACTGTTCTGGAAAGCTACCACAAAGGCTGGAAGGCCTACGCCGGAACAGAAGAGCTGGTCATCACGCCAACGGAACCCGGCGGCATGATTATCACCCTCCCCGCAACAACACAAGCGACGGATGTATTGCTGGAATTCCGCATGCCGTACCGCTGGTGGTACTACACCATCATGATAATGACAGCACTTGGCCTTATCATCGCCATTTTCAAACAGAAAAAGAAGAATTAAACTATGAGCCACTCCGCCCAGACAAGCTCTCAACACACTCCCAGAATTGCAGTCCTCATTCCATGCTATAATGAAGAAGTAGCCATTGCAAAAGTTGTTTCCGATTTCAGGAAGCAACTCCCTGATGCAGACATCTACGTATACGACAACAACAGCTCCGACAACACTGCCGCGGTGGCAGCGGAAGCCGGAGCCATTGTGCGCCACGAATTCCGCCAAGGTAAAGGCAATGTCATCCGCTCCATGTTCCGCCAGATTGAAGCAGATTGCTACATCATGGTAGATGGAGATGACACCTACCCGGCAGATGCCGCCTCCATGCTGATTGATATGGTATTGGAACAAGGCGCAGACATGGCCATAGGCGACCGCCTCTCCTCCACCTATTTCCAGGAAAACAAGCGCCCGTTTCACAACGTGGGCAACCGGCTTGTCCGATTCCTTATCAACTGGTTGTTCAAGAGCAATGTACGCGATATCATGACCGGCTACCGGGCATTCTCCCGTCATTTCGTTCTGAATTTCCCTGTTCTCTCCAAACAGTTTGAACTGGAAACAGAAATGACCATATACGCATTGTCTCGCAACTTCGCCATCCGCGAAGCTCCTATCGAATACCGGGACCGCCCCGCCGGCGGCGTATCCAAGCTCAACACCTTCCGCGATGGATTCAAGGTCATCATGACCATTTTCAGGCTCTTCCGGGATAACAAACCGCTCATTTTCTTCTCCACGTCAGCGTTCATCATGCTGCTGACTGCCACCGGGCTCTTCATTCCTATTCTGATGCACTATCTGAACACAGGCCTTGTACCCCGCACCCCCACACTCATCGGCTGCGGCACCCTCGCCATGTGCAGTATTGTGAGCTTCGCCAGCGGGCTCATTCTCGAATGCATAGAACGCAAGAATGCCCAGACCCTGGAAATCCTCATGAACATGAACTACAAAAAAAGATAAGTACTTTTCATTCGGCCACCGCCCTCCTCTTCTCGAGCAGGGCGGTTTTATTTTCATCCACCAGCACGCCACACGTGCGTCACAAAGCGTAATCGTGGCTAACCAAATTACTTGACGCAAGCATGTGAAATGAGTATAGTCAGTGATATATGAGCGAACCACCTTCCTCCGGATCAACACCAGCAGCAAAAAGAAACAGTCTGGCACGGACTTTGTTGCTGAGCATAGCCTGTGCCGCTGTAGCAGGCGGAAGTGTGGGGGGGCTGTATTATGCAGGCATCATAGGCGTGAGCGCGCAGATGAAGCATGAGCAGGCAATGCAATTACTGAAAGGTGGTCAGGAGGCGGAAGCAGTAGCTCTGTTGCGCGAGGCCTCCGGCAACTCATATGCCCCGGCGCACTACGAACTGGCGCGCTGTTATACCGCCGGCACAGGAGTAAGCCAGGACACCCCGGGAGCGGTTGAGCATTACAAAGCAGCGGCGGAACTCGGTCACGCAGGCGCCCAGTTTGAACTGGCACAATGCTACGAGCAAGGTAAGGGCACACAAGCCAGCCCCGCAGAAGCAGTGCGCTGGTACCAGGCTGCTGCAGAACAAGGCCACGCAGAGGCGCAGTACGTCTGTGCCGGGCTTTGCGCTGCGGCGCAGGACGTTTCCGGTGCAGCCAGATGGTACGCCGCAGCAGCCGGGCAGAACCACGCGGCAGCGGCTCTGGCGCTCGGGCTGTACTACGATGCTGGCACCGGCGTGGAAAAGAGCCCGGCAGAAGCAGTAAAATGGTATACCCAGGCGGCCGGCACCGGTCAGGCAGAAGCACAATACGAACTGGCCCGCCACTATGCAACCGGCGAAGGCGTGGCCCGGAACAGTGTAGAAGCGGCTAAATGGTACACACAGGCAGCCGAAAAAGGGTATGCAGCCGCTCAATATGCACTGGCAGAGCTTTACACACAGGGGGACGGCATCGAACAAAACGCAGCAGAGGCGCTCCGCTTATACACCGCTGCGGCTGAACAGGGATACGCTGATGCCCAATACCAACTGGGCTCTATACACGCTACTGCAGAAACTGCCGATTTTGCCACCGCGCAGAAATGGTACACAGCCGCTGCAGAACAGGGGCACCGTGAAGCACAACTGAAGCTGGGAGTCCTGCTGGTTCGCGGTGCAGACGGGGTGCAACCGGATGCCGCAGAAGCCGCCCGCTGGCTTGCCCCCATGGCTGAGCAATGCGAAGCAGAAGTTCTGCGCGACCTGGGTAGCGCCTACGCCCGGGGGGAAGGAGTGCCTCAAAATGCAGCAGAAGCAGTCAGGTGGTATACACTGGCAGCAGAGAAAAGCGATGCAGAGGCATGGTATTGCCTCGCACGCCATTACGCCCAGGGCGAAGGTGTGGAGAAAAATGCCGCAGAAGCCATCAGATATTACCGCGCAGCAGCCGGAGCTGGTCATGGTGATGCGCTGTTCCAGCTGGGAATACTCTACTCCAAGGGAGAAGGCGTGGAAAAGAACCCGGAGGAAGCAGAAAAATGTTTCCTGGCAGCAGCGGAACAAGGCGGGGCTGAAGCCCAGTATTCCCTGGGGCAGCGCTTCGCCAACGGAGACGGCGTTGCCAGAAGTTACAAAACAGCCCGCAAGTGGTACAGCGCAGCAGCCGGACAAGGACACCGCGACGCCCATTTTGCCCTGGGGCTGCTCTATGCTAACGGCTATGGCGTATCCCCCGCACCGGATAAGGCGGCAGTCCACTACACCGCCGCCGCAGAGCAAGGCCACGCCCAGGCGCAGTATTTCCTGGGGCTGCTCTACGCCAATGGCGAAGGTGTGGAGGCCAACGCAGACACGGCGCGCGACTGGTTCAGCAAAGCCGCAGCACAGGGACTTGCTGAAGCCGTTATGATTCTGGAAGCGCTTTAAGCTTTTGCCAGGTGCAGGGCACGCTGCATAGCAGCAACAGTGGCATCAATGTCTGCCACCGTGTGGGCGGTGGAGATAAAGCCGGTTTCATAAGGTGAGGGTGCTACGTAGACCCCCTGCTCCAGCATGGCGTGGAAATAGCGGCGGAACATGTCGAAATTACCGCTCATGGCGGAATCGAGGTCAACAACCTCCTGCGTAGTGAAATGCAGGCAGAACATCGAGCCATCGCGGATGAAGGTCAGCGGCAACTGCTCATCCCGCAGCACACGGCGCACACCTTCCTCCAGCCGGGCGCCAAGCTGCTCCAGGCGGGCATAGGAATCATGCAGCTCCAGGTAGTTGAGCTGCGCCAACCCTGCAGCCATGGCAACAGGATTACCACTCAGCGTACCGGCCTGGTATACCGGTCCCAGCGGTGAAACGCAGTCCATAATCTCACGCCGACCGCCAAAGGCACCCACCGGCAGGCCTCCGCCGATAATCTTGCCCAGGGTGGTGATATCAGGAGTAATCCCCAGCTTACCCTGCACACCGGCGGCGGAAATGCGGAAACCGGTCATCACTTCATCAAAAATGAGCAGGGAACCGTTCTTTGCGGTAATCTCGCGCAGGAATTCAAGATACCCCGGGCGCGGCAGATAAAAGCCGGCATTGCCCGGGAAGGGTTCGACGATGATACCGGCAATCTCACCGGGATGCTGCGCAAAGGCGCGTTCCACCGCAGCGCGGTCATTATATGGCAGGACGATGGTAAGATTGGCAAACTCAGCCGGTACACCGGCGCTGTCCGGCTCACCGTGGGTGAGCGCCCCGCTGCCGGCAGCCACCAGCAGACTATCCACATGCCCGTGGTAACACCCGGCAAATTTGATGATGTATTTACGCCCTGTATACCCGCGAGCCAGGCGCACCGCGCTCATGGTGGCTTCTGTGCCGCTGTTGGTCATGCGCACTTTTTCGATGCTGGGAATCCAGCGGCAGACAGTCTCTGCCATATCCACCTCAATACGGGTGGGGATGCCGTATCCCAGGCCCTGGGGAACGGCAGACTGCACGGCAGAAATGACGCATTCGGGCGCATGTCCGAGGATGGCAGGGCCCCAGGTGCCGACATAGTCGATATATTGTTTATCATCCTCATCAGTAAGGTATGCCCCCGCAGCTTTCTTCACGAAAAACGGGGCTCGTTCCAACCGTCGGAATGCACGGACCGGAGAGTTCACACCACCGGGAATCACCCGGCACGCACGCTCAAAGAGCTCTTCAGAGATTGCCATAATTATAGATAACGCAGCCAGAGGTAGACGGAAGAAATACCGATGCTCATGAGCATGAGCGGGAAGCCAACGACAAAGTACTGCACGAAGCTGACACGCAGATTGTGCTGCCGGGCCAGTCCCAGGGCTACCACATTGGCACTGGCGCCAATGACGGTACCATTGCCACCGAGGCAGGCCCCCAGGGAAAGCGCCCACCAGAGGGGTTCCAGGTTCTGGTATCCCATGGCTCCCATGTCCTTGACCATGGGTATCATGGTAGCGACAAAGGGGATATTATCCACAAAGGCGCTCATAATGGCACTGAGCCAGAGAATGCTCATGGTAGTGGCGGTGGGTTCGCCGCCAGTGAGCTGCATGGTCTGGGCGGCCAGCCAGTTGATGACACCGTTCACCTCAAGCCCGCCCACAAGCACAAACAGCCCTACGAAGAAGAAGATGGTGGTCCATTCAATCTTGGAGAAGATGTATTCAAGCGCTTTTTCGCGGTCAGGCATCGTGAGCAGCAGCAGCAGCGAAGCACCGGTAACCGCAATGGTACCGCTCTCCAGCCCCCATTGGGGAATGAGACCGTGGCTGCAGAAGAGCGCAATGGTGAACACCAGGGTGATGAGACAGCGCACCAGCAGACCAGAGCTGCGGATAAGGCCACCCAGCTTGATGTTCATGATGCGGTTGTGGTTTTTGCTTACCTTGGCAAATTCCTTGCGATACAGGAAAAGCAGGATACCCACTGTAAGAGCGAAAGAAACAAGACAAGGCGGCGCCAGATTGATAATGAACGAATTAAAATCCAGTTCCTTCACCTGGCTGGCAATCATGATATTGGGTGGGTCACCAATCATGGTGCAGGTACCGCCGATATTGGAAGCCATCACCTGGGCTATCACAAAGGGAAGCGGGGAAATCTTGAGGTCCCTGGTCAGCGTGAACGTAATCGGCACGGTGAGCAGCACCGTTGTTACATTATCCAGAAAAGCCGAGCAGACCGCCACCATGACAGAAAGAGAAACCAGCAGAGCCACAGGGTTGCCATTCGTCTTCTGCGCGGCCCACACGGAGAGGAAGCGGAAAAGGCCGGTCTTGCTGAGCACCAGCACCTGAATCATCATCCCGATAAGCAGAGCCAGCGTGTTAAAATCAATATGCGCAATAGCCTGCTCCTGGCTGATGACACCTGCCAGCACCATGAGCATGGCACCGAAAAGCGCTATCACCGTGCGCTGCACTTTCTCTGATACAATGAGAGCGTAAGTAATGAGGAAAATGACAAGTGCAGCTGTAACGTGATAACTCATGGAAAAAAAGTTTAAATGAAGCCCCGCCGCATCGTGCGCGGGTGCGAAACAGTACACCCAGACGCCCCATTTTGCAAGCTTTTTCCATTCTTACGACTAAAATTATCTTCTCCTACAAATTAAGTTGGGGAAAATTCTAGATTTTACTTCACATTTGGATGTGAATGAGCTAAGATACAGGTACGAGTTATGGCTACACGCATGCAAAAAACCCTTGCCAAGTGCACCTCCACGCTGGAGGGCACATCGCTGCACACCGGTCAGACGGTGAAGCTCATCATCAAACCTGCAGAGCCGAATACGGGTCTGAAGTTCCGCCGCGTTGACCTGCCGGACAAGCCGTTCCTGGATGCCTCTGCCTCGAAGGTGCAGGCAGTGGAGCGCGCCACGACGATTGCAGAAGGAGCAGTCAAGGTACACACCGTGGAGCACATTCTCTCAGCCCTCACCGGCATGGGTGTAGACAACGCCATCATCGAGATGGACGCCAACGAGCCGCCCATCGGCGATGGTTCCGCCCTGCCCTATGTGGAGATGATCAAGCAGGCCGGCGTGGTAGAGCAGGATGCCCCGCTGCAGGTGTGGGAAATCCGCGAGCCTATCAAGGTGGAGAACGCCAATGGCTCCTGCATCGTCATCATGCCCAGCCGTGATTTCCGCATCTCGCTGACTGCCGTGGGGCCGAATGGCCGCGTGACGCAGTTCTTCGACAGCGTGATTACACCGGAAACCTACGAGAAAGAACTTTCCAACTCCCGCACATTCTGCTTCTACGAAGACATCCAGCCGCTGCTGGAGAAGGGGCTCATCCAGGGTGGCACGCTGGACAACGCCATCGTCATCAAGGGCGAGGAATACCTCTGCGCCGGCGGTCTGCGTTTCCACAACGAATGCGCCCGCCACAAAGCCATGGACCTCATCGGCGACTTCATCCTCTGCGGCCGCCGCATCATGGGCCACGTAATTGCCATCATGCCCGGCCACGGCATCAACACCCAGATGGCCGCCAAGCTGCAGCAGAAGTACGAAAGCATGGAAGCCAAGCGCCCGAAGCCCATCACCATTCCCGCGGGCGATGCCGTGCTTGACACACTGGAAGTCATGAAGCTTCTGCCGCACCGCTACCCCTTCCTCATGGTCGACCGCATCATTGCATTCGAAGGCGACCGCAAGTGCGTAGGCCAGAAGAACGTGACCATGAACGAGCAGTTCTTCCAGGGTCACTTCCCCGGCCACCCGGTCATGCCCGGCGTGCTGCAGGTGGAAGCCATGGCCCAGGTAGCTTCCATTCTCATGCTCCGCATGCCTGAAAACTCCGGCAAGCTCGGGTATTTCATGAGCTGCGATAAAGTGAAGTGGCGTCGTCCCGTGGTACCGGGCGATGTGCTTATCATCGAAACCGAACTCACCAAGATGCGCGGTTCCATCGGCATGGCCACGGGACGCTGCACCGTCAACGGTGAAGTAACCTGCGAGGCTGAGCTCAAATTCATGCTCTCCGACCTGTAAAATTCGCTGCGATAGCGAAAAAAATGAAGAACGGTGCTTGACATACTCCGATTTTCGGGTATCATATCGCACCCGGCCGTTTCATGCGGCCTCACAGAAACCACTTCAAAAACCAGATAAAGAATTATGAGCAAGAGAACATACCAGCCTTCCAAGCGCTGCCGCAAGCGCCAGTTCGGTTTCCGCGCCCGCATGGCTACCAAGAACGGCCGCGCCATCCTCGCCCGCCGTCGTGCCAAGGGTCGCAAGCGTCTTCTGCCCAAGGGTGCAGAGGTGCAGTACAAGCGCCACATCATCCAGCACGGCTAAAGCCCCGGCAGGGTTTCTGTAAGAGAGTGCCCCGGGTGCTCCCTGCCCTGCAGGAGAAACCAACGCCCTGTTTACGATGCAGCTCAAGCGGCAGCATACCATGAAGCGAGCAAGCGAGTTCGCCATGGTGCGTGCGCAAGGCTCATCCGCAGCAGGGCGTTTTCTTGTGCTCAGCACCCTGCCGTACACCGGCGAGGGTGCGGGTGCAAAGGGATCCCGCTTCGGGATTATCACGACCAGGCGGCTGGGCCATGCCGTGGTGCGGAATCTGCTCCGCAGGCGCGTGCGCGAGATACTGCGCGCCCACGGAGAACCGCTGCAGCACGGCCACTATGTGGTGCTGATACCGCGCCATACCGCCGCCACCGCCAGCTATGCCGAGCTGGAGAAAGACTTCCAGCGTCTGCTCAAGCGGCGGCATTTCACCCACTAACCCCCACAACCGCATGCTGAAACGCATCGTCATTCTGCCGGTAATCATCTACAAGCGCTTCATCAGCAAGCCACTGCACGCACTGGCAGGTCCCATGAGCGGATGCCGTTTCACCCCCAGCTGCTCGACCTACTTCATCCAGGCCGTGGAGACACACGGCGCATTCAAGGGCACAGCACTGGGAATCTGGCGCATTCTGCGCTGCAACCCGTGGGGCGGATGCGGGCACGACCCAGTGCCACCCCGCCGCATGAGGTAAAGCTTTTCCCCACCATTTTCACCACAACACTAACTCACCCCACACAAAACAGCTATGGATAAAACAGGATGGATTGTAGTATCTCTCTGCGCAGGTCTGCTCGGTCTGCAGTGGTATTACAACAGCACCAAGGAACAGCCCGCCCCGGCAGCCCCCGCCGCAATAACCGCCCCGGCCGACCCCGCCGCCGCAGCCACCACCCAGGCAGCCACGCCCGCCACCCCGGTGGCAGCAGTAACCACGCCGGCAGCCCCTGCCCCGGCCGTGGAGAAGAAAACCATTGCCACCCTCACCAGCAAGGATTCCGAGGGCAAGCCCGTGGCTAAGTACAACTTCTGCAACATCGGCGGCGCCATCAGCGGCGTTGAGATGCTCGGCCAGGTGATTAACAGCACCCGCGACGAGCTGAAAGGCACCGATGTGAGCCTCAACTCCAACCCTGATGCAGGTATCGGCGCGCTCATGTTCGGGCTTTCCAACGACCGCGCCCCGCAGTTTGACCAGACCGTCTACGAATACCGCGCTGACCTGAGCAACGAGAACCAGGTGACCCTGGTGGGCCGCGTAGGCGACCTCATCGTGCGCAAGGTATACGCCCTCAAGCCCCTCAAGCAGGGCGAGGACACCATCGAAGGCAACGCCTATGTGCTGAACCTGAAAGTGGACGTGCAGAACACAGCCGGCCAGACACTCAACGCCCAGGACTGGGGGCTCTACGCCGGCAGCATGGGCCAGATTTCCAAGGATGAATCTGCCTACTACACCTACTACGTGCACCTGGAAGACGGCAGCTTCGAGAAAAACGGTGCCAGTGATTTCCGCCCCTGGCTCGGCAAGGAAAAAGAGCGCAGCTACGAGAAGGATTTTGACAGCCTGGAGTGGGCCGGTGTCATGAACCAGTACTACGCCAGCATTGTGAAGCCCGACAAGAGCAGCGGCAACAATGCCCTGTATGCAGCCCCCACCATGTACCCCCTGCAGGTGAGCGGTGACAAGACCGAGTGTGTGGAAGTGGCCCTCGGCATGCCCGATTTCACCCTGGCAGGCAAGACCGACACGATGATGGGCGGTCTGAAGAGCTTCTCCTACGATATCTTCACCGGTCCCAAGCTCAATCTCATGCTCGATGAGATGACTGACGACTTCCGCATGATTGACCGCGTGATGGACTACGGCATCTTCACCATCATCGCCTACCCCATGAACTGGCTCGTGAACCTCTACCACGGCTGGCTGGGCAACTGGGGCTGGGCTATCATCGCCATGACCATCACCATCCGTCTGCTCATCTGGCCGCTCTACCGCAAGAGCTACACCAGCATGAAGCGCATGAGCCTGCTGCAGCCGCAGATGCAGGCGCTCAAGGAGAAATACCCCAACGACCAGCAGAAGGTGCAGATGGAGATGATGAAGCTGTACCGCGACTACGGCATTTCCCCCATGGGTGGCTGCCTGCCCATGCTGCTGCAGATGCCCATCTTCTTCTCCTTCTTCTACGTGCTGCAGACCGCAGCCGAATTCCGCGGTGAGGGCTTCATCGGCTGGGTGACCGACCTCTCACAGATGGACACCGTATTCTCCTTCCCCTTCCTGGGCTATGAAGTACCGGTGAACATTCTGCCCATCCTCATGGCGACCTCCACCATTATCCAGATGCACATGACCCCTGCCACGGGCGATGCCACACAGGTGAAGATTATGCGCTGGATGCCGCTCATGTTCTTCCTGTTCTGCTACACCTACCCCAGCGCACTGGGTCTGTACTGGACCACCAGTAACCTCATCTCCATCCTGCAGACCATCATCATCCGCCGCCTGCCGGCTCCCCAGCTGGAAAAGGTGCAGAAGAAAAAAGGCGCCAAGAAGAGTTTCATGGAGCGCATGCTGGAACAGCAGGCAGCCCTGGAGCGCCAGCGCCAGGCACAGCAGGGTAAATAATCACGCTTACCCCCCGCCCCGCAGCACCCCTGCGGGGCGTTTCTCTTTTTCATATGAAGATTGGAGACATCTTCTAATAAATCCGGAAATTACCATGCAGGCCGACAAATGGGACTTTGCGCAAGGTGAGCGAAGCGAACGAAACTTAAAAGCCCGCTGAATGAGTCAGCAAATCTGAAACAAACCCATAAAACGGGGTCTGTTTCAGATTTGCTGATGCCCAAGTAGCCCCTTAGCTGACAAAAAAAGTAGCAGTCCAGCCTTGCTTGTCTTTGTAACACTCGTTACAAAGGGTTGATGATAAACAACATTTACAAACAAAAGGGCTGGACCGCCACCAGCGCTATTGTCCGTCAAAATCGCGTTGAGGTCAAGCTTGCAATCGACCATAGATACAATTTTTGTTGCTCTAAGTGTCGCACTGTACTTAAAACTCACTCTGTAAGAGAGATTTGCGTGCGTGATTTACCCATCGCGGATAAGGATGTCACTCTCTTCGTTGATACAATGCAGGGGTATTGTGCCTACTGTAAGCGATACCTCACTTTACGGCCTGAAATATGCCACCCCTCCTATGGCTACACGTGGAGACTGATGCGACTTCTTTCTCGCTTTCTTGTGCATACGTCAGCACGTTTTCTTGAGGAGGAATATTCCATTTGCTACACCTCCATACTCCGCATTGATAAGGAAGTGCTTGAAAATGATATCCCTAAACCTAGACTGAAAGATGTGCAAGGCGTATTGATAGACGAAAAGTTCCTTGGGGCCAGCCAAGGTTTTGTGACGGTCTGTCTGAATGCTGCAACAGGTGAACCATTGGAAATGGTGAGAGGCAAGGACAGCCATTGTCTCGATAACTTCTTCAACAGATTTGATGCGAAGGAGAAAAACAAAATCAAATACCTCGGCATTGACCGTTCCAACGCGTATAAAGCCGCAGCAATCAGGCATTTGCCACACATCAAGGTATGCTACGATGCTTATCACTTAGTGAGTAACATGAATCAGGTGCTCGATAAAATCCGTCGCTTTACGATGCGGCATCCCTCTTATACGCTTGAGCAATTCATGAAAGGAAAACGCTACGTGTTGCTTCGAGGCAGAGAGAATATCAGCCAGGACGCAAGAGCAACATTGAGGGAGCTGAGCGCTCTCAATCGGGACCTTTACATTGGTTACCTGCTTAAGGAACAATTCAGGCAGGTCTTTCAGACGAAAGAAGTAAATACTGCAACACTACGCCTTATTCTCTGGATAAAAATGTGTATGAGAAGCAACGTTAGGATTTTGAACAACTTTGCCAGGAAAATCAGCGAGCAATTTAACGAGGTTATAAATGGTATTCGTTACAAAATAAACTCGGCACGAATAGAATCAGCCAACGCTGCCATCAAACGGATACAGGCCAAGGCCTGCGGTTTGTTTGATGTACGGTACTTGTTCTTGAAACTACGGCAAGTTCACTTCCTGAGACTTCAAAGAATGCACAAAACTTCTCGTACCTTCTACCAGCAAATCTGAAACAGACCCTTTTT
>CAJGCV010000011.1 GCA_904501915.1 uncultured Akkermansia sp. | reverse complement strand
GGCTGATCCACTCGTGCTCTTCAGAGTACTTGTATTCTACGGGATTGCTCATAGTATGAGAATGGGGGGATTGAGATTTACTTTTTAAGGAAGGGTTTCTTGACGATGATGGCGGGAACGGCCTTATTGCGGACAATCACGTTGACCTCGGTACCGACCTTGCCCAGAGCGGCGGGAACATAGGCCATGCCGATGCCCTTGCCCAGGGAGGGGGAAAGCACGCCGCTGCAGAGCTCGCCCAGGGGCGTGCCGTCCGGCAGCTGCACTTCGTAACCGTGGCGGGGAGGCGCACCCTTGCCGGTGTATTCAATGGCCACCAGCGCGGTGGGGCGGCCCTCTGCCTTCTGGGCGCGCAGCACATCCACACCGATGAATTCCTTGGTGAGGTCGCAGCACCAGGAGAGGCCGGCTTCAAGCGGGGTCTTCTCCGGGGAAAGGTCGCTGCCGTTGAGAGAGTAGCACATTTCGAGGCGCAGGCTGTCGCGGGCACCCAGGCCGCAGGGCTTGGCTCCGCATTCCATGACCTTCTCGAACCACTTCACGCCCTGCTCTGCCGGGCAGAAGAACTCGTAGCCGTTTTCGCCGGTATAACCGGTGCGGCACACCACTACGGCATCGCCGTCGCACTCGAACATGAGGATGCCGTTGCGCACGGGCAGCTCCACACCGGGGCAAAGCTTGGCAAACACCTCCTCGCAGGCGGGGCCCTGCACAGCCAGCCCCACATAATCGGCACTCTTGTTCACCAGGGAAATGCCCTCGGGCTTGTGGGCGGTGAGCCAGGCGTAGTCTTCGTCAATCATGGAGGCATTCACCACCACAAAGAAATTGTCCTTGCCCAGCTGGTAGATGATGAGGTCATCAATCACGCCGCCCATTTCGTTGAGCATGATGGAGTACTGGCCCATGCCGTCCACCAGTTTGTTGAGATTGTTGGTGAACATGGAGTTAAGCCACTCCGTAGCGCCCTCACCGCTGACCAGGAACTGGCCCATGTGGGAGATATCAAACACACCGCAGGCGCTGCGCACGGTGTTGTGCTCATCAATAATACCTGTGTACTGCACAGGCATGTTCCACCCTGCGAAGGGTACCATCTTGGCTCCAAGAGCCACGTGCTTATCGCACAAGGGCGTGCACTTGATAGAGTCGGCGTTCATATTGCGGGCATTGTACTCTTGCGGCATAGCTGCGTCAAGCATGCATCCTGACAGATGACCACCATTATCAGAAATACTGACACAAGCACCATTTCTTTTGTGACAATTTCGCCAGACAGGGGATTTTTCTTGAATTTGTTACCCCGGCGTGGTAGAGTCAGCGTAACTCTATATGGACACGACATACTACGTGATTTATGGTATGCTTCTGCTGCTGTCAGTCTTCGGGCTGGTGGTAGGCGTGAGCAATGATGCCTGCAACTTCCTTAACTCCTCTATCGGCAGCCGCGCCGGCACCTACACAGGCGCAGTCGCCGTGGCCGCCGTCGGCGTGCTGCTGGGCGCATCGTTCTCCAGCGGCATGATGGAGATTGCCCGCAGCGGCGTATTCATCCCGAGCATGTTCACCTTCCATGAGGTCATGATTCTCTTCCTGGCCGTGATGGTGGCGAATGTGATTCTGCTGGATATCTTCAATACGCTCGGCTTACCGACCTCGACCACGGTATCTCTGGTGTTTGCCTTGCTGGGCTCTGCCCTGGGTATGGCCTATTTCAACCTGGGCGACGGACCCGGTTCCCTGGCAGACTACATCAACACCGACAAAGTCTTCTTCATCGTCTCCGGTATTTTCTGCTCGGTGGCCATCGCATTCACCGTAGGCACGGTGGTTATGTGGTTCTCCCGCCTGCTCTACACCTTCCACTACCAGCGCATGTACCGCCTCATCGGCCCGCTGTGGTGCGGTTTTGCCTTCACGGCCATTACCTACTTTGCCGTGTTCAAGGGGCTCAAGACCAGCCCGGTGATGAAGGGGCCGTTCATGGACATGGTGGATGCCAACCTGGGCGTTGCCATTCTCATTGCCTTTGTAGCCTGGACCTTGATTGCCGCCATCCTGCAATATGGGCTTAAGATTAACACCCTGCGCATCACCGTGCTGGCAGGCACCGGTGCACTGGCGCTTGCCTTTGCCGGCAACGACCTGGTGAACTTCATCGGTGTGTTCATGGCCTCGCAGACCTCCATGGAACTGGCAGAAGCCCACCTGGCAGCAGGCGGTGACCTTGCCACCTTCAAGATGGGCGGCCTGGCCGATGTGCAGCAGCAGGTGAACATGCTCTGGCTGGTAGCGGCCGGTCTGGTCATGGTGACCACCCTGTTCTTCTCCAAGAAAGCCCGCAAGGTGACGGAAACCGAACTCAAGCTCTCCTCTGCCAACACCGGCAAGGAACGCTTCGGTTCCTGCAGCGCCGCCCGCACCATGGTGCGCTACACGCTCAACACCAAGCGATTCTTCGAGCGCGTCACACCCATGCGCATCCAGAACTTCATTTCCAAGCGCTTCACCCCGCTGGCCCCGGAAGAAGAAACCGGAGCCATCTATGATCTGGTGCGCGGCTCCGTGAACCTTACCGTATCTGCCCTGCTCATCTCGGTAGCCACCGAAATGAAGCTGCCACTCTCCACCACCTATGTAACCTTCATGGTAGCAATGGGTAGCTCCCTTGCAGACCGCGCCTGGGGACGAGACAGCGCCGTATACCGCATCACCGGCGTACTCACCGTTATCGGCGGCTGGCTTCTCACCGCCCTGGCAGCCAGCCTTGCGGCCTTCGTGGTAGCCATCGTCATGGCCTACGGCGGTTTCTGGGGCATGGTGACCATGCTGATTATTGCCGGTGCCATCCTCATCAAATCCACCTTCTTCACCAATAGCGCCAAGGAGGAAATCCGTCTCATCAACATGCACAGCGATGCCGCCGTCAAAGACTTCGGCAAGGCTGCCAGCGGGCGTCTGGGTCGCATGGTCGGCATCTACAACGCCATGGTCAAGGCCCTGCTGAGCGAAGACCGCGAAGCGCTGAAGCGCCTGCGCAAGAAGAGCCGCAACCTGAAGCGCGACCTGGAAGTGCTGAGGGAAAACGAAGTGCTGCCCACCCTGCGCACCCTGCCCAAGGAACTGGCAGACCGCGGCCAGCTGGTATTCCGCATCACCGAAATCTCCATCAACACCTGTGAACGCCTCTACACCCTGGTCAAGGCCAGTTACAACCACATTGACAACAACCACCAGGGGCTCAGCAAAGAACAAGGCGACGACCTGCTGGCTCTCACCAACAAGATTGGCCGTTTCTACCCGGATCTGACCGACATGCTCAAAGCCGGCAACTTTGCGGGCATTGACGCCCTGCTGGAAGACCGCGACCAACTGGGCGAAGACTTTGCCGACTGCATTACCCGCCACCTGATGCACAACACCACAGATGAAAGCGGCATGCGCAACGGCATCCTCTACCTCACCCTGCTCAATGAAACGCGTGCCATGATCAGCCACGCGTTCGCCCTCATCGAACGAGTGAAGGAAGTGTACGAAGATTAAGTACCCCCCCAACCTTTACGCATCCCCGGTTCTCTCACCAGAACCGGGGATTTTTACCCCCCAGAAAGGCAGAATAATCTTGACAAACGGGCATTACAGAGTTAAGTTATAAATACTATGAGCGAAGATGCTACCTGCAATATCATCTGCCTGAAGTGGGGCACCCGTTATCCCGCTTCATACACGAACACTCTCTACCGTTCCGTCAAGAAACACCTGCACCGTCCATTCAGTTTTGTCTGCGTGACAGACGACCCCACCGGGCTGGACGAAGGCATTGATGCCCAACCTTTCCCTCCGGATCCGGGATACAAAGAACCGGGGAACTGGCCGGGAATTTTCTCCAAGCTTGCCATCACCCAGGATGGATTTGCCAATCTGAAAGGACCTACCTTGTTCCTGGATGTAGACGTCGTCATCATGGACGACATAGACTGCTTCTTTGACTACAAGCCGGGAGAAAACTGCATCATCCACAACTGGATTGAGTGGCACAAGACCCTGTTCCGCAAGCGCCCCAACATTGGCAACTCTTCCATTTATCGATTTGAAGCAGGAAAATCCGGCTACATATACGAAACCTTCATCCGCGAGTTTGACCGGGCGCACGACAAGACACAATTCCCGACCGAACAGGCATTCCTCACCTACGCTATGAAGAAGGTAAACTGGTGGCCGTATGACTGGGCACAAAGTTACAAGCGCTGCTGCCGCCCGCTTTTCCCGCTCAACCTGTTCGTTGCACCCAAGCCGCCCAAGACAAAGATTCTGGTATTCCATGGCAACCCCGACCCCGACCAGGCAGTTGTCGGCTTCGATGATGGCAAGGCTCACCACAAAGTGCTCCCCGCACCTTGGATTGAGGACTACTGGAAGCTCGATGCCTAACCGCACCCGACATGAAAGAACCCAAAATTCTTTACCTGGCCATCAACCTCCCGCGCTCAGTGGAGCGGCGGGAGCACATGCACAAGCAGGCAGCAGAGCACGGCATCGAGATTCAAATCGTCGAAGCTGTGGCAGGCGCTACCCTCACCGAGGAACAAAAGGCCATGTACAACACGCGGAAACGCGAGTCTATGTACCTGAACCACCTTACGCCAAATGAGCAAGCGTGCGTACACAGCCACCGGAAAGCACTCACCACGCTCCTGGAATCAGATGCAGATTACGCCGTAGTGCTGGAGGACGATGCCACGCTTGAACCAGGTTTTTCAGAAGGCATTCACTATATGATTAACAGTGTTCCAGGGTGGGAATGCTGCAAGCTATACACAGAACCTTCTGTTTTGTATCCTTTATGTGAACCCATAGCAGGAGCACCGGTTCAACCTGTATTTCCCAAGAAAATTCCATGGGGTGCCATTGGTTACCTGTACTCAAAAGCAGGCGCAGAAAAAATCATGGCTCATTTTGACAGTTTCTGGTTGGGTGCAGACACGCAGTTGGCAGACATCATGCTCAGTCACAGCATACCGGTAACTGGCGTGGTGCCCAACCTCGTCAGCACGCTTTACGTGCATAATGAGCAAAGCGACATTGATGATGGAGGTCAACGCTACGTGCAAAGCCCCCCAACCTCAACAGCAGCACGCCGCACAAAAAGAACGCTGGGGCAATATCTCCGCTACCGAGCCAGCGTCATTAACCGAGCTATCGGCAAATGGCAAATGTGCCGCAAGATGAGACGCATCTTCAAAAACAGCCTTTCCTAACATAGTCCACATATTCAGCCATGCTCAAACTGGAACGAATCATCAACAAAGGAGGACGCAGACTCTGCCTGTATCACCCTGAGGACTCTGGCAAATGCGTAAAGGTTGCCATGAATTACAAACACGAATGGCAATTACAAAATGAGCTCGACGCCTATCGGAAAACAAAACACCTGCTGAAAGACTTCTTACCGGAATACGAAACTGAACTCGTTCCCACCAACCTGGGGCCGGGGCTGGTCTGTGAATTGATTACCGACGAGGATGGCACCCCCTCCCGCTGGCTGCATGACTACATAGGAAAAGAAGGAGGTATCACCCCGGAAATGATTGAACAGCTCCGGGAGTATGCAGACATCATTATCAGCAACATCATCCCCTTTTACGACCCTAACACATGCAACTTCCTGGTGCAGAATAAAGGGGGAAAGCGGCGCATCGTGTTCACAGACATGAAAAGCTACGATGATTACAAACCCTGGTCCTACCTGAGGTTGGAAAAAGTGATACCCGCCATCAAAAAGCACATCATCAGAAAGCGCATGAATGTTCTTTTCCAGAAGCTCGGCGTAAGCATGGAGAAAGAAAAGTCTTAAAAACGCATCTTCAATTTCAAAACAAGCACGCTGTCAGATGGTTTCAGGCAGCGTGCTTTTTCTTATACAATTCACCGCAACAGCGAATCAATCGTTTGAAGGCGGGTAGAACCATACCAATCTTTTTCTACAAGGGACTGGCGGAATTTAAAGTATTGAGCACGTTGAGCATTCAGAAAGCGTAAGGCAACTATTTCAACGGGAGAATATTCCACCTTTGCCTCATGCATATAAGCACGCGTGTTCATGGTTGTATTCCAAAGAGGCAATAGTCTCAGAAGCTCAAAAGCTGCTTCATCTGCAGTTTTAATATCATGGACACCAGAAAACAGCCTTGATGCCTTGCCCATGACTTCCGCCATTGCAAGCAGGTCAGAAGCTATGCGTTCCGACGGTGGAGGAAGCACTGAAACCATATCAAACATGCCCTGCAAAGGCATTTGCTGCATAAACGCCAACAAATCCTTTACAGGCAGATGGCATATTTCAACAATCAGACGTATTTGCAGGATATCAATACCATACGCCTCCTGCAGCAAATACTGCACAGCGCGAGAAACTGCATATTCCTGCCGCCGATTCAATGTCTCTGCAGACAGCAACTCCAGATAACGGCAATAAATGGCAGGAGCGCCATGTTGCCGTGCAAGCTCTGCCGTTGCCAGATAATTATCGCGCGACACCCGGTAACGCTCCCCCTTTGCCCGCACCGTCGAATAAATCACAGCACGCTTCAAGGCCAGCTGCTCTTTAGCAAAACGGAACCCCGTTTTATCCGGTATTTCTTCCCGGACAGGCGGCAAAGGCACGGCCTGCGCCAACGCAGTTGCCATGGGCTCATCGCCGCGGATAGCAGCTATTTCCGTGGCAGACAGCACCTCCCACGCAGCAAGCGGCATTGCTGCAGCGCAAAACACGGCTGGGAGGAGCACCCGCATAGGGAATCAAGCAAATTCACCCATGTAGAACTTCTTCTTACCGCGGCGGATGATGACAACGCCGCCTTCCAGAGCAGCAGCCGGGGTCAGTTCCCACGTGGCATCCTTCACCACTTCGCCGTTGATGGAAATAGCACCGTTGCCAATGAATTCACGAGCCTCGCGCTTGGAAGAACACACCTTGGCCGCCACGAGCGCATCCGCCAGCGGGCCAGCGGTCAGAGTTACCTGGGGTACATTCTTCATGCCACTCTTGATATCACGGGCAGACAGGCTCTTGAAATCGCCAGCAAAGAGTTTTTCGCTCACTTCCACAGCATGAGCAAACTCAGCCTCGCCATGCAAATCGGTAATAATCTCACGGGCAAGAGCCTTCTGGGCTATGCGCTGCTCGGGGTGTTCATTGTGGCGGGCCTCAATTTCCATGATTTCAGCCGGGCTCAGGAAGGTCAGGCGCTTCAGATATGTAATGACGCAGGCATCATCACTGTTGAGCAGGAACTGATACAGTTCGTAGGAAGAAGTCTTTTCCTTATCCAGCCAGAGAGCATTACCCTCACTCTTGCCGAACTTGTTGCCCTGAGCATCTGTCACCAGCGGCATGGTGAGAGCATACACCTCATCACCCGTGGTCTTGCGGATAAGCTCAATACCGGTGGTGATATTACCCCACTGGTCGCTGCCCGCCACCTGGAGGTCAACCCCGCGGGTTTCATGCAGATGCTTGAAATCAATAGCCTGAATCAGCATGTAAGAAAACTCGGCGTAGGAAATACCGCTTTCCATCTGGCGGCGCACATGGTCCTTTGTCAGCATGTAACCCACATTGATATACTTGCCGTAATCACGGAAGAAATCAATCACATTCATGCCGTTAATCCAGTCGTAATTATTCACGACCTCAAAGCCGAACACCTTTTCCACCTGAGCGCGCAGCGCATCGTAATTGCGGAACACCTCCTCTTTCTGTTTCAGCTCACGCTCCACCGTACCGCGCGGGTCTCCGATAAGGCCCGTAGCGAGCCCCACCAGCAGAATCGGGTGGTGACCATGCTCTTTCATGCGGCGAGTAATAAGGAAGCTGGAATAGTGCCCCAGGTGCAGGCTGTCAGCCGTCGGGTCGGTGCCAATATAGAAAGTCAGGCCGCCCTTATTGAGTTTCTCAATGAGATCCGGGCTGGAAATCTGATTCACCAGTCCGCGCCATTCCAGTTCTTCGTAAAAAGTCATAAAATTGAGATCTTGTGCGTTATGTGGAATGAATCATATCACGCGTTTGCTCCACTGTCAATGAGAGGAAAAGTCAGTATGTATTGAGGGAGAAAATGAATATTTTCTGGACATAAAGCCAATTACACGTTATATACTCTTAATACCGACCATGAATAAATCCATTGCATTGCTCTCTCTACTAACATTCTGTTGCACAGGTTTGCTCTCAGCCAAAGTAACATTTCCCGGGAAATCGCCGGGGAAGGCTCAGATAGAATGCCATGCAACCAACGCAACGCTCAGCAACAAAATGTTCACAGCCTCTTTCCGGAAAGAAGGAAAAGGCGTGGTGTTCGGAGGCTTGAAAACGCTCGATGGCACCAGAATAGCGCAAGATGGCACCAATCTCTTTACAATATCCTTAAATGACGGTACCACCTACGCATCAAAAGACTTGAAAAGCACAGACCTTACCGAGGTCAAAATCAAACCTGTCAAGGGGCATCCTCAATTAGCCCAGCAACTGCCGGGTGTAGCCGTCAGTGCGACTTTCACAACGCCGCAAAAAGACCTCAAGATTGAATGGCAGGCAATCCTGCGCAATGGTTCTCACTATCTGCGGCAGGAAATGAAGGTGACCGCTCTCAAGGACACCGCATTCGACAAACTTACCCCGGTTCAATACAATATTCTAAGCGGAGGCGAACCGGTGATTTCCGGTTATACTACACATGGCAACATAGTGGTAAACGATTTAATATTCTGCGGATTAGAAACACCCATGAGCGTCATGAGCACCCCCGGAGGCTGCGCCGAAACCACCGGAGGCTGGAAACCGGAAGCATGGGATGCCGACCTCTTTACCTCAGTATTCAACGTTCCTGCATCCCTGACAGAGAAATACGGTGATGCCTATACTGAAAAATCAGGTCCCGTTGTACTTGGTCTCAAATCCGCAGAAGGCCCCATTGCCTTCACTCAAAGCGGCAGCTGTAAAGTGAAGTTCTCAAACGGCCTGAATGTCGTAGCCATACAATTATTCCCCGAAGGCAGCACCTCCGCAGCAGCTGAAGACATACACACCGGTAACAACGTCTACACCCTGAAAGTTCCAGATACCGGTAATTATACACTCAGAATATACGTCGATACCAAACAAGCAGACATCAGCGGTAGTGGCAACATCACATACTCCCTGCCCCTGAATAAAGAATCAGCAGCACATGACAGAGGAGCAGCATCACTTGTGCAAGGCGACTGGATTCGTAAAACCACCTTACAAAAGGGACAAAGCTGGGAGATTTCCTCCGTTCTTGGATTCTTCGCTCCAGGACAAGAACGCCGCTCATTTCTGGCATACAGCGAACGGGAACGCGCCGCCGCCTATCGTCTGTTTGCCCATTACAACGACTGGTACGAAATCGGCATCACCATCAACAACAACCCAAACCCACTGGAACGCAATTCCGAAAAATGGCAGTTAGAAATGCTGGAAACCTGGAAACGAGAAATGCTCCAGAAGCGCAAAATTGCCATCGATTGTTTTGTGATTGATGATGGGTGGGACGAGTTCAACAGCTTGTGGGACTTCCACGCCGGATTCCCGAATGGATTCGCCAAAATTGACCGGGTTCTACGCTCCATGAAAAGCGGTCTTGGAACATGGCTGGGGCCGGTAGGCGGATACGGCGCAGCAAAAAACAGACGTCTGGAGCATTGGAACAAGAAACACCCCGACAACCGGATTGAAAGCTTCCAGCTTTCCAATAAGGAGTACTTCGATGCATTTGTAGGGCGTTGTTCTCAAATGGTCCGCGATTATGAAATGCGTTATTTCAAATTTGATGGCATTTCCACCCATTTCCACTCCAAAGGGCCAGGCTCACTGGAAGATGCGGAAGGCATTATCAGAGTGTTGAGCGCATTGCGTAAAGCGCGCCCGGATATTTACCTGAACACCACTGTAGGCACTTGGGCCAGTCCATTCTGGTTCCATTACAGCGACTGTGTGTGGCGGCAGGAAAACGACTTCGACCAATTTGATGCAGCAGCGGGTTCAGCCCGGGATAAATGGATTACCTACCGTGACCGCCTGGTGTATAATGTCTACGTGAAAAACACCCCGCTGTTCCCGATTAACTCAATAATGACCCATGGCATCATCATCACCAAAAACTTACCGAACCCTGACCGTCAGCAGGTAAGCAACAAACCTGATGACTGCATAAACGATATACGCGCCGCTACGGGATTGGGCTCTTCATTGATGGAGCTTTACGTAGACCGCGATTTGATGGCTCAGGAAAACGGGCGTCTCTGGGATGAACTCGCCGAATGCATCAAATGGGCTCGTCGAAACGAAGACGTGCTGCCTGACATTCACTGGGTAGGCGGTACCCCCTGGGATACAGATGCAAACGATGGCAACGTATACGGCTGGGCTGCATGGAAACCTGGCAAGTGTACTCTGACGCTGCGCAACTCGAGCGCGAGCGAAAAATCCCTGACCAGCACGCTGCGCAGGATATTGGATATTCCCCCCTCAGTAACAAGCGACAAGGTAACATTCCGCAATTCATTCAAGAATCAACGAAAAATCTCCGAACTTATAGGCCATGAGGTTGATATTGACCAGGAAATCACAATCACTATGCAGCCATTGGAAGTGATTGTGATGGAAGGCACATGCAACAGTGGAGAGAAGACTGATAAAAGCAAAAAAACAACCAACGTCCACAAGAAAAAAGGAAAGAAAAAGGATAAAAAAAAGAAAAAGTCTAAATAGCAGACATTATCAAGGCAGTACCAGCGGTGCTGCCTTTCTTTTCCACCCCCCCCGCGTACTACGCGACTCTCGCCGAACCGGCAGATAAATCACGCATTGAGTATTCACGAGAACCTCCCTGAAATGAAACGAGCATTTCAGTACGTTACAAAATCATGGGTATACACCACATGGTTTTTATTGGATTTTATCGGGAGAAATCCGATATTTGCTTGCTTGTAGACCAGATTCGTATATAATGATGCTACTTGCTATGATTGACCAGTTACGCAAACGACTTCTGGACCGGGAAAACCCGGTGCGCATCCACCTTATTGGCGTGGCAGGTGCCGGCATGAGCGGCATTGCACGCATGCTCCTGGAAATGGGTCACCGCGTCAGCGGCTGCGACCGCGTCACCAGTGAAGAAACTGAACGACTTCAGCAAAGCGGGCTCAAGTTTGCATGCCCGCACACAGCGGACGCCGTGGCAGATGCAGAAATCGTCATCTATTCCAGCGCCATCCGTGAAGAAAACGTAGCCCTTGCAGCCGCCCGCCAACAGGGCTGCCTGTGCATGCGCCGAGCCGAATGTCTGGCCGCCATCCTCAACAACAAGAAAGGCGTTGTGGTAGCCGGCACCCATGGCAAGACCACCACCTCTGCCCTCACTGCACACCTGCTGCGTGAAGCACGTCTGCGCCCCTGCCATTACGTAGGCGCAGAAATCCCGGTACTGGGTGCCAATGCACACTGGAACGCCGACAGCGATTATCTGATTGCCGAAGGTGATGAATCCGACGGCACCCTGGTCAACTACATTCCCGAGCACAGCATTGTGCTCAATATCGAGGCCGAACACCTCGATTTCTACCGCGACCTGGACCACATCAAGGAAGTCTTCCACACGCTCTGCCGCCAGACTCGGGGCAAGATATTCTATTGCAAGAGTGATACCGGTGCCGCAGACGTGTGCGGACAGTACCCCAACAGCGTTTCCTACGGCTGGCAGGATGCCGACTATACCGCAACCGATGTCACAGTCAAACGCGGACGCACCCTCTATACCGTCTGCCACCAAGGCAAGAAACTGGGGCGTGTGGAACTGGGGATTCCCGGCAAGCACAATGTTCTCAACTCACTTGCAGCCACTGCAGCAGCTCTGGAAATGGGCGCAGACTTTGCCAGCATCGGCCGCGGGCTGGCCTCCTTTGCAGGCGCCCGCCGACGCTTCGAAACCAAGTATCTTTCCAAGGATTACCGCATTGTGGATGACTATGGCCACCACCCCACGGAAATAGCAGCCACGGTACAGACAGCCCGAAGCCTGAATCCGGAGCGTCTGGTCATCTTCTTCCAGCCGCACCGCTACACGCGCACCCAGTTACTGCGCGATGATTTCGGGCGAGTACTTTCCGGCATAGACAAACTGTTCGTCGCCGATGTATACCCCGCCAGCGAGCTGCCGATACCAGGCATTTCCGGGCAGACCATCATTGATGCCGTGCAGGAGAACGGCCCGGCGGATGCAACATTCCTGCCCTCCATACCCACAGCCCACTACGTAGTAGGCAACCAGCTGAAACCCGGCGATTTGTTCCTGACCCTGGGTGCCGGCAACGTGCACGAAGCAGGAGCCAAGATAGCCAAAGACCTGCGCACGCTCACAGAGATGCTCAACGAATGCGGCCAGGATATCCCCGCGCGCTTGTATGAACCCATGCGCAAGCACACCACACTGGGTGTGGGCGGCGTGGCTCAATTCTGGATTGAACCGGACAGCATCAAGGACATGCAGGCCGTTGTCAACTTCTTCAAAGACCGCAACATTCCTGTACATGTGGTAGGCCGCGGCTCCAACCTCGTGGTGCGCGAAGGCGGCATCCGCGGAGCCGTCGTACACCCCAGCGGCGGCGATTTTGACAAACTCGAACTCGTTGCCCCCTCCACCATTGTGGCAGGCGCCGGCGTCAAGCTCAAAAAGCTGGCAGCCTTTGCCGCCAGAAACGGCATTTCCGGATTCGAATGGATGGACGGCATCCCCGGCTGCGTGGGCGGCAGTCTGCGCATGAACGCCGGCTGCATGGGCGGCGAAATGTGGCAGGTCTTCCATTCCGCCATTGCCCTGGATGAAGACGGCGAAGAAGTCGAATTCACCAGAAATGAAATGGAACCCGCGCGCTACCGCAGCATTCCTGATTTTGAGCACAATATGGTAGTGCAGGCAACATTCTGCGGCACCCCTGGCGACACTGCCGAAATCGAAAAATCCATGGAAGAGTACCGCGCCCGCCGCAAGAACAGCCAGCCTCTGGAACCCAGCGCAGGCTGCACCTTCACCAACCCTGAGTCCATACCGGCAGGCAAACTCATCGATGAGCTGGGACTCAAGGGCTATACCATCGGCGGAGCGCAAGTCTCCACCAAGCATGCCAACTTCATCATCAATACCGGTAACGCCAAGGCAACCGATGTCACCGAACTCATCAACCACATCGAACGCGTGGTCAAAAAGGAACGCGGCATCATCCTGCACGAAGAAGTACAGGTCATCGGCGACCGAGAACCCCAATTCTAAACTCTGTTTCACACCATGAAAGAACTGAAGAAAGACACCAGGATTGCCCTGCTCATGGGTGGCCCCGGTTCTGAGCGCGATGTATCCATTTCCTCTGCCAACGGCGTGCTGGAAGCCCTGCGCAGCGAAGGCTTCACCCATGTCACACCCGTACTGGTGGACAGCGAACGCCCGGCAATCCCTGAAGGAACCGAGCTTTGCTACAACATGATTCACGGCACCTACGGCGAAGATGGCGGCTTGCAGTCATACCTGGAAGAACTCGGTCTGCCCTACACCGGTGCCGGTTCTGCCACAAGCCGCAACTGCTTTGATAAGGTCATCACCAAGAAATACTTCATCGAAGGCAATGTCCCCACACCGCAGAGCGAAACCATAGCAGCCGGGCAAATGCCCACCCTGCCCGTCCCCTGCGTCATCAAGCCTCCGTGCGAAGGTTCCTCAGTAGGTGTGCACATTGTGTACGATGCCGCAGAACTCCCGGCAGCAGTGGAAGATGCCGCCAAATACGGCAAGGAGATTCTGGTAGAAGAATATATCAAGGGCAAAGAACTCACCGTAGCCATTTTCAACGGAGAAGCCCTGCCGGTAGTACACATATGCCCCCGCAGCGGATTCTACGACATGAACAACAAGTACCCCTCCCTGTACGGAGGCGTGGGGTCTGACTACATCTGCCCGGCTGACATCAGCGAGGAAGAAACCCAGGCGGTTCAGGCGGCAGCAGTTGCAGCCTATAAAGCATTGAACGTTGAAGTTTACGGGCGAGTCGATGTATTGCTCACCGACGATGGCAAGCCTTACGTGCTGGAAATCAACACCATTCCCGGCATGACCAGCGCGTCCCTCTTCCCGAAAGCTGCAGCAGCGGCCGGCATCACATATGGTGAGCTCTGCACACGCATTGCAGAAGTCTCCCTGAACCAGCCGCGTGGCTGATTCCATGCTCCTGAATGAAGAAACGGAATCAATACCGCAACCATTACACCGACGGACGAGAAGCGTCGGCTAATGTCCGCGTGCTTGAGGCCGCGCTCTCCCTCAAGCACCGGCTCTTCAGCATTGTGGCATTACGCCGCGGCATGAGGCGCCTCAGGCGTGTTCTGATTATCCTGCTCATCACGATACCCGTCATCGCGGGCATTATATGGGGATGCATGACAGCCGTAGAAAAAGCCTACAGCCTCAGCATCGATAAAGTCACATTCGATGCCCGCCAGAAACTCATCAGCAAAGAACAGGCGCTGCGTATCCTTGGTATAGAAGGAGCCATCAACATGGCCACACTCGACACTGAGGCCATGCAGACAAAACTGGAAAGCGACCCCTGCATCGAATCAGCACTCATACGCGCAGAGCTCCCCGATACCCTGCACATCGAAATCAACGAGCGCATCCCAGTCGTCTATGTTGAACAGGAAAGCGGCACAGACACAGGTAACCGCGTCCGTTTCTTCATGGACCCCAACGGAAAGCTTTTTCCGGTCATGCCGGAATATCACCGCAATTTCATGGGTGCGCCGGTCTGGTATCTTCAACCCGGCGAAGTAGAAAGCTTCACCGCCGGCAGCACCCTCAGCGAAGACAAGCGCCGCCCCATTGTAGAACTGATAGCGGCCGCGAACCACTACACACTGGTGGAGATTCCAGCTATTCACGAAATTTTCCGTCCTAAAGAGTGGAAAATCATCATCACCCTTGAAAACGGGGCGGAAGTTCTCATGCAGGTATACGACATCAAGGAACAGATGGAGCGCCTCGCCATGATACTGGAGCACTGCCGCGCTACTGGTCGCCACCCACGCAGCATCAACGTTGTTCCCCGCATAAACCCCACAGTCACATACGCCGAGGACGCTCCTGCCAGCCAGTCCGGCAAATAACAGGAAGGCATCTTTTTACCGTTGACCTCGACAGGTATTCTGTGATAACATTCCAGAACGGAAGCAGAATGCGCCGACTTGCATACAATGAAAGCAAAAATCATGGATCTCGCAGAATATGTGCCAGGTGGGCACATGTGGCCCGGTTGGTTACTCAACATAGGCGAACGCATACTGGGGTTTCATACTTTCAATGTGGCACATTCCAAAGTTGAGGAAGAGCTCGAAGCGGGCAGCTCAGAGAATTTCTTCAGGCTTGCCTGCAAGTATCTTCCTCTGAATTATGAAGTCACAGGGATTGAAAACATACCGGCAGAAGGAGCCTGCGTCATTGTCAGCAATCATCCCCACGGCATGTCCGATGGTCTGATGATTGGAGACATCGCCATGAAGGTGCGCAGTGACGTGCGCATCGTGGTCAATGATTTTCTGCACTGTGTCCGCGGCATGCGTCCCTACCAGATAACGGTGGATGTCTATGGAGGCGAAGCAGCAAAACGCGCCAACATGAGCGGCATGCGCGAAATGCTCAAATGGCTCAAAGACGGGCATTGTCTCATTCTTTTTCCAAGCGGCTCAGCAGCCTCCTGGTCAAAGGAAGATGGCCGGGTCATTGATGACCCATGGCAGGTCAACATGGCTTCCATTATCCGGAAAATGCAAGTACCGGTAATCCCCATGCATTTTTCCGGGCAGAATGGCCCCTTATTCCAGATGGTTACCTGTTTATGCAAGGAAAAGCGCTCTGCCCTGCTGCCACGGGAAATCAAGCGCGACCGCCGTACCCTGCACCATGCACGGGTAGGTAAAATGATTCCAGCCAGTCGCATGGAATTACTCCCGGACGATGCTTCCCTGACGGACTTCCTGCGTCTCAACTCCATGTTGCTGCGCTACCCGGAAGCAGCAGCCAACCAGACGAGCAAACAAGCGCGCCCCATGGTTCCTGTTGATTCCCCTGAGTCGCCGGAAATACTACAGCAGGAAATCGACTCTCTGCCCGCAGACGAGCACCTGCTTTATACACACAGCAGCACCGGGCTGCAAATCATCACAGCGAAAGGCAAGCAAATCCCCCATCTTCTGCACGAAATCGGCGTACAGCGGGAAATCACATTCCGTGCCGTTGGAGAAGGCTCCGGGCTTGCCTGCGATACTGACCCATACGACCAGTACTATGACCACCTCATCATGTGGGACCCGGCGGAAAAACGAATCGCCGGAGCCTACCGCATGGGCAGAACAGACGAAATCGTCACCAGCATGGGCAGCACCGGCATATACAACTCCGAATTCTTCACCCTCGGCAATGAATTTGTCAACCACGTCAAAAACGGGCTTGAAATGGGGAGAGCGTTCATCACCGCGCCCTATCAAAAACATCCGGCCTCGTTAGATACGCTGTGGATGGGGATTGGACGTTTTGTACTCAAATACCCGCAATACCGCTATCTATACGGCACTGTCAGCGTCTCCTCTGACTATTCCGTGCGCAGCCGTGCCCTTATTCTCGAATACCTGCAATGCCACGGCATGAACAAGGAACTGGCAAGGCACGTAACAGCCAAAACGCCCCCGTCAGGCATGAATCTGCTCAGCGAAGATGCCCGGCTCATCCCGACCGCTCTGGGCGATTTACGCCTGCTCTCAGCCATGGTGAGCGATCTGGAACCCGATGGGCGCAGCATTCCCGTACTACTGCGGCAATACTTACGGCTTGGCGGCGAAATGATTTCATTCAACGTGGACAGTGAGTTCGGAGACACCCTGGATTGCCTGGTGCTGGTAGACCTGCACCAGGCGCCGGACCGGCTCATGACCCGCTACTGCGGAGCACCATTAAAATCTGCTCCGACATCTGCGGGAGAAGCTTGACAAACACATGATATTCAGGCATTATAGAAACGCTCATGGGGAAGAAGCATATGAAACGAAACAAACGGCAAGCCAAAGTGGCACTGGCCCTCATTCTGGGAAGCATGGCGCACCTGAACGCAGGGGCTGCTGACCTGGTACCCCTGCCGGAGGATATCTTTGAAAACAAAGAGAACGCCAACCCCGTTCTCGATGTCACCAAACGCGCCGTCAGCGTACTTGGCAGCACGGCTCCTGAGGTTCCGGACACGCTGCAGGTAACCAACAACGGGGGCACAATCTCATACGACAAGGAGAAAAACTCCTTTGTGTACGATGCCTCCAGCGAGACGCCGATTCGCTTACGAACCGATGGAGGCTCAGACATTCACACCCCCAGAATGGTAGCCAGCCTGCAGACTAATGATGCCATGCTCGAAGGGCCGCTGACCATCTACCAGGATGAAATTCTGGTACGCAGCGAGGCAGGTGGCTACTACAACTGGAAAGACAACCGCACCGCCATCAGCAAGGTAAGGATGAAAGTGAATGGCATGCTGGTGCGTGGCTCCCGTATTGAATATAACACCGACTCCGAGGGTAAGGAATACATCACCGTATACGATGCCTACGTAACCGTGGATGATGTAGAAAAACCTTCCGCCTGGATTGGCACCGGCACTCTCACCATCTACCCCGGCGATTACGGGCGAGTCTCCCGGCTCAGCATTGCAACAGAAGAAACCGAATACACCGTTCCGGTGCTGGGGTGGTTCACCTTCTCCCACTCACTCAACCCGCGCGAAGGATACATGCCCGGTGGTGGTTCACGCTCTCACTGGGGCGCCTACATTGAGAACAGCTACGGCATTCTCTTCGGCAACCGACGGGTGGATGGCATCATGCCCACAGCAGATTATCTTGCCACCCTGCATCTCGACTACCGCGTCCGCCGCGGTCTGGCATACGGTCTTGATCTGGAAGATATTGCCATGACTGATCGGTATAAGGACATGACTGGTTTCTCCTCCTACTTCCTGTCAGACGCAGACTCCTCCATCAACCCCGTTGAAGGCGAGCGCGCCCCCGTAGACCGCCAGCGTTACCGCATTGCCATGCAGGCATTGTGGGATGTCACCCCTGCTGCAGATGCCCATGGCAAATGGCAACTCGTCACGGATATCAACATCCTGAGCGACCGCTACATGCTGCGCGACTTCTTCCCCGATATCAGCCAGATTAACGACAAACCGGACAATACAGTCCGGCTCGTGCGCCGCACCAACACCTCGCAAAGCATGCTCTACACGCGCTTTGCTCCCAATGACTTCTACGAAACAAACGAACGCATTGAGGCATCGTACTACCGGGTCCGCTCCGCCATTGGCAACACCGGCATCAACTACGAGACCAACAACTCAGCCAGCATCATGCGTCAATACCTGCCGCATGAAACCCGCCTGGCATACAAGCACCAGATTGACCAGCTGCGCGAGGGGTCTCTGAAAGATTATTACACCCGACTCATGAATACAGAGAGCTTTGTGCGCGTCAACACAACGCACGAGTTCACCACAAATCTGACGGCGATGAAGTTCCTCAATATCACGCCGAAAGCAGGTGGAGCCTACACGGGGTACTATGATGTGGGCGGCATCGGGTCAGACAACCGTTTCCTGGGCTACGTGAGTTGCGACTTCAATATGAAGTTCCACAACACCTACCCCGAATTCAAATGGAAATCCTTCGGGCTGGATGGTCTGCATCACCTGATTCAGCCCTATGCAACCTATTCTCAAGGCTCCATATCCTCTTCCAACGAACTCGTGCCGCAAATTGACACCTGGTCCAGCCAGTGGAGCAGCACAACCACCCCCATGCCGCTTGACCTGATGGGCTTCAACGCCATTGACAGCTGGGGCAGCTGGCGCATATGGCGTCTGGGCTTAAAGAATATCCTGAACTCCAGCGTGGATGGAGACCGCGTCCGCATGCTCAAGTGGGATTCATTCGTTGACTACAACATCGACAACCCCAACTCTGACCACAACTTCTCCAATCTCTATAACGTCATTGAGTTCCATCCCTCTGACAGGTTAAGTCTCTCTCTGTACTCACAAACACCCACTATTGACAATGGTGAGGGGTACACAGAATATGGTACATCCCTGCGTGTCATCCCCTGCGAGTGGCTGGAATCCTATATCACTTACCACAGTATATCAGACCACGCAACAGTGGAAGACTCCGAACAGATTTCGCTGCGTACCAACATCCGGTTCAACGAGAAATACACTCTCTCCATTCAGTGGTACTATGATATTGATGAAGGCACCATACCCATTCAGCAATATTCGCTCTTCCACCATTCTGGCGCGTGGTACATCGGCACAACCATCTATATGCGCGACAACGGTGGTAAGAAGGAAACAGGCATAGGTTTCTCATTCACTCTGGGAGAAACAGGTACAGCCTTGCCGGTTAACCTTCTCTAAAGAATATCACTCATGTAAAAGCCCCTGCATAACAGCAGGGGCTTTTACTTTACTCTTTTACCGAGTATAATCTGCATCTTACGCAAACTCTGAATATCGGGGGCTACTGGCTCCTAACAGTTCGCCCCACTCGTCTTGATTAACGAAGAATGAGCCGTCTGCAGCCAATACCAGACCGCAGATATTCCGCAACTCTCCCCAGGGTGCCACCAGCCAGCACACATGCTTCCACCCTTTGCAGCTGAAAAAGTAGCAAAGCGTATCAGCAGGCACATCCTGAACTGTTTCCAATTTATCTTCAGGTGGCAGCATCTCCGCCGGCGGGTGAAATAAATCCATGAGAAGGTCATATGATTTCTTCGCCAGCTTTTCCGCGGTACAATCAGAAAACCAGCCACGGCGCACGGCTTTCTGCAGCATCTCCATGGGCGGCTCTACCTCCGGCCAGTCCTTGATGCCAAGGTTCAGCTCCGGCACCGCACCAAAGCAACGCTGCATCACCATCATCTGCCCCGGCAGACGGCGAGCCGCCCGCTGCTGCTCATAGCCCGGGAGCGTATGGCGAGCCCGCAGGGTCAGGCGGCGCAGGTTCCGCAGCTCGATGCTGAACAGCACACGCTTCTGAGCCTCGGTCATAGCACCAGCTATGCAGGCACGCCGGAGCGCAGCCCGGAACGCACGGCCATAGCGCCCGGCATCATGCGGACCGAGCCACAGCTCTGCCGCCACCACATCCAGAGCCAGATTCACGGCAGACTCATCACCAGCGCTCACCGACGCGCAGAAATCAGCCTTCGCCCGGCCTTCACAATAGCAGGCACCCCCCTGCTCTGCCGCCGGTAAAGCCACCGCAGCACGCACACGCTGCTGCATGCGCGATACCATCGGTTGCAGACTGATGGGCGCTTTCCTTATCATCGCGGGCAGAAGGTAAGAAGGCGGCAGAAAGCAGAGATATCAGTGTTTCTTCCAACCCGGCTTGTGGCGGGAAGCAAGCTCCTCAATGACCTGCTCGATGCGTAGTCCCTTGGAGGTAAGCAGCACAATGAGGTGGTAGAACATATCGGAAGCCTCGTAGATGAGGCGCTCATTCGTGCCGTTGCAGGCTTCGAGACAGGCTTCCAGGGCTTCCTCGCCCACTTTCTGAGCCATGCGGTTGATGCCATCACGGAACAGGCTGGTAGTGTAAGAGCCCTCGGGCATTTCCTCGTGGCGCTTGTTGATGAAATCCTGCAGCTCGGTGAGGAACAGCAGCGGACTGGCCTCATTCTTCTCGCCCCAGCAGGTATCCGTGCCGGTGTGGCACACCGGACCATGCGGCGTGGCCTGAATGAGGAGTGTATCGTTGTCGCAATCCACCTTGATGCTCACTACATCGAGGTAATTTCCGCTGGTCTCGCCCTTGGTCCACAGGCACTGGCGGCTGCGGCTGTAGAAGCACACGCGCCCGGTTTCCTGGGTACGGGCAAAGGATTCTTCGTTCATGTAGCCCATCATGAGCACCTTGCCCGTGGCGGCATCCTGAATAATGGCGGGCACCAGGCCGCCGCATTTATCGAAGTCGATTGACATAAGCAGAAAAGCAGGGTTACGGGCAGAGTATAGCATAAGTTACGGAAAATGCCACACCTTTTCAGGTCAACGCCCAGTGTTTTTTTAGCATCAAGTTAAAAGATTTGCGCTTGTAAAACAACAGAAAGATAATACAATAGCAGACATGAAACTGATCGGTTCCATACTCTACCACATCTTCGTTGTACTCGGGTGCTCGCTCCTCATCTCGAAAGTCGTTTCCAGACTCCTCGGGCTGAAAGAAAAGGTAGGAGACAACCTCGGGCTGGTCCTTGCTTATTTCCTGTCTATTGTGCTGGCCGTATCGGTGTGCTGGTACATCTACAACCGCAAAGCACCGCTCCCCGAAGCGCCACCTTCCTACAACAGCAAAGCTCAGGCCACCAAGGCTACTCCCGCCGAAATAACAAAACTGCAACCTCAGATTAACGCCTTGCGCCAGGCCTTACAGAAACCGGCTGTGATTCTGCGCAGCGCCCCGGTTAACGAACTGCCAGAGGGGCATGTAAGCTGCCTGGGGCGCGTCACCTGGCAGCTGCCCGGCGAGGAATGGCCGGTCGATTCCGAAGGAAACCGGCTGGAACCACTGGCCACACTGTTCGTACCGGATTTACCCGGCGTACCTGCAGCACTCAGTCAGGTTGCTCTTATCACTATTTTTGCCCACGAAGAATCCTGGGCAGAAAATCCATTGGAAAAACCACAGCTTGGCTGCATCATCCGCACCTACCCGACCCTGGAGGGGCTTGTTCCCTGCGATTATACCTCCAGCATATGGAAGACCCGTCTCCTCACCCCGGAAGCGGTGGCACACGATATGCCGTTCGGCAGATGCAGCGGCGGTGGAGACGAAATGTGGGATAAGATTGTCGAACTCGAGGATATGCACCATATCGAATATGAAGAAGTCATCTGCGATGCAGCCTGCGAAACCAATGAGATGGAGCAGATTCCCGCAGGCGGCTTCTCGAATCCGGACCTGCACGCCACCTACGAGACCCACAAAATAGGAGGGTATCCCACCTTTATCCAGGATGGAGAAGAACCGGAGGGCTATCCCTTCGTGCTGCAAATCACCTGGGATAGAGCGGCTGACCTGAATATTGGCGATGCCGGTATCTACTATTTCTTCTACAACGCGGATAAAAACGACTGGATTGTCACGTCCGACTGCTATTAAGCATCGGGTATCCAACCTTTTCAGGCAAACAGAAACACCCCTTTGAGTAAAAAATTCTCAGGGGTGTCTCTTTTATACAGAACCTGCATTTACAGTCTCACGCAGATACCTTCATTGTGGAGGTACTGCTTGAGTTCGGGAATCTTGATTTCGCCGAAGTGGAACACGCTGGCTGCCAGTGCGGCATCGGCATGGCCCAGGCGGAAGGCATCGGCAAAGTGTTCCTTAGCACCGGCACCACCGCTGGCGATGACCGGAATACTCAGCTCATCGGACAGGCGGGCAAGAGCCTCGTTCGGGAAGCCCTGCTTCACGCCGTCGTGGTCCATGCTGGTGAAGAGGATTTCACCTGCACCGCGGTCGGCAACCTCGCGGGCCCAGTCGAAGAGCGTGCGCTCCACGCGGATGCGGCCACCGTTCACGTAGCAGTGCCAGCCATCGGCATCGCAGCGGGCATCAATAGCCGCCACGCATACCTGGGAACCGAAGTGGCTGGCAATCTCATTCACCAGCTGGGGGTTGCGAAGGACCGCAGAATTGAGACTCACCTTGTCGGCCCCTGCTTCCAGCAGGCGGGCTACATCCGCCAGTTCATGAATACCACCGCCCACGGTGAAGGGAATGGAAATGGCAGCAGCCACGCGGGAAACCATATCGGTAAAGGTCTTGCGGCCTTCGTGCGTGGCGGCGATATCGAGGAACACGAGTTCATCTGCCCCCTGCTCGCTGTAGGCCTTGCCCAGCTCTACAGGGTCGCCTGCATCGCGCAGGTTCACGAAATTGATACCTTTGACGGTGCGGCCGTCCTTGACATCCAGACAGGGAATGATACGTTTTGCAAGCATAATGATTAGTGATTTGAGATTAATTGCTGAAGGTCGATTCGGCCTTCGTAGTAGGCCTTACCGAAGACAACGGAGGGAATGCCGGCGGCATCCAGCGCGCGGATATCCTCCGTGCAGCTCACACCGCCGCTGGCAATGAGGCGGCAGCCGGGGTGTTTCGTCATAATCTCCTGGTAGAGCGCTGTATTCGGGCCTCCCAGAGTGCCATCGCGGGAAATATCGGTGCAGAGCACGCGGGTGATGCCATGGCTCATATAGAAGCTCACGAATTCATCCAGGCTCATGCCGCCGTCCTCGCGCCAACCCTTAATCATCACGCGGCCATTCAGCGCATCAGCCCCCACAATGAAGCGATTGGGGCCATACTTCTCAGCCCACTTCAGCAGGCGCTGCGGGTCGGTGGCAGCCAGGCTGCCCACCGTCACCATGGCAGCACCGTGGTCGAAAGCGGCCTGCAGGTCGCTCTCCTGCTTGATACCGCCGCCGAAATCCACCGTCATGCCCAGAGCAGTGATTTTCTTCAGCGTCTCCAGATTCACGATGTGGTCTGCCTTGGCGCCATCGAGGTCCACCACATGCAGGCGACGCACGCCCATATCATAGAAGCGGCGAGCCACATCCTCGGGGTGCGGGTCATATGTCTTCCGGGCGGCGTAGTCGCCTTTCGTCAGGCGCACACACTGGCCGCCGATGATATCAATGGCAGGAATCAGCTCAATCATGGCAGAGGTGGATGAAATTATGGAGGATGCGCAGGCCTACATCGCCGCTCTTCTCCGGGTGGAACTGGGTGGTGTAGAAATTGCCGCGGCGCAGGGCGCTGGCATAGGTCACGCCGCCGTAGGTGGTGCGGGCAATAGCCGCCGCGCAGTCGGGCACATAGAAACTATGCACGAAGTAAACGAAATCGCCCTCTTTCAGCCCCTCAAAAAGTGGCGTGCTGAGGTTTTCGATGGTGTTCCAGCCAATCTGGGGGATTTTCACGCGTTCCTCCCCGCATACGGCGGGGAAACGCACGACCGGGCTTTCAAATACCCCCAGACAGGGGGTATCGCCCTCCTCTGAGTGGGCGCAGAGAAGCTGCTGACCGATGCAGATGCCCAGCACGGGCTGCTTCAGGTTGCGAATCACCTCGTCCAGACCGCTTTTGCGCAAGTATGCCATGGTATTGGCAGCCTCGCCCTGCCCCGGGAAGATAACGCGGTCCGCGGCGGCAAGCTCGGCAGGGTCATCCGTCACCACCGGCACCTCGCCAATGCGGTGCAACGCATTGATGACCGAGCGGATATTGCCCGCGTTGTATCTGACAACGGCTACTTTCATGGGATTAAAGAGTTCCTTTACTGGAGGGCAACACCAGGTGGCGCACATCGCGCTGAACCGCCACGCGGATGGCACGAGCCAGTGCCTTGAATGTGCCTTCTATCTTGTGGTGTTCGTTCTCACCCTCGGCTTTGATACTGAGGTTCATGAGCGCCGCATCGCTCAGGCTCTTGAAGAAGTGGTAGAACATCTCCGTGGGCATGTCACCAATACGCTCGCGCTGGTACTCGGCTTCCCACTGCAGCCAGGGACGCCCGCCGAAATCCAGCGCAGCCTGACACAGGCAGTCATCCATGGGCAGGCAGTAGCCGTAACGGGAAATACCCAGTTTGTTGCCGATAGCCTTGCGCAGGCATTCACCCAAAGCCAGGCCGGTGTCCTCGATGGTGTGGTGCTCGTCCACATAGAGGTCGCCCTTCACACGGATGGTCACGCCCATGCCGCCATGGTGCGCCAGCTGAGCCAGCATGTGGTCAAAGAAGCCCAGGCCGGTGCTCACCTCGCAGAAGCCGGGGCGGTCGAGCTCCAGCTTCACATAGATATCCGTCTCGCGGGTGGTGCGCTGCACCTCGGCACTGCGCTCGCCTGCCACCAGAATCTCAGTAATCTTCTTCCAGTCCATGCCATCGGTGCCAATCTGGAGCGCCTTGCAACCCAGATTCTGCGCCAGCTGCACATCCGTGGCGCGATCGCCGATGACATAGCAGTTCTCCAAATCATAGGAACCATCCATGTAGGCGGTGAGCATGCCGGTGCCGGGCTTACGGGTGGGAGCGTTGTCCTGCGGGAAATGGCGGTCAATGAGAATATCATCGAACTCCACGCCCTCGCCTTTCAGCGTGTCGAGAATGAAATTATGCACCGGCCAGAAGGTTTCCTCCGGGAACGAATCTGTACCCAGGCCGTCCTGATTGCTCACCATGACGAATTCGTAATCGGTCAGCTCGCGGATGGTGCTCAGGGCGCGGAAAGTACCAGGCACAAAGACCAGCTTCTCAAAAGCATCTATCTGCTCATCAGCAGGCTCCTGGATGATGGTGCCGTCGCGGTCGATGAAAAGGGCTTTCTTCTTCATGTGTCAGAACTTTTTAAGGGCTGCGAGCAGTTCGTCGTTCTCCGCCGGCGTGCCGATGGTGATGCGCAGGCAGTTGCGGCACATCATGATGCGGTGGCGGTTGCGCACGATAATTCCCTGCGCCACCAGCGCATCGTAAATGGCGCAGGCATCCTTCACACGGGCGAGGAAGAAATTGGCATCGCTGGGATACACCTCCTCGCAGAGGGGAAGCTCTGCCACCGCCTGCATCATGCGGGTGCGTTCTGTGAGAGCTTCGTCCACCCAGGTGCGGATTTCATCCATGTGCTCCAGGCGTTCCATGGCTGCGCGCTGGGTGAGGATATTCACGTTGTACGGGTATTTCACCTTGTTGAACAGGCCGATGATTTCCGGATGCGCCAGCGCCATACCCAGACGAATGCCGGCAGAGGCCCATGCCTTGGAGAAGGTGTT
The DNA here is from genome assembly GCA_904501915.1 of uncultured Akkermansia sp. GTDB lineage: Bacteria > Verrucomicrobiota > Verrucomicrobiia > Verrucomicrobiales > Akkermansiaceae > Akkermansia. Next base: position 5,551 of record CAJGCV010000011.1, on the reverse strand, counting down.
GAGCACGATGAGACGCGGGTATTCCTCCAGCAGCGCACTGGCAGAGGAGCCTTCCGGCGCAAAATCGATGTAGGCTTCATCCACCACCACAATACCGGGGAAGATATCGAGCACTTTGCGGATTTCACTCAGCGGCAGCAGATTGCCGGTGGGGTTATTCGGGCTGCAGATGAACACCACCTTGGTGCAGGGTGAGTAGATGGACTGCAGGAAGTTTTCCGCGTTGAACACGTACCCCTCCTCCAGCGGAATGGCATTGTAGCGCACATTGTTGATATCAGCGCAGACCTCGTACATGCCGTAAGAGGGAGCAATGGCTGCCACCTCATCCACCCCGGGGGTGCAGAAAGTGCGGAAAATGAGGTCGATGGCTTCATCACTTCCGTTGCCCAGGAAAATGCGCTCAGGAGCCACGCCCTTGTAAGCGGAAATCTTCTGTTTCAGCTCCCACTGCAGCGGGTCGGGATAGCGGTTGTTCGGCGCGTTGTGCGGGCATTCGTTCGCATCCAGGAATACGTGGGCAGCCTTGCCGGCGTATTCATCGCGGGCAGAGCTGTACGGTTTGAGTTTCAGGATATTCGGGCGCACCAGACGCGCAATGCCGGTGCCGGCAGACTCCAGCGGGAGCGTGGCGACCTGCTGCAGGCGCAGGGTCATGGCGCGGGCGTGGGCATCAAGCTGCTCGGCCTGGGCCATGAGCTCCACCGTGCGGCCAATGCTGCGGATACCTTCGGCAGAAAGGGTCTGGAGGGTCATCTTGCGCTGGAAGCTGTCGATGCACAGGCTGCTGTAGGCACGCACACAGCCCATGGTGGGCAGTGTGTGGTTGGTGCCGCTGGCGTAATCGCCTGCGCTCTCGCAGCTGTAATTTCCCAGGAAAATGGAGCCGGCATGGGTGGTTTCCGCCGCCACGGCAGCGGCATCTTCCATGGCAATGATAAGGTGCTCCGGACCGTAAGCATTAGTGAAATCAATGCAATCCTGCTTATCAGCCAGCACAATGATGCGGCTGTTGGTTATGGATCTGGCGGCAATTTCCTTGCGAGGCAGCTCAGCAAGCTGCTTCTCCACCTCGGCGGACACGGCCTGTGCCACAGCGGCATCGGTGGTTACCAGCATAGCCTGGCTGTCCGGGCCGTGCTCAGCCTGGCTCAGCAGGTCGGCTGCCACAAAGGCAGGGACGCAGCTCGTGTCAGCCAGCACCTCCACCTCGCTCGGGCCAGCAGGCATATCAATGGCCACACCACAGAGCGAAGCCAGCTGCTTGGCCGCAGTCACATAAGCATTGCCCGGGCCGAAAATCTTGTCCACCTTCGGCACCGAAGCCGTGCCATAAGTCATGGCGGCAATGGCCTGGGCCCCGCCCACCTTGAAAATGCGTTTCACACCGCAGAGCTCGGCCGCAAAGAGAATGGCGGGATTCACCTTGCCATCCTTGCCAGGAGGCGTGCAAAGCACCACTTCCTCACACCCGGCTACCGCTGCAGGTACCGCCAGCATGAGCACCGTGGAGAACAGCGGAGCCTGCCCGCCAGGAACGTAGAGTCCCACGCGCTGAATGGGCAGCGTGCGCTGCTCGCAGACCACGCCGGGAGCGGTTTCCAGCTTCACCGGAGCCTGGGCATTGATCTGCAACTCGTGGAAGTCATAGATATTGCAGTAAGCCAGCTCAATGGCCTCCTTGAGTTCCCGCGGCACAGCGGCCACAGCCTCGGCCACTTCTGTTTCCGAAACAGCCAGGGAATCCAGTTCCACGCCATCAAAACGGTGTCCGTATTCATGCAGAGCATGGTCGCCATGCGTATGCACAGCGTCCATGATAGGGCGCACTACATCAAAGAGTTGAGTAACATCGAAGGCCGGGCGGCGCACCAGCTCTGCCCACTGCTCGCGGTTCGGTTCCGTTATGATGGTCATGGCTATGGGAAATGAGGTTACAGAATCATTTTTTCAATCGGCAGCACCAGGATACCCTGTGCTCCGGCTTCTTTCAGGCGGCCGATGATATCCCAGAAGCAGGATTCATCCAGTACGGTGTGAATGCTGCACCAGCCCTCCTGCGCCAGCGGCATGATGGTGGGGCTCTTGACGCCCGGCAGCACCGCCACAATCTGCTCCACACAATCCTTGGGGGCATTCATGAGCACGTAGCGCTTATCGGCTGCGGTCATCACGGCATCCATACGGAAGAGCAGCTTTTCCAGAATCTCGCGTTTCTCTGCGCAAAGATTCTTGTTGGCGATGAGCACCGCCTCGCTCTCCAGCACGACCTCCACCTCGCGCAGGTTATTGCTCACCAGTGTGGCACCACTGCTCACGATATCGAAAATGGCATCTGCCAGACCAATGCCGGTGGAAATCTCCACCGAGCCGGTGATAACATGAATATGAGCCTGCACCCCCTGCTCCTCCAGCCAGCGCCGGAGAATCACTGGATAGGACGTGGCAATGCGACGCCCCTGCAGCCACTGCGGACCGCTGTATTCGTGCTCCTTGGGAATGGCAATGCTCAGACGGCAACCACCAAAGCCCAGTTTCTTCACGATATCTGCATCGCCCTTGCGTTCCAGGTACTCGTTAAGCCCCACCACGCCAATATCAGCCACACCATCGGTCACCGTCTCGGGAATATCGTCGTCGCGCAGGTAGAGCACCTCCATGGGGAACTTACGGGCAGCCACCAGAAGCGTTCTTTTGGACGAACTCACCTTGATTCCAGCCTCGGCCAGAATCGCCATAGTGTCCTCATTCAGACGGCCTTTGGATTGTACAGCAATTCTCAGTTTCATGTTATCGGAATGGGTAAAAAATCATTATCTTTATCATAGAACAAGGACGCGTCTACGTTATAGATGCGTCCTCGTTCTCTAGCACAGAGATTTGTGCCGGAAGTTTAGGCAACCTTGGCGGCTGCTTCCTTAAGGTTCTTACCAACCTTGAACTTCACCACCGTGCGGGCAGGAATCGGAACGTTCTTGGCGGGGTCCTTGGGGTTGCGGCCAACCTTGGGCTTCACTTCCTTCACGGTGAAAGTACCGAAGTTGCGCAGCACAACGCGATCACCCTTACCCAGAGCATCGGTAATCAGTTCGATTGTCTTCTGGATGATGTCAAGCACCTCGTTCTGCGTGAAACCGTTGTCCAGCTCAGCGCATACCTTGTTTACAAGCTCTCTCTTAGTAATCGTATTTGCCATAATAAAAATTGCTTTGTTGAAAAGCCGGGCACATTGTAGACCAAAAAATCCATTTTGTCTCGCCTAAAGTGATAAAATCCTGCATTTTCTGCGTCACCTGAGGCATTTTTACGCCAATTTCCGCCGTTTTAAGTTGACGCCCTGCCAAATTCACCGCATTCTAATGCCGGACATGGCTAATCAATTCAGCATTCAGCTCACAAAACCCGAAGCAAATGCGCTCCAACAAAAGCTGGAGCATACTCCAGAATTCCGCATAACGGCGCGCGAATACACCGATTTCTGTTTTGAATCAGACGCAGTCAATGTGGCCTACTATCCCAAGAAAGGGAAGCTGCTCATCCAGGGGCGCGGGGCTGAGGATTTTCTGAAAAACGTACTCCAGCTCCAACCGGAAGGAACAGCCCCGGCCTTAACCACCACCCTGCCCGCACTGGTGGATACCACCCCGCATTTCGGCGTGGACGAAAGTGGCAAGGGCGACTACTTTGGCCCGCTAGTGGTTGCCGGGGTCTACACCGATGAACGCTGCGCCGCAGAGCTCGTGCGGCTGGGCTGCAAAGACAGCAAATCCATCCCCGATGACAGGAAGATTCACTCCATTGCTGAAAAAATCAAGAAAACAGCCGGCGTGGTGTATGAAGTCATCTGCATAGGTCCCCGCAGGTACAACGAACTTTATGCCGAAATGGGCAACCTGAACCGTCTGCTTGCCTGGGGACACGCGCGCGTCATTGCCGCGCTGCACGAGAAAGTGCCCACCTGTCCCCGCGCGCTCAGTGACCAATTCGCCAACGAATGGGTGCTCAAACGCGCCCTTGGCCAGCGCCATATACCCGTGCAGCTCGAGCAACGCACCAAAGCTGAAAGCGATGTAGCCGTAGCGGCTGCCTCCATCCTCGCGCGCGACCGCTTTGTACAGTGGATGAAACAAACCGCCGACGCCAGCGGATGCCCCATGCCTCTGGGCTGTGCCCCGCACGTCACCCGCGCCGCTCAGCACTTCGTTTCCACCCACGGTCGCGACCGCCTCCAGGATGTAGCCAAACTCCACTTCAAAGTCACCCAGAAACTCCAATAACACAAAAAATCTCTATTTTTGCAAGAATTAGCTTGCAAGCTCTCTTTTTTTCGTGTATAGTGCCGCCGCACCCCTTCACCAAGGGTTCATGCCAAGCATGGGCAGGTGTCTGAGTGGTCGAAAGAGCACGATTGGAAATCGTGTGTACGTCAAAAGCGTACCGAGGGTTCGAATCCCTCCCTGTCCGTAGGAAACCCCGCAAGTTTAACCGCTTGCGGGTTTTTCTTTACCCTTATACTCTCCTGCTGAGGTATAGGAACGCTTCGTATAATGCTTACATTAAAACCGTCCTCTCGAAGTTTCAAAAAAAATCCAACCAGGCAAAAATCTTGCCCATGCCCGCATGAACCACCTGCTGGATTCGGTTCTCGATGCGGAGAGCTACGCACTTTTCAAACCCATGCCGGATTCCTGGTTCCGCTATTTCTGCGAATACCCGGAGCCGGGCATCAAGCAACGAACAAATAAACTAGAGAGTTCCCCATAGTATCCAGGAGCCTGAATCAGGCTGATTCCAGTCATTTTTAATCTTTTCCGCCGACGAGCCCGGTTATTTTGCTTGCCAAGTCAAAATAAACAGAGTAAAATAACGCGCCCGCCGTCGGCGGCCGCTCCCTCGGCCACAACATCGCGGAGGGAACAAGATAAACCCAATACATCTACACATTCTTCATATCATGAACGAACTCAAAGGTGCATGCATCATCGGTCAGTCCGGCGGTCCTACCGCTGTGATTAACGCCAGCGTTCTGGGCGCAATCCAGACCGCTCTCAACGCTCCTCAGATTACCCGCGTGCTGGGTGCCGCCAACGGCATCAAGGGCGTGCTGGAAGGCAAGCTTTACGACATGGGCATGGAAGACCCGGTGGAGCTGGAGCTGCTGAAGTTCACCCCCTCCTCTGCTCTGGGCACCTGCCGCTACAAGATGAAGAACCCGGATGTTGACCCCACCGACTACGAGAAGCTGCTCGAGACCTTCAAGAAGTTCGACGTGCGCTACTTCTTCTACAATGGTGGCAACGACTCCATGGACACCTGCAACAAGATTTCCAAGTTCATGGAGAAGAGTGGCTGGGAATGCCGCGTGATGGGTATCCCCAAGACCATCGACAACGACCTGTTCGGCACCGACCACTGCCCCGGCTACGCTTCTGCCGCTAAGTACATCGCCACTTCCGTGATGGAAGTGAAGCACGACGCCTGCTGCTACGACACCGGTATGGTGACCATCATCGAGGTGATGGGCCGTCACGCCGGCTGGCTGACCGCCGCC
>CAJGCV010000010.1 GCA_904501915.1 uncultured Akkermansia sp. | reverse complement strand
AGCAGGTAGATAAGGCGCATTCTCCACCGAAATGTGCTCAAATCTGAGTACAGGGGGGCTTCGAAAAAGCCTCTATTCGGAAAGCCTAGGATTTATCGGCACTTGCGTCTCTCAGAAAAAATCTTTGGGACACATGTGGTGGGGCGTTAAGTCTGATGCTTTTTAACTTGAAGACACGTGAAAAAAATGGTAGAATCGGTAAGTTTTAAATTTCTATCAATATGAAACTTGCATTTTTTTCACTAGCTTTGGCTGTGTTATGCATGGGTAGCATGCAACAGGTGATGGCTCAGGAGTCATCACCTGCACAGGTGGCTGCGCCGAAGGGCTCTGCATGGAATAGTCCTGAGAAATTGCGCGCACAGCTCATCAAGAAGATTCAGAAGTCTCTTAAAGGTCTCGACAAGAAGGATGTTCAGTCCTTCATCAACGATAAGGAAAATCTGAAGCTTCTGCTGATGTGCCATTTTGCCAATCTCGAAGTTGGACAGCAGGAGGCAAATAAGAACTTTAATAACAATCTGCCGAAGAATGTGCAGGGTAGGAAGGACGAGATTGCCCGCCTGGAAACGGAGGTCCAGAGCAAGACTGGGGCTGAAAAGAAGAATGCAGAATATCGCCTCGGCAATGCACGCAAGGATTTGAAGCGCCTGCAGAAGGAAGTCAAGTACCCCATCGATTTCACGAAGTTTGAAGGCGTGTTGAGTGCCATTCTGTCGGATGTTGAATGGATGGAGCAGATTGCTTTCTCGGGCGATGTCTCAAGATTTGGTCGTGTGGTGCAGATAATCGCCGCCATTGCCGAGGCTGACTCCGGCGCGCTTAAGAAGGGCGTGGCCCGTGACATTACCACCGCGATTGCGCTGGAATATACCCGTAATAATGCGCGCACGGTGGATGCTATTGACCGCGCCAAATACTTCCTGAAATACTGGCGCCAGGGGCGTCTGAATACTTCTTTCGACAAGCTGCCCATGCACCATCGCCGCGTTGCCTGCGGTTGGAAGCCCGGTCACCGTTCCGGTACTGTTACGGCATTTGAATGGGCGCTGAACAATGTTCACCTGCCGGATTGGCAGTATCCCGCCAGCTGCTGGCGCTGTGGCTATATTCTGGATAACGTGTATGGCGACAGCATTCACGGCGCATACTACTATGCTCCGTGGGAGGGGGTGAAAACGGACAACCACATGTGGCTCACCAAGAATGTGGGTGGCGTGTGCGGCAGTCTTTCGCACTTTGGTGCAGCATCTGCCTGCGCCAATGGTGTGCCGGCCCTTACGAATGGTGAACCCGGGCACTGCGCCTATATCGTGCTGGTGGATGGCAAATGGACTCCTGCCTATTCGCTGAGCTGGGAACGCGGCCTGCACTGGATTCCGTGGGAAGGTAACTACACTTTCAGCTCCTTACACCTCACGGATGCGTTGTACGATAAGAAGAATGCCGCTACAACCCGCCTGGGCAATGCATACAGAATTCTGGGACACGCATACTGGACTGCCAAGAATCAGGATAAGGCCCTCGATTGCTTTGAGCAATCTGCCAAGGAGGCTCCCCTGAATTATCCGCTGTGGCGCGAATATAAGTCGTTCCTGAATTCTGTCATGCCCAAGAATGCTGAGGCATGGAAGAAGCTCAACAGCCGTCTGTGCTCCGGCATGGCTAAGGAATATCCGGAACAGGCTGCCGAGCTGCTCAAGAACGGCATTATTCAGAGCATGGCTAATTCCGGCATGAGCGCAGAGGACATGATTAAGGCCTGTGCCCAGTTCTGGAAGAACGCTGAGGTGATGGGCCCTGACCGCTGGTATATTGAGAATTTTGCCGATTCTCAGCTCCAGACCTGCAAGAAACTGAGTGGTAATGCTGAGGATGCGGCTATTTCGTTGTATGTTCAGGTGTTGAAGGCTTCTGCTCCGCATGATGCGTACTCTGGCGCCATGATGGCTTGGGGTAACAATGTTTCCAATTCCTTGAGCGAGGCTGGCAAGAAGCGCCTTTCTGATGATATGATTGCAGCGCTCGGTTCCAGCAAGGCCATGACGTCTGCGCAGCGTGCCAGAATGCTGGGCGGGCTGCTGCTGACTGCTGAAAGAGAGCGCGATACCTCGACCTTCAACGCTATCAGCAAGATGATTGATCCCAAGGAAATCAAGGGTAGTGCCGCTATCCCGGACTTCCAGGGCTTTGCCGGTAAGCTGGTGTCGGAAGGCGGCTTGCCCTTTGCCAGCAGCACCAGCCAGTGGGATATTCCCCACACCCACTCCGGTCTGCTGACCAAGCAGGGTGGCTCCATTCATACCGCCCGTGAGAATAACCCCTGGATTGCCGTGAAGTTGCCCAAGCATGCCTATGTGACGGGGGTTGTCTTTGCTGGTACCAACAATTGGAGCCTCATTGGGCGTTTCCGCCCTGTGAAAGTGCAGGTGTCTGATACCGGCCGCGATGATGACTGGCACGATGTGGGCGAACCCATCCCTTCAACGGGCAATTACATTATCCGCTTTAATCTGGAGAAGGAACGCCCGAAGGCTCTCTATGTGCGCGTGCTGCGTCCCGGTGGTCCGGAAGTGTTCCACGCTAACGGTATCTACGTATATGGCGAACCTGCTGCCTGATAACCCTTTTTACCTGTAAATAAGACTATGAAGAAAACTCTTTTTCTGATGATGGCTGCCTTTACGACGTTGGCTGTGAGCACTCCTGCTCAGGCTGCACGGCAGTATCCCAGCGTCGAGGCTGCCAAGCAAAAGGTGACGGATGACGGCTACATCCTGTTTATTTACCCCGAGGGCTGGGACCGCTATGGCGAAAAGCTCTGCAAGAAGCTTATTGCCGATGCGGGGGTGCAGGAAGCCGCCGGTAATGCTGCGCTTATTCTGGCGCCCATCTACCAGAACCGCAACGAAAAAAATAATGCTCATGTAAAGAGCGTGGTTGCTCCGCTGGGCTACCCCGGCGATATGTCTGATATCTCCTATCCTGCGCTTGTTTTCTACGAGAAGGGGGGCCGTTCGTATGCGACCCTGCATGGTGAGGCTCTGATGAATTCCTCGACGGCAGAAGTTGCCGCCCTGGTCAAGGGGAAGATGGCTGCCAAGAAGAAGCAGGATGACCTGCTGGCTAAAGCCAATGCTTCTTCTGATGCCGGGGAGAAGAATCGTCTGCTTCTGGAATCATCCCGCGTTGACGGCATTGAATGGCCGGGCGGACTCCGGGACGCTATGCGCAATAACGACCCCGAAGATAAGCATGGCTACCTCGGCATCCTGAATTTCGGATTCGGGCGCGGGAAGGATGAAGCCATGACCGATTACCTGGCCCGCCTGGACAAAGTGCTCGAGAATCCGCAGCTTTCGCCGTGGCAGAAACAGAGAGCCTGCGCCGATGCAATCGGGCAGATCCGCCGCTCATACGGTCCGCTGGCTGGTGGTACGCTTATCACTAAGTATGCCAAGAAGATGCAGAAGCTTGACCCTGAGTCCCCCCTGGGACTGTCTGCTCCCGTCGTTATGCGTGACTGGGTGAAGACCTACCGCTACGGTCAGGGCTGGAGCGACCAGATTATCCCTTCTGTTCCGGAGCCCATGCTTATGCATGACGTGCCTATCACCAAGCCTGGTACATACGCGATTCACTTCAAGCTTACCACCGGTCGCGACGGCATCATCGTGAAGCGTCTCCGCCTCATGGATGGCAAGAAGTGCGTTGCTTCGCATGATGAACCGTGTGAGGTTTCCTGGTCTGCAGGCACGGAGAAGGATATTACTTTCACCGTGAAGAAAGATCTTAAGAAACCCTGCCTGGAAATCACTTATGGTAACGACCCCGGCAAGCGAAGCACCTGGGGCGAAATCACGGTTATTCCACGGTAAACCAGTGCGCTTTTTACAAATGATTGCCGCAATGCCTGCCTGGCATTGCGGCGATTTTCTTTCCGGAATCAGAATAAATCGTGGTGCTGGTAGAAGAAATCGTGCAGCAGCCGCACATTTTCGAGCTCGTACCACGGGCGTACAGAAACCGGGCGGTGGTCGAGGTCGTAGATTTTTGCGCCCGGAATGCTCAGAAGCAGAGGCGAGTGAGTGGCCATGACCAGCTGTGCCCCGCATACCGCGCTGGAAGAAAGGAATCTGACCAGATCGAGTTGCAAATTCGGAGACAGGCTGTTTTCCGGTTCATCGAGCAGGTAAAGCCCGCGCTCGGCAATTGCCTCGGTGAAATAAATGAAGGCGCTCTCCCCGTTGGAGTATTCGCGACTGGCCTCCTGCACGCGGTGGCGTACGAAGTTTCTGCGGGTGCTGCGGCGGGCTTCCATGTGGGTCAGGAACGCATCGAACCCACCCTGTTCCCGGGTGTCGAGCCGCATACGCTGAGTATTTTCGGATGCCCACTGGCGGGCTGTGCGCTCGGCTGCCAGATGGAGCGCGTCATTCTGCTCTCGCAGGTTGAGGATATGCTCAAACACATCATCACTGCCGATAAAGCGGCTCTCATAGGGAAGCGGTTCCGGGTAGCCGGACCTCTGACCCGCAAGCTCCATGCTGCACATTTCGGCATATACATCAAAGAGAGGGGTGCGGTTGTATGGCGAGCTGCGTGGCAGTTTCAGCTTTTCTGCCATGAGGTTGAGCAGCGTGGTTTTGCCGGAGCCGTTGCCGCCGTACAGAATGGTGATATTCTGCATCTGCAGCGTGGGCAGGGGAGAATCGAATACCTTGAAGGGGTAGTATTGCTGCGTGCAGAATCTGTGAGAACTAGAGTTGAGAAACTGTTCTTCCTCGACAATGTCGGGAATACTGAAACTTTCCAGATATATCATAGGGTAAAACCGGGATGGAAGGGAATGCCGCTCGGAAACTCACAAAGCCTCGGAATCCGCTGCTTACGTTTCCGTAGCCCGTGTATGATGCGCTCTGAACATGATATGGTACTTCCTTTTTCTTGTCAATCACTGCTGACACAAAACGTTCTCCAAAACACATTCATGCAGAACACTATGCCTTTATGTCGTTTAAGGCTGTTTTCCCATAACCTTTGGGACACAAGTGGAAGCGACTTCTCCTCTCGTTTTTTCGCTTGAAAGCAGACCCGGTACATGCTAAATACTGCTATCCGATTATGCCTGCCTGTCGCTGTCAATGGGTGAATCTGCGCAACCCGCTCTATGTGAAATATCACGATGAGGAGTGGGGGCGTCCCTCGCGGTGCGATGCCTACCTCTACGAGATGCTGCTGCTGGAGATGTTTGTGGCCGGGCTTTCCTGGGAATGTGTACTCAACAAGCGCGAGGCATTCCGCGCCGCCTTTGCCGGCTTTGATGCGCGCGCTGTGGCCGCTTTTGGTGAGGCCGAGGTAGCCGCCCTGCTGCAGAACCCCGGCATCATCCGCCACCGCGGCAAGATACAAGCCGCCATTGCCAACAGCCGCATCTTCCTGCAAATCCAGGCCGAATACGGCAGCTTTGCCGCCTACGCCTGGGGCTTTACCCACAACGAAGTGGTGCGCGAGCCCTACACCCTGCGCACCACTTCGCCGCTCTCCGATTCCCTCTCACGCGACCTGAAGCGCCGCGGCATGCGCTTCTTCGGCTCCACCACCGCCTGCTCCTGGCTCCAGGCCGTCGGCATCATCAATGGCCACGGAGAGGAGTGCTGGAGGCGTTAATCTACTGAGCTGAATCAGATATAATAATTCTTTTATGATTCCCGAGCAGGTTCTTCCTCGATTTCGGATTGGTTGAGAAGGGCTTCTTTTTCTTTCCGGATCTGGTGGATGCCAATTTGTAGCAGCAGAAGGGCAATCAGCCAGCCGACGATACCAATTCCCAGGAGCTTAAAGATACCTAATCCTTCAAGAAGCGGGCTGTTCCAGACTGCATGCAAGGCAATGGCACAAAAGAACAGGGACAGGAAGCGATAATCGCAGAAAATAAACATGTTAAGTTTGTTGTCAGTCAAGTCGTCCTTCTGGAATGTGAAAATGGTTGCTAATTTATACATCCCGAAAGAGAATTTATCGCCCAGCGCAGAGAGGTCAATACACCACGTTTTTCTGCCGGGTTCCTGTGCTCTTTTAGTCATGACATGGTAGAATGCACCAACAGTGATGGCTGACCATACAACATGGCAGAATGGTGTCAGTATCGCCCTCGTGATGAGAACAGTATCTGGGTTTACTTGTTCCTGCAGGAGACGGATACTGCCTGCTGGATTGTTGGCAAACTGCTCATAGGGCATATTAAATGTAATGCCGTGTTTATGTGCTGTCCAGATAACGATATCTGCGCTGCCTCCCAAGTCGTAGGCCATGATCAAGTCGGTATACATACCCAGATATCGATATACATACCCCGCTGATTCAAATGCGGCAAAACCTGCGCCGACTGCGCAGCCGACTGCCATGCCGTGCAGCACGTTTCCCCTGCGATACATGGGGCTTACGATGAGTAAGGCTACCAGCAGCTTGGCTGGTTCTTCCATGAAGGCAGCCCACCATGCTCCAGAAAATAAAGAGCCGTGTTCAAAAAAGAGCAGGGCTGCAAACAAAGAGAATACGCCACCCAGTAAGAAACATTTGATGATTTCAAAAAATGGCATATCTCGTTTGACATTCGTCTCGAAGAAAAAGATGGATACACAAAATGGCATGGCAAAGCAACCTATGAAGATCAGTCCTGGTATCAGGTTGAGATTATGCCATTGCGCAAGTGCGTAGTTGAAGCCAACATAGAGGATGAGAAAGAAACACAGCATGCGTGAGAAAATCCACGGTGCCGGCCATGAGGCATTTATTTCCTTCAGGTCGGGTGTGGTTCTGGGAGTCCCACAACAGAATAAATCCAATACCTCATCCAGGGTGTGATGTCGGAAAAGTTCTTTACAAAACTGTTTAAATGAAAAACCATCAAGCTTTTCGAGCCCGGTAGCCTGACCCGCTATGTCACCTACGTTTTTTCCGAATTTGTTGATGTTTTCGGCGGCGTTCTTGATTTTCTTGCCAAGGTCATCAAGATTCACCGTTTTCTGCGTAGGAAGGGGAGGCGGTTCATCCTCAGGCAGGGGAGGGGGAGCCGCAGGAAGCTTAAAATGCTGCTCGATGGGTTCCCAGCCTGTCATGCCCTCGCGCCAGATAAGAGTTCCTGCGGCATATTGACCTGCTGCGGCTTCAGTCTGGAGTTCTGCTTCATTAATTGGTCCCACTGGCTGTCCCTTAATACTTACATAGTATAGATTCATTGTTTGCGTAAGTTGGTTTTCTATGACTTAATAGAAAGATAATGCGAAGAACATGAACAACCTGCAGGTGCTTTGCACTCTTGCTCAGCCATGTTTATCGAAATTATGATATTACTTCATTCGTCTGCTTTATTTTCCTGGTGGTCATATGTGTGAAGCCGGGCATCCGTTGTATTGACAGCCCCGTGTTCTGCCAGTAGTTGCATGACCTTTGTGTTTCTGTTGGCTATTGATAGTACGCAGTCGCCATGCTCTGCGTCCTTGATGGTAGCATTGACATCTGCCCCAGCTGCAATGAGGAGTTCCAGTTGGTTAAGTCTCGCTTCTGTAGCGCTTGCGGCGCCTTGGAGGAGAACCATGAGGCAGCTGATTCCTTTGTCGTTGGTGGCGTTTACGTCAGCCTTATGTTGTATAAGCAAATTAATGTGATCTCCCATATTGCCACCTTCTGCCGATTCCCGGCAGGCATACCACAAGGCGGTATGCCCGCTTTTGTCTCGGATATTCAGACCGGCTCCTTTTAGGATTAGATATGCCGCTTTTTCTTTATGGTCAGAATCCATGCAAGCCTGCATGAGCGGAGTTATTCCAGATTCGGAAGCTGCTCTATTAACGTCGACTCCGGCTTCAATCAGCTTCTGGAATTCTTCTGTTTCGAACCTATCTGTTGCAACTACAACGGAATCACCATCGAGCGTTCCCCCCTTCGCCTTCTCAAAGGTTTTTTCCCGCAGCATGTTTTTGATGTCCTGGTGTTGAAAACGTTTTCTTGAAGCTATTTCAAGGGCTTTGCTGAGAGATGCTCCGTATTTTAATAAGACTTCACAGTTCTCTTTCCAACCCCGCTCCATAGCTCTTTGCATGGCTTGGTCTTTTGCTTCCTGGGTTACATTGCCCACTAGCAATATGGCTTCGATGGAGGCTTTCCCTCGTCCATCCCCCGCTCGGTAGATTAGCTCTTCATTGTACTTGTTTGCCGAGATATTGCATTCCATGAGCTTTTTTCTGGCTTCCTCTTCCGAGAGATGCGTCTCATCGTAATGTTGGTAATATTTATATCCACCTACACCGCCGGCGGAGAGCAACACAAGAAGAAGCAGGCTGATTCCTATACTACTTTTCTTTTTTCTGACCGGCTCTATTTTCATGAGGAAATGAGATTCAATAGGCTCCCATTCCTTCATTCCTTTTTGCCAGACCAGACATCCGGGTTTGTATATGCCTGAGGTAATTCTTTGGTTGATTGCCTGTTCATCGAATGGACCTTCGCGTGTTCCATCCGGCGTTCCGACATAATACTTACTCATATGATAAAATGGGTGGGTAATTAGTTTTACTTCTTTACCTTTACAGCCTCACGCAATACATGGGCTGTTTCAGCATGTCCGTTCAAGGCTGCATAGAGCAGTGCTGAATATCCTTTGCTGTCCACACATGTGGGGTCTGCTCCTGCTTTGAGAAACATCGACACAGCTTCGGTGTGCCCGCGTTCTGCTGCGAACATTAATTCGTCTGTGGATGGCTTTGCCCCGGCTTCGAGCATCAGTCGAAGACATTCTAATTGGTTCTGTTTCTCTTCCTCGTTTTTTGTTACTGTGCGCAAACACCAAACCAAGGCGGAGGGTTCAACCCCCTTGTTAAAATCGGCTCCATGTTCGATATAGAATTTCACCATTTCCGGATTGTTCTTTGTTATGCACCATGGAGTCAGGACAGGAGAATATGTTGTCTCCCAGTTGACATTTGCACCAGCTGCAACGAGAAGTTTTGCGATAGCCACGCTTGAATAGCACCAGGGTGCGTTTCGCACATAAGAGATATCGGCACCGGAATCCAGCAGTAACTTGACAATTTCCACATACCCCTTTTTTGCCGCCAGGGTTAATGCTGTTTCGTTTTTGTCTGTTTTGTGATTGATATTGGCTTTTTGCTGGAGATAATTTTTAACTCCCTCATAATTACCATACTCTGCGGCTATTAACAGATTTTCGTCAACATTGACGATTTCGGCAGGCTCCGGCGTTTCGGAGGAGGGGGAAGTCTCATCCTTAGTTTCTGTTTTCTCCGGTTTCAGAGCGGCGGAAGATACATCTTCTTGCGGCGTGTCCAGGCTTATGTCAGTGTGATTTTCGCTCGATGATTTTTTCTTTTTGCTGTTTTTTCCGGCCTTGTCGTTGTCTGGCTCCTTGGTCTCTGCCTTCTCTCCATATTTGGCAAGTCGTTTGGTGGCTGCTTCGTTACCTGCCTCTTCTGCCTTTTTGTAATATTGCAGTGCTATCTTTAAGTTCTTAGGCATGCCGATGCCTTGCCTGCTCAAATCCCCCAGCATCAGAAGGGCAACGCTGTCGCCTTTATCTGCCGCCATCTTGATCAATTTAACGCCGTTTACAACATCCTTACTGATGTTTTCTCCCACGATTAGGCGTTTTCCCAGTTTTCTCATCGAAACCACATCACCACGTCTGGCTTGTCTGCGCAGTTCGTGTGAAGTTTGGCTAAATGTTACAGAGCTTAACAGTATTCCCAGAAGGAAAACAGTGCGTAAAAGCAGATTCATGTTATGCATGTCTTGGAACAAAAAAGGAAAAATGTCTTTCTACCTGCCGAAAAGAGTGAACGCGAAGAGAGATAATCATGGGGGGGGGTATAAAGAAAATGCCGGATGTGGTTTTCTACCCGTGAATATATACAGCATTGCTAATGCTGCAAAAACCTTATGCTAGCGATATAAATAAGTTAGAAAAATTTCGACTTAAATTGACAGACCTCGTCAGTCTGTCAATTATGTAAAAAGGTCATCTTTTTTAAACAAATTTCTGCTTTTTGATTGCAAGAGCATTAGCAATGCTGTAGAAGCTTTGCATATAAATCCTTTTGGGTATGAGGGTGGCATATGAGCAAAATGGGGTGTGCAGTGCCTTCTGAAGAGCATGGGGAATGAAGTCCCGGGATTATCCGGGATGTCCTGCTTTGTGCTTGCACTGCGGGAGGTGCGGGGTATAATGATGGCATGTCCCGGATTGATGACCTTTTTGCCTTTTTGAGCATTCCGAGTGTTTCTGCCCAGGCGGAGCACGCGGGTGATGTGGAGCGCTGCGCGGATTACCTGGTGGAGAAGCTGGGCAGCATCGGCTTTTCTGCCAGGAAATACCTGACGGATATTCACCCGATTGTGGTGGCGCACAGCCCGAAGGTGGAGGGTGCGCCCACGGTGTTGATTTACGGGCACTACGATGTAATGCCGGTGGATCCCATCAGCGAGTGGAAAAGCGACCCGTTCAAACCGGAGATTCGCGATGGCCGCATTTATGCCCGCGGCGCTTCCGATGACAAGGGGGAGATTATGGCCATGATTCTGGCCGCACAGGAGGTGATTGCCGAGGATGGAGCGCTGCCGTTGAATGTGATTTACCTGCTGGAGGGCGAGGAGGAGCGCGGCTCGGAGAGCCTGTATGCCTTCATGAAGCGCCCGGATGCCAGGGAACTGCTGGCCTGCGATGTCATCATCGTGAGCGACACGGGCATGGCGGCGGTGGACATTCCCTCGTTCTCCTACGGTCTGAAGGGGCTCTGCTGCTTTGAGCTGGAGGTTTCTGCACCGGCCATGGACCTGCACTCCGGTATTTTCGGCGGGGCGGTGGCCAACCCCATCACCACGCTGTGCGAGATGATTGCCACCACGCACGATGCGGATAACCATGTGAGCATTGAGGGCTTTTACGACGGCGTGATGGAGATTCAGGACTGGGAGAAGGAGAGCTGGAAGCGCGTGCCCGGCATGAGCAATGCCGAGCTGGCCGAGCTTACCGGCGTGCCGGAGCTGCGCACGGAAAAGGGCTATACCGGTGCTGAGTGTGTGTATGCCCGCCCCACGTTTGAGCTGAACGGCATTTCCGGCGGCTACGAGGGCGAGGGCTCCAAGACGGTCATCCCCACCCACGCGATTGCCAAAATGAGCTGCCGCCTGGTGCCCGGCCAGGTTCCCGGGGAGGTCATGAAGAAGGTGGAGGCTCATTTCAAGAAGGTGTGTCCGCCCAGCGTGCGCATGAAGTTCACCGCCCAGCACACGGGCGAAGCCTACCTGAGCGACCCGAATTCCGCCTATGGTCTGGCGGCTCAGCGTGCGCAGGAAATGACTTTCGGCAACAAGCCGGTGCTGGTGCGCGAGGGTGGTTCTATCCCGATTATTGCCGAGGTGTCCAAGGTGCTGGGCAAGGATGCGCTCTTCCTGGGGCTCGACCTGCCGGATGCCCGCATCCACTCGCCCAATGAGAATATGCGTGTGGAAATCTTTGAAAAGGGTATTGAGATGGGCAAGAATATGCTGCGTCTCATGGCTCTGGCCAAGTAATAATGGATGCCGTTTCCATAACCGATGTACACAAGAGCTTCCCTGGCCACTGGGGCAAGGGGGGCGTGTACGCCGTGAAAGGGGTGAGCCTGAGCATTCCCGAGGGAGGAGTGTACGGGCTCATCGGCCCCAATGGCAGCGGAAAAAGCACGGTGATGAAGATGCTTGTGGGGCTGCTGGCGCCGGACGCCGGTTCGTGCAGCGTGTTCGGGCTGCCCGCCACGGCCACTGCCAATCGCCGCGAAATCGGCTTCCTGCCCGAAAATCCGTATTTTTACAAGTTCCTGACCGGTGAGGAAACGGTGCGTTTCTACGGCCGCTTGTGCGGCCTGCGCGGTGCCGCTCTGCAGGAACGCACCCGCGAGCTGCTGGAGCTGGTGGGGCTTACTGAAGCGAAAGACCGTCGCTTGCGCGGATACTCCAAGGGGATGCTGCAGCGCATCGGTCTGGCTCAGGCTCTGGTGCAGAAGCCGCGCCTGCTCGTGCTGGATGAGCCCACTGCCGGTGTTGACCCCATCGGCTCGCGTACCATTCGGGATATTATACTGAATATCAAGCATCAGGGCGTTACGGTATTCCTGTGCTCACACCTGCTGGAGCAGGTGCAGGAAATCTGCGACCGCGTGGGCGTGCTTTACCAGGGCTGCCTCATTGCCGAGGGGACCATGGATGAGCTTACCCGCGATGACCGCCACTGCGAAATTACCCTCAGAAACCCCAGCACCGGGCTGCTGGAGCAGATGCGCGACCTCGCGGGTGATGCCTGGCAGGACTGCCGCCCCGCCCGTAATTCGCTCGAGACTGTCTTCCTGCGCGGCATTCAGGCAAAACTCCGCGAGCTCGGGAAGTGACATTGCACCCGCCAGGGCGGTGATGCATTTGAAAAGTGCCCCTGTGAGGGGCGCGGGGTAGGGATATGCGCCGATGGCGCGGGGATTATTCCTGCTGGCCGGGCATGGCGTTGAGCACGGGATGGAGGGCATTCATAAGGGCTTCTGAACCATAGCCATTGTTCATGCCTATGTTGATGAATGCATCCATGAATCTGGCGGCAATCTGCTGCACTTCCTGCATGTCGAATGCAGCGCGGACCTGCGTCTCTACCTCGGCACTGGGGCGGGGCAGCACTTCTGCTTTCTTCTGCAGTTCTTTCATGCGGGCTGTAAGTTCTATCAGCTGTGGAGCTGCCGCGTCTGCGCTGGCCTGGTCTTTGATGCTGCTCAATACTTCTGTCAGTTCCTTTACCGCGCTGAAGACATCCCGCGCCATGTCAATGTAGGTCTGTGCCGGCACGGCTGCCTGTGTCTCCTGTGCGGGGGCTGCAGCCGGAATTCCGTTGCCCAGTGATATATCGGCCATGGCTGCGGTTCCCGCTGCCAGCATGGTGGTGAAGATTAGCGTTCTCATGTGTGTCAGTGCTTTTTCACATACTACCTTTTCGTTTTTCGCATGTCAATCACCGAATGATGCTCCCGGCAGTATGATGAAGTTAAGGCTAATCTTTACAATGGAAGTAAAAAGTGGTACTCTGGGTGGCGTTATGATGAACCTGCCCAGCCGTCCCCGCCGCAATCGCAAATCTGCCGCCGTGCGTGGTCTCATGCGCGAGACCACACTCTCTGCTGCTAATCTGATATACCCCATGTTTGTGCAGGAAGGTGAGGCGGATACCCCCATCGAATCGCTGCCCGGATGCACGCGCTGGAGTGTGGCGGGCATTGTGGGAGAATGCAAGCGTCTGTATGAGTTGGGGATTCCCTGTGTGGATTTGTTCGCCGTGGTGCCGGAGGAGAAGAAAGATGCAGCAGGCTCAGAAGCGTGGAATCCGGATGGTGTGGTGCCGCGTGCTATCCGCGCCATCAAGGCTGCGGTGCCGGAACTTTGCGTGATGACAGATGTGGCGCTCGACCCCTTCAATACATACGGGCAGGACGGTATTGTGCGGGAATACGAGGACGGCTCATATGAGATTCTGAATGATGAGACCGTGGAGGCGCTATGCCGCCAGGCCTTGTGCCACGCCCGCGCCGGGGCTGATATCATTTCACCCAGTGATATGATGGATGGTCGCATAGCCGCCTTGCGAGCCGCGCTGGATGCCGAGGGCTTTACCGGCGTTTCCCTCATGAGTTACACTGCCAAATATGCATCTGCTTTTTATGGCCCGTTCCGTGGGGCTCTGGGGAGTGCGCCGAAATTCGGAGACAAGAAGACATACCAGATGGACCCTGCCAATGTGCGTGAGGCGTTGCGTGAAGCTGCGCTGGATGCCGCCGAGGGCGCAGATTTTCTGATGGTGAAGCCCGCCACGCTGTATCTTGATGTGATAGCGGAGATGCGCCGTGCCACCACTTTGCCGATTGCGGCATACCACGTGAGCGGTGAGTATCTGATGCTCAAGGCGGCCGCCGCATCCGGATGGCTGGATGAGAAGCAATGCATGCTGGAGGCGCTTCTTTCCATTCGCCGCGCCGGTGCAGATATGATTCTCACATATGCAGCCCCGCAGGTGGCAGAATGGTTGGCTGAAGGATACAGGTAAGCATTGCGCCATGGCAAAACGCCGCAGATTACCGCGCAAGGATGCGCTTCTGGTGTTCCTGGTTTTACTGGTTGCCGGGTTGCTGGTGGAGCGTTTCGGGGGGGACGATACCATTTTGCGCTGGCTGGGGGCTGCTCCGCCCGTGCAGCAGGAAGAATATGTGCCCACCCTGGGCTCGGCCACCCTCTCTGCCGAGGTGGCGCATACCGCGCCGCTGCAGAAACAGGTGGATATTGCCGCCATTCCCAAGCCCGGCAAGCCTGTGCGGTTCCTCATGCACAACGTGCAGAACTATTTTGTGGAGGGTGAGGCGTACCGCTCACGCTATGTCCTGAAACCCAAAGCTAAGGATGCCCGGGAAGCTGTGGCGGATGTCATTGCCTCCGCCCGTCCTGAAATT
Organism: uncultured Akkermansia sp.; assembly: GCA_904501915.1. Lineage (GTDB taxonomy): Bacteria > Verrucomicrobiota > Verrucomicrobiia > Verrucomicrobiales > Akkermansiaceae > Akkermansia. The sequence continues at coordinate 17,981 of CAJGCV010000010.1, read as the reverse complement.
GTGGGGCTGGTGGAAATCGGCGGGCCGGTGGCTCTCAAGGATTTGCGGGAACGCCTTGCGGTGCGCGGACTGGAATACCCCTATTTCCGGGTTTTGCCGCGTCAGGGCGAGGACCGTGCGCTTGCTGTGTTGTCGGTCCACCCCATTGTGCAGGATCATTCTCAGGAAAACGTGAAGCTGCACCAGCAGAAACGCCGCAAGATGCTGCGTGGCATTCTGGATGTAACAATCCGCCTGGATGATGCCCGCCTCTTCCGCATCATCGGGGCTCATCTCAAATCCCGTGTGTCTGATAATGAAAATGCGGCCACCGCCCAGCGCACGCAGGAAGCATATACCCTGGCGCAACATATTCAGTACATTGCCCGGCATCAGAAAGGTCTGCCGCTGCTTGTCTTCGGCGATTGGAATGATTCCCCTGCCGATGCTGCCCCGCAGATTATCCAGCAGGGTATTTCATCTGATGCCGGCATGCGCCGCCTCTCTCCCGAGGATTCGCGCGGTGAGGAATGGACCCTCTATTTCAAACGCGGTAAACAATACTGCATATACGACCAGATTTTCGTGAATCCGGTTCTTCGCGAACGCATGCGTGGGCAGGGCAGTATTGTTGATTGCCCTGCAGCATCCAAAGCGTCTGACCACCGTGCCCTCTGGTGTGACTTAAGATGAGCCTCTCCGGGCTGGTTCATATTTGCTGATGTCATTCTGCATAACGTGACTTGCACGATTTTCAAAGCTGTGCATTTATCCCGGCTCGCGTACGCAGAAAAGGCTTGTGCGGGAGAAGTTTTTATTTTAGAATAATTCCATGAAAGATAAGTCCGGGGAGCAAACGATTCGCATTCGGGGGGCGCGGGAGCACAACCTGAAAGGAGTGGATGTGGATATTCCGCTGGGCGGCATCACGGTGGTGACGGGACCGAGCGGCAGTGGCAAGACATCACTGGCGATGAGTACCTTGTATGCCGAGGGGCAGCGTCGTTATGTGGAGACATTCTCTCCCTATGTGCGCCAGTTCATGGACCGCATGGACCGCCCCGCGGTGGATGCGGTGGAGAATGTGCCGCCTGCCATAGCGCTGGGGCAGCGGAACTCGGTGAAGAATTCGCGCAGTACCGTGGGCACGATGACGGGGATGAATGAGTACCTGAAGCTCATTTTCTCGCGTCTGGCTGAAGGCCGTGACAGTGCAGGCAATGTGGTGAGGCCTGCAACGCCCCAGGGTGCGGCGGATGAATTGATATCGGCGCATGATGGTGCATCTGCGCTGGTGTGTTTTGCGGTGCGGCCAGTGGGCTCGTTTGATGAGATGCGGCAGGCGCTGGAAGCGCAGGGGTATTTGCGCGTACTGGCGGGTAGCAAGGTGCTGCGTCTTTCTGAAGCAACAGAGGACGCGCTGGGCATGGAACGCTGGCTCGTGGTGCAGGACCGTGTGAAACTGCAGCAGGAATCCCGTGCACGCCTTATGGAGGCGTTGGAAACTGCGTTGCACCTCGGGCAGGATGTGGCGTTTGTATCGCGCCAGGGAACGGCGGGGGAGTGGGGTGAACCGCGGCAGTACCGCAGCGACTGGTATCCGCTGCAGGAGCCTCGCCCCGGTTTGTTCAGTGGCAATTCTCCCCTGGGGGCATGCCCGGCCTGTAAGGGCTACGGCCGCAGCATCACCTACGATTATCACAAAGGTATCATACCGGATAAAACCATTGCGGACGGTGCGTTGAAAATGCTTTCCTCCGCCACGCTTTCGGCCTGTTACAAGGATTTGGTGCGGGCGAATAAGCGTAGTCATGCAGTGCGCATGGATGTGCCTTGGAATGAACTCACGCAGGAGGAACGCGACTGGGTGTTCTATGGTGAGGCGGGCGAGCTGGATGTGTGGGAGGCGTATGACCGCGGACTCTGGTATGGTTACAAGGGGATATTTGATGATATGGAGAAACATGCGCACAAGATGAGCGTGCGTGTGTTCCTGTCATTCTACCGCGTGTACAGCGTGTGCCCGGAATGCCACGGTGGTCGCCTTCGCCCGGAGGCGCTGGCCTTCACCATAGGTGGGCTCACCGTGCCTCAGGTGCAGGCCTTGCCCATGGATGAACTTCTGCCCTGGCTGGATGAGCATGTGCTGGGGCATACCGGTGCAGACCGTTCGCTGGAGCAGGCGGTCAAGGAATTCCGCAGCCGTGTGGCGTATCTGTGTGAGGTCGGGCTGGGTTATCTGGCAGCCAGCCGGTTGACACGCTCGCTTTCCGGTGGTGAAATTGAGCGTGTGAGCCTGACCACGTGCCTGGGCGCAGCACTGACGGAAACGCTTTTTGTGCTGGATGAACCGACTGTCGGTCTGCATGCGCGTGATACGGCGCGGCTGATATCCGCCATGCGCCGGTTATCCCAGCGAGGCAACACACTGGTGGTGGTAGAGCATGAGGAAGCGGTGATGCGCGCGGCTGATTACCTGGTGGATATGGGCCCCGGTAGTGGAACGACCGGTGGTGAACTGGTGTATGCCGGTGAGCCGCACGGCATCCTGCGCGATGCCAGGTCACTCACCGGGCAATACCTGAGCGGCAGATGCAGCATTCCAGTGCCGCCACGCCGCCGTAAGGGCAAAGGGTGTATTCGCATCGAAGGGGCGGAGTGCCACAACCTGCATGATTTCAGTGTAGAGATTCCGCTGGGGGTGTACAACTGCCTGACCGGTGTTTCCGGCAGCGGTAAGAGCACACTGGCCTGCCAGGTGTTGTATGGCTCACAGCACCCTGATGAACTGGATGATGAGGACGTGGTTCAGGTGCGCCGGATAACCGGGCTGGATGCTGTGGAGGAAGTGGTGCTGGTGGACCAGAGTCCGATTGTGCGCACGCCGCGCAGTACGCCGGCGGTGTATATAGGTGTGTTCGAGGATATCCGCGCGCTTTTTGTGGCAGAACCTGCGGCACAGGCCCGCGGCCTCAAACCCGGGTATTTTTCATTCAACAGCGGTGAGGGCCGCTGCCCGCGCTGCGGCGGTCTGGGGCAGGAAAAGGTGGAAATGCAGTTCCTTTCGGATATTTTTGTCCCCTGTGCTCTCTGCCATGGCTCGCGCTATACCGAACAGGCGCTTTCCATCACCCTGCTGGGCTATAACATGGCCGAAATGCTTGCGCTGGATATTACTGCCGCCCAGCGCCTCTTTGCGCATGAGCACAACGCGCGTGCTCGCCGCATTGCAGCACGTCTGCAGGTGCTGGTGGATGTAGGCCTGGGGCATCTGGGGCTCGGGCAGCCGCTCAATACGCTTTCCGGCGGTGAGAACCAGCGCCTGAAGCTCGCGCACATTCTGGTAGATACCCTCACCTCGGAAAAACAGGGTAAAGGTCGCCTGCTGATACTCGATGAACCCGGCACGGGGCTGCATTTCCGGGATCTGGAGGTGCTGCTGCGTGTGTTTGACCGCCTGGTGGAGCAGGGGAATACGCTCCTGGTCATCGAGCACAACATGGAGCTTATCAAATGCGCCGACCACGTGATTGACCTGGGACCGGAGGGAGGCACCGGTGGCGGTTTGCTGGTGGCGGAGGGTACTCCCGAGCAAGTGGCCGCTTGCGGAGCCGGATATACGGCTCATTTCCTGGCAGGTGCGCTGCAGATGGAGTACGATGCGCTGCCGCTCATGGCGGCGGAGGCGCACGATTCCAGCGTGCCGGAGGGGGTGATTGCCCTGCGTGGCGCCCGCCACCACCAGCTCAAGAATATCGATGTGGATATTCCCCGCGATGCCATGACTGTGGTGACCGGACTCTCCGGCAGTGGCAAGAGCACGCTGGCCTTTGACATTATCTTTGCCGAGGGCCAGAAGCGTTTCATGGATGTGATGAGTCCCTATGCCCGCCAGTTCACCGAGCAGATGGAAACACCGGATATTGACCGCCTGACCGGCCTGCCTCCCACGGTTGCCATTGAGCAGAACCGCTCGCGTGGCGGTTGTAAGTCCACCGTGGGCACGGTTACGGAAATCTGGCAGTTCCTGCGTTTGCTCTATGCCAAGCTGGGGCAGCCGCATTGCCCGAAATGCCGGGTGCCGGTGGGTCGGCGTTCCCCGGCAGAAATCCAGGAGCTCGTGCAGCAGGAAATTGCCGCCCGTCCGGCCAGCCTCATGATTGCGGCACCGGTGGTGCGCAACCGCAAGGGGCATTATGCCGACCTCGCGCGCTGGGCGCAGAAGAAAAAATACCCCTATCTGCGGGCGGACGGTGTGCTGGTGACACCGGACTCTTTCACTCCGCTGGACCGCTATTCAAACCACGATGTGGATGTGGTGCTGGCCGAAATCTGTGTGCATGGCAACCGCATTTCTGTGAATGGGCAGGAAGCCGACTACTCCGGCATTATGGAAACGGTATCCCGTGCGCTGGAAATGGGTGATGGGTTTATACGCCTGCTGAAAAACGGGCAGGAGCAGCTTATCGGCACGCGCCTTACGTGCCCTTCCTGCGGTGAATCCTTTGCTGAGCCTGAGCCTTCCACCTTCTCGTTCAACTCGCCGCGCGGCTGGTGCCCTCATTGCATGGGGCATGGGCGTGTGGGTAAGGTGAAAGCCGGTGCCAAGCCGGAAGATAAGCTCAGCCAGCTGGAGGTGGAGCTCAAATACGACCGTGAGGTGGAAAAAGCTGCCGCCAGGGAAGAAGAAAGTGTCCTTTGCCCGGTTTGCCGGGGCTCGCGCCTGAATCCCTTTGCCCTGGGGGTAACGCTCTTTGGCAAAAATATTGCAGAGATTGGAGCTCTGGCGGCAGATGCTGCACTGCCGGTGGTGGAAAGCTGGCAGTTTGCCGGTCGTGATGCAGAGATTGCCCGCAATGTGATAGCAGAGATTGCGCCGCGCCTGCGATTCCTGCAGCGCGTGGGGCTGGGATACCTCTCGCTCGACCGCGCTGCTACCACGCTTTCCGGCGGTGAGACGCAGCGCATCCGCCTGGCGGCGCAGCTGGGCTCGGAGCTGCGCGGGGTACTCTACGTGCTGGATGAACCTACCATTGGCTTGCACCCGCAGGACAATGAGCGATTGCTGCATACGCTGGCAGATTTGAAACAGCGCGGCAACACCCTGCTGGTGGTGGAACACGATGAAGATACCATGCGTGCGGCTGACCATATCATCGATTTAGGCCCGGCAGCCGGTGTGCATGGCGGTGAGATTATGGCTCAGGGAAGCTTTGATGAGGTAGAGCATAATCCGCTCTCTGTAACCGGGCGTGCGTTACTCAGCCGTGAAAAACATCCCTATTGCGGCAAATATCTGCCGCTCAAGGATGCCGAGTGGCTGGAGGTGGAGGGTTGCTGCCTGCATAATCTCAGGAATGTGACCTTGCGAATCCCGCGCGCGCGTTTCACGGTGGTGACTGGTCCCAGCGGCGCCGGCAAAACCTCGCTTATCACCGGTACGCTCGGCCCCGCGGTGCGCGAGGTACTGGGCGGCAGCATCAGCAAGGAAGAACGAGCTGCCTGGAAATGCTCCCGCGGGCTGGATTCGGTGCGGGCGCTCTATCAGGTGGACCAGTCGCCCATCGGCAAGACACCGCGCAGCACTCCTGCCACCTACATCGGTATCTTCAATGAAATCCGCGCGCTTTTTGCACAGAGTGCAGATGCCCGCCGCCTGGGGTTTGAGGCAAACCGCTTCTCATTCAACACCTCTGCCGGGCATTGCGAAGCTTGCAAGGGCACGGGCTACCAGCGCCAGGAAATGGACTTTCTGCCACCATGCACGGTGCCCTGCGAGACCTGCCGCGGTGCCCGCTATAATTCCCGCACGCTTCAGGTGCGCTATAAGGGGAAGAATATCGCCGAGGTGCTCAACATGGATATGGAGGAAGCCGCAGAGTTCTTTGCCAGCCAGCCCCGCCTGGCAGACCCGCTGCGTCTGCTGTGCGATACCGGGCTGGGGTATCTTACCCTGGGGCAGGCCAGCAACACGCTCTCCGGCGGTGAGGCGCAGCGCATCAAGCTGGTGGCCGAGCTCATCAAGGGCCGCCGCGCTGCGCTCAACGCCATCCGCAAGGGTAAAGCCCTGCCGCAGGACCTCTACATTATTGAAGAACCCACCATCGGCCTCCACCCGCACGATGTGCGTCTCCTCGTCCAGGTCCTCCGCCGCCTGGTGGAAATGGGGAATACCGTAGTGGTTATTGAGCATAATCTGGAGCTCATCTGTGAGGCCGATTACGTTATTGATATCGGCCCCGGTGCAGGTGCTGCCGGTGGCATGATTGCAGCCCAGGGAACTGTCCGCCAGCTCTCTCGCGCCAAATCACCCACGGCTCCGTTCATTAAAACAGAACTGGAAAAATGAAAAAAACCGGGCTTGTCTGAATAGACAAGCCCGGTTTTTTGAAATCTGTTTGCCTCTTTTAGTCAAGTATGCGCTGCAGCCAGTTCTTTCTGGTGGTCTTGGCTGTGTTGCGGTGGCGGCTTTGCTCCAGCAGGGCGGCATACATCTGGCGGCAGTGAATGAAACCGCGGCGGTCTACAAGCTTTTCCATGCTCAGGCGGGAGGACCCCCACTCAATCACCTCGATTTCCACTACACGGCGCCCCCACTGCTTCATGAGTGATTTATTGGGTTGGTAGATATCAATCGTAGCCGTGCCGACAAGGGCGCTGCCGTAGTCGTCTACCACATACGTATAGGGCTCACCCTTAATCTTGAACTTTGTGCCAAGAGGGTATACAGACCAGTCTGCAGCTGCGCTGCGCACACGTTCCCCGTATTTAAGGTAGGTGCCAATAGCATTCTTAGGCCCATAGCCGATGTGGTCGCTCTCAGAATGCGTGTATGCTGTGGTGCGCACGACGCGGTTGAGCTGGCGGGGGTGGTAGAACGGGAATCCGTGTTTATCGCGCCCCAGGTTGGGGAGGCTGCGATCCGGCATGGCGGAACGTCGGGGCGGTGCAGGCGGTATGAACCCACGGCTGGAAATGCCGGGGTTGTATGCGGCCTGTGCCTCGGGCATTCCGGTGATGACTGCCAAAGTCAGAGCAGCCAGGGAGATTGCCTTCTGGAAAATGTTATTCATGAAAAATAGGTGGAAGATGATACGTGACTCTGAGTGTTCGCCGAACCGTTGGGGCGACGTGGTGGCGATACTACCACACAGGCTGCGCCTTGGCAAGTGTTTTGTCCCGGTGGGCAGGTGGGGGCTCCGCCCCTGCTGCGTCTTTTTTCTGCAGAAAGTGATAAAATGCCCTGAAAATGATTGTAACGCGCGTACGCGCGCGACCCCCTGATGTGCCGGATTTGCGCTGCTGGTACGGGATTCCCGTTATTTTGGCTGTGATGCTGAAGCATGCCCTGCGGAATTGTGTCAACTTTCTATGACAAACAGATGACACACAGAAAAAGCGGACACAAATAATTAGCTTTTCCTGATTTTTTTGCCCTGCATTAATTCTTTTTGGCGCAGGCAAGAGCGAGTCTGAATGCGCGGATGGTGCTGGCCGGGTTGGCCACATTCTTGCCCGCGATGCCGAATGCCGTGCCATGGTCAGGACTGGTGCGGTAGCGAGGTAGTCCTAGTGTGACATTGACGGCGTTATCAAAGTCTATGAGCTTTAATGGAATAAGCGCCTGGTCATGGTAGGGCGCAAGGACGGCATCGTACAGCCCGAGCGCGGCATCACGGTACACGCAGTCTGGCACGCAAGGTCCGGAAATCTGCGCCCAGGGCAGGGAGGTCCGGAGTTCTGCCACAGCTGGGGAAATAATGCTTTGTTCCTCATTGCCGAATGCTCCGTTTTCCCCGTTATGGGGATTGAGACCAGCAACCGCAATGCGTGGTTCCGCTTTGCCACTCCGGCGCACAAAATCTGCCAGAAGCGAGCCGATGCGCACCAGCTCTGCGGTTGTCAGCAGTCTGGGGACATCTGCCAACGCGGTGTGAATGGTGCCTAATGCCACGGTGAGCCGCTGCCCGGTGAGGCACATGGCATAATTCTGCATACTCAGGCGGTCGGCAAAGAATTCGGTCTGCCCCGGAAAATGGAAGCCTACGCTGTGGAGGTTTTCCTTGCACACGGGAGCAGTGACAACGGCGTCAATGCTGCCCTCTTTCAATGCTGCTGCGGCGGCTTCCAGGTGTTCAAACGCAGCCAGGGCTGTTTCTCTTGATGGTTGCCCCGGGGTGGCATCAATAGTGGCCCCCATGGGGCGGAACTCGGCTTGCTCGCCGGCAAGTGCCTGCAGTGCCTTGCGTATGATTTCCGGGCCAATGCCAGCCTGGTCACCCAGCGTGTAGCCGATAACAGGTTTCTGTATGGGAGAGATGCTCATGGTCAGACCTCTTCAGCCACATCGTCATCCACCAGTCCGGGGACGGCACCGGCAGGAGCGGTTGAGGGCTTATCTGCTGCAGGTGCAGGGGCTGGTTTTTCCGGTTCCTTGATCTGTGGGCGGTAGGAGCGGGCTGTGTTAATGTATTGGGCATTGGTGTCACGCTGCTCAAACTGCAGTTCCGAATTGACCGAGGTGTGGTAGATGACTGACACCACGAGTGCCAGAATCACAGGTACCAACAAGAGACTGCCCAGACATGTCTTCATACGAGCCTCATTTTACTGGTCACTCTCAGGGAAATCAAGCTTCAAACTCTCATATGCCAGAAATAGTGGCAGTATGCGCAAAATGAGCGTGACAAACGCCGCTAAAGTGCTTAAATAGGGGCATGCACTATACTCCGTACACTCTATATCCCGTGGGTGCCATGAGCGCCCGTGCCGCAGCGCAGCCGCGCGAAGGCGTCCTGCTGCGTGGTGACAACGGCGGTTATGCCTGCCTGCAGGCATGGCCGGAGCTGGGCGATTCTCCTCTGGAGTATGAACTGGACGCCTTGCGCGAGGGTAACCCCATGCGTCTGGGAGCCCGTGCACTCAAGTGCATTGAGCTGGATGGCGACGCCCGCGCCAGGGGGGTGAGCCTCTTTGATGGCCTTAGTGTTCCCCGCAGCTACGCAACGCTCACCGTAAGTGCTACTCCTTCTCAGGTATATAACCTGCACCAGCGCGGTTTCCGCGTGGGTAAAATCAAGGTGATTCCCAAACTTGCAGCCACGGTGGAACGCCTGGTGAATCTGGCTGCCATGGTGCCGGATTGGAAGTGGCGTGTGGATTTCAACTGCACGCTCAGCCCTGAGGAAGCTCTGCAGTTCTGGGATATGCTGCCGGAGGCTATGCGCCAGCGTATCGATTTTGTGGAAGACCCCTGCTATTATGATGTGAATGCCTGGCAGAGCCTGCAGGATGCCGGTATGCCGCTGGCATATGATATGCCGGTACAGAACGAATCTTTCATCCCCGAACGCACCAGCAAGCCGATGATGCGTATCGTGAAGCCTGCCCGCCACCAGAGCACCACCGGTCTGCCGGTGTTTACCACATACATGGATCACCCGTTGGGGCAGTGCTGGGCTGCGTATAATGCTGCTGTGTTCTACACTGGCAAGCCTGCGGAAGATGTGCCTCTGTGTGGTCTTGTGACGCACCATGTATACCGCGCCAATGCTTTCTCTGAGGAACTGGGCATGAATATTACTCCTGAGTTCCCCGTGCCCTCCGGTACTGGCCTCGGGTTTGACAAGCTTCTGGCTGCTCTTCCCTGGAAGAAGCTGTAAGATTGCCAGCCGCAAGATGACAAAAAAGCCCCGCCGATTCCGGCGGGGCCTTTTTGTGGCACGAGCTTAACTCAGGGGAAGGGTCAGAGTAAAAGCCGTGCCCTTGTCGTCACTTTTTTCCAGAATCAGGTTGCCGCCGATGCTGCGCGCTACATCGCGGGACAGGGCAAGCCCCAGCCCGACTCCCGGCTTGCGACCCTCTACATCCCTGGCGGAGCGGGAGAAGGGGCGGAAGATGCCGCGCTGCAGCTTGGCCGGGATGCCCGGCCCATTGTCCGCAAAGCGGATACTCAGCGAATCATGCCCGCGCATGGTGGAAATGGTGATGGCGGGGTGCTCTGCTGTAGCGGCGTATTTAATGGCATTGTCCGCCAGGTTGGTGAAAATCTGCTCCAGTGAGATGATGTCTGTATGGAGCGTGAGCAGCTCGGTGCGGCTGTCGTGTTTGACTGAAAGCCGGAATCCTGCTTCCTTGAGGCGGAACTCAACTTTTTCCAAAGCCCGGTTGATGAGTTCGGGGCATGTTCCTTTGTCGGCTCGTCCGCGCAGCTTGCCTCGTGTCAACCTGGCAAACGCAAGCACATTCTCGACCAGGTGCCCCAGACGCTGGCTTTCCTGGTGCAGAGTCTCATGGTATTCATCTAATTTTTCTGCCGGCACAAGCTTGTCCTTCAGCATTTCAGTCATGAGTGAGAAGCTGGTCAGCGGCGTGCGCAGTTCATGCGTGACGGCTGATACAAAATCTGACCGGCGGCGCTCCATGCGCGCATAGAAGAAAAGCAGACCGAATAAGATGCCCACCGCCAGCAGCGTTACCAGACAGGCAGAAGCCAGAGTGCCCCGCATGGCATTCCGGCGCGCAGCGGTGTCGGGCACGTCTACATCATTTCCGGGGCGCAACACCATGGGCAGGGGGGAAAGATTGGCTGCTTCATTCTTCCTGCAAAGCGAAATGGAGGCACCTTTCAGCGCCGGTTCCACAAAAGGCATCAGGTGCTCTGCCAGCTTGTCTGCGTTGAGCAGCATGCCTTCTGCTGCGTATCCATGCGTGGTGGGAATGTTGCGCATGTATACCATGTCATCAATATAGTACCATGAGTAAAAAGGACCAGGAGAGCCTTTCATTTCCATGGGGTTGGTGAAGTCCGTATCCTCGGCTTCATAAACGCCGAATACGGGCAGCTGCGTATTGCGGTCAATGGTCTGGTGCGTTGTCTTGGTGTGGTCATACACCGGGGCTGCCGGATTGAATGCTTTGCGGCGAATGGTATCGATGATGGCGGGTTTGCCTTCGATTTCTGCCGCTATGTCTTCCTGCCCCTCTGGAACTTGCAGCCCTGCCGGAGTGTAAAGAAAGTAGCCGCGCACATAGTCAGGCTTGTTTTCTACTGGCGGGTCGTATACCAGCAGTCCGATGGGGGGGGCGTAACCGAGTTTTTCGCGCTCCTGTCCCAGCAGACGCTTGATTTCTGCCTGTATGCGGGGCAGCGAAAGTTCTACCAGCCGCTTTTGCTGGGCTTCTTTGTCTATCTGCAGAAGCCGGGCATCGAGCGTGGCGGCTTCATAGACCAGCCATGCTGCTGCACTGAGTGTGAGCAGCGTGAAAAAAATGATGATGCAGGTGAGTTTTTTGTTCATGATTCGTTCCAGCGGTATCCGCGGCCGCGGATGGTTTCAATGGATGAGGATGCTTCTTTGCCGAGTTTTTCGCGCAGTCGCGTGAGTGTGACGGCGACGGTCCGGGTCTGGGCGGCTTTATTCCGGCTGCCCCATACCCGCAGCAGCAGTTCTTCCTGCGGAATGACCCGCCCCGGGTGGGTGAGAAAATAGCGGAATAACTCGAATTCCTTTTCTGTGAGCGGAATCGGAGTGCCATCGTTGAACTGGGCTCGGCGTGTTTCGCCGTCCAGAGAACCGCCCGGAAAGTCCAGTACCTGGGCGGCTGCCAGCTGGCGTCCCGGTGCGCGGCGGAGCACGGCCGCAACGCGCGCCAGCAACTCAGCAATGCTGAAAGGTTTGACCACATAGTCATCTGCTCCCAGTTGCAGGCCCTTCACCCGGTCTTGTTCATCACCGCAGGCGGTCAGGATGATGCAGGGTGTGCCCGGACTTTCCTTTTGCACCATGCGCAGCAGTTTGAAACCGTCAATTTCCGGCATGTTGACATCCATAAGCGCTAAGTCAACCGGGGTGGATAGCAGCAGCTCCAGCGCAATCCTGCCATTCGGCGCAGTGCGCACCTCATAGCCTGCGCCTGTCAGCGAATCCGCCAGTACGCGGCGTATGGCGGCATCGTCCTCCGCCACGAGTATGCTCTTCCTGTTCATTGATTCTAATCTAGCACCCTGACTTGCCTGCTGCAAGTGTAAAGCGCGTCAGAGAACAACCGGAGTGTCTGTTTCAGATTTGCTGACTCATTCTGCTAGCTAAACTGGACTTTGCGCGAGCCTCAGGCGAGCGGAAAATCAGCCCCGGCTAGTGTTCTTTCACCTCGCTAAATTCGGACTTTATCGGGTTCTCTGTACAAACTTTGGGACACCGCTGCCTGTAAAGCAGGAAACCGCGACCAGCTGGTCGCGGTTTCCTGAATGAAAATGCGGGCTTGCCTTAGAATGAGTAGTGCGCCTGGATACCCGTGGCGCTGACGGTGCTCACGTCGCGATAGGCCGGGGTGAAGTACACCTGGTAGTATGGCGCGATGGTAAAGTTCTTGCCAAGCTGTACGTTGTAGGTGAACTCCAGTACCTTTTCGTATGAGTTTTCCAGCTTGCGGGTTTCGTCATTACCTTTGTAGATGCCGAATCCGACACCCAGGTAATCATTGGGGCGGGAGGGGACGATGCGCAGCGTTGTGCCTACCATGGCTTCCTGGCGACAGCGTATGTAGTTGCTGCTGGCACAAGCCAGACGCCCGTATACCTTGGCGATGTCATTGAGCTGGTATTCCACGCCGGTCATGATACCGTATGCGTTGCGGTCCATGTTACGGCCAGAGTGGTGGGCCGCTTCCTCGCAGGTGAAGAAGGGCGCAACGCGCCAGATGCCCTTGTCATTGGCAAATTCATGCCCCCATTCACCCACGATGGCATAGCCTATGGTGTTCTCAAAGTTGTACGGATTCTGCCCACCGGGAACTCCTGTACCGATGAAGGCGAGCGTGCCATAGTTGTCTTCATTGAACTCATACTGAATGACTGCACCGGGAGCTTGCCAGACCAGCGGCAGCACGGGGGATTTTTCGAATGCATCATTTGCAAAGCGGGCATGGCCGATGCGGTCAAAGTACTGGCTCATCCAGATGATACCGCCACTGAAGCAGCCCCGCTTATTGTCAAAATACTGCTTGAGCGTGAGGTTGAGCAGATAGAAGTCGCGTGGGCCGAACAGGTCGGTGTTGTGCCAGGTGGCAGAGCCGAAGCCGCCGTCAAAGAAGCTGTCGACGTTGGCTGTCTCATCATCAAGCCCCCAGCTGCCCATGAAATCTGCACGCAGCCAGGTGCCGCCGTGCTCGTCGTCCTTGATGAGGCGCTGGTCGATGTGTGACCAGAACTTCGCAATATAGTTGTCAGAGTTGTACCCGACGGCCTGGTTATCAATGGCCCAGAAACCAATGCCGACCTCAGCTGCAAATGAGGTGCCGAATTTTTCGAAAAGCTGCTTTTTGAACTCCGGAATATCATCTCCGGGAATCATGCTGTTGTAGAAGAATTTTCCGGGAGTATAATCGCAGACCGATTCATTGCCGGCACAGGCTATACCGGTGGCTGCGAGAAGGGAGAGGAGAACTGTTTTGAGTTTCATGAAAATTCAGAATAATTAACCGTTGCACTGTATCACAGCACGATGAGCCCTGGCAAGAAAAAAAACGCTGCGTGACATGATGCGCACGCAGCGAAGAGAAAAAGGGGGGGCAGAAGTGGCGTTAATCCTCTGAATTGAGTTGGTTCAGAGTGTCTTCCATGATGTGTTGCGCCTTGCGGATATCTGCCGTATGCTCGTTACCCTTACTGCGTTCAACCGTGAATATTTCGGACAGCCGGGCATCCATGGACGCAATGATTTCTGCCGCCCTGGGGGATTCTGCAGCACGGCTGCGCAGCTGACTGATTTTCTCGTACTGTTCAATGCCGTCACGTAAGCGTTCAAAGCGGATAGAACTGCGATTTCCCGGGTATATCAGGAAACAGTCACCTGAGGGCCAGTGTACAAAATCTGTGCTTTCAAAGGGATTGCGATTCCAGGAATTGTATGCCCAGCGCAGGAACCCGTCCAGATGATTCGCAGCTGCGAAGAAGCCAAGCCATTCCGCCTGCGCAGGTTCAGAGTATGTAAATGTGTTTGGCTTGGACGGGTGGAGACACACATAGAAGGTAGTAATCTTACCTGCATCCCTGCGTTCCTTGAGCAGGTCACCCAATGCGGAGCCCGCGTGCGTGATAACTGGTGAAATGTTGTATACATCGCGCGTCAGGGCGGAAGGCTTGTCCACAGCCGAGGCTATGCGGAATGTGGGTGCATTTTCCTGCACGAGCTTCATGGCTGCTCGTACGTAGGCATCCGGTCTCTCATCAATGGCAATGCAGGTTTTTTCAGCCCAGCCTTTTTCTTTCATATGCTGGTGGAAATCTCTGAGGAATGGTGCCCAGAGGACCTCATATTCCTTTGTGCCGGGAACAGCTTTCAGCGTCTTATAATGCCCGGTTGCTTCGTCGAGGTACTTTACGCTCAGATGCCATGGAATCATGGTGTAGCAACTGATTTGTCCGCGTATGCCTATCTCATCGTGCATGAAGCTTACCCAGGCATCTAATGCTGAGTAATCATAACGCATCTGGCCATCCTTGCTGCGTATCCAGTGCACCAGACCGGGGAACCAGTCATAAGTCTGCGCATTCCAGGCTTCGTCCAGAATGGTGCAGGTGATGCATTTCTGCCCGGCGTCAGCCAGGCGTTTCATGAGCGGCCGCAGCAGGGAAAAGTGCTCAGGTGACCAGGGCTCAACGTCGTGCCAGCGGGCCACGGCCTGCGGGTGTTGCCACAAATCGAGGTGAAACTGCCATTTGTCCGGGCTGGGCAGGGTTTCCCCTGTCACTGAGAGTGCTATTTTCTGCTGCACAGGCTTACCGTTCTCAGCCGTAACAGTTATCATCCCGTTATATGTGCCGGGTTGGGCATTCTGCGGAATATCCACCTGCAACCAGATGCCTCGGTGCACGTTGACCGGTGAATTGCAGCATTGTTCCTGCCCGATGATATCTGCTGTGGGGATTCCATGAGCCTTCGTGTAGCGGATGAATGAGACACGGGCGGGAATGGTGCAGCTGCCATTGCTCAGGCCTGAGCAGGATACAGTCAGTTGCCTGACATCTTTGTCCGGGTGTACTGCCAGTTGATGGCTGCATCGCTCGCCGCGCCAGCCGTTCAGTTGTATCTCATCTGCGGGCGCACCAGCCGGGGCAGATTTCTGAATGGTGAGCCTGGTGTCGTTGCAGCTGTATAACGTAAGGTTGACTCCTGCATCGGCAGGTTGCTCACTATTCACTGTTGCTGCGTCGTACTGCGGGTGTCGCTCCTGGGCGAGCGAGGCGGCAGGAATCGCGCATGCGACCAGCAGGAATAAGAGTCGGAGCTTCATGTCCTGGGTAATCAGTTGAAACGGATGATGATGGGCTGCAGCGGTACGCCGCCTTCGACAAGGGGGGCTGCTGCTTCTGCCTGAATCCAGCCACGCACACCGGTGAAGGTTTCCACATAGCTCCAGCTGCCACGCGTGGCCAGCAGATGCAGCGGGGTGGAGGGTGTCAGTTTCATGATGCTGGCACCCTTGGCTTCTGCAGAGCTTCGCAGTTCTGTCGCGTTGAGTACATAGGCTATGTCTGCAGGTGCAAGGGAAGATAAATCCGGAGTCTGACGTGTGGTGTAGTAGCCCCAGTCTGCTGCGCAGAGCAGGGTTGCCAGCGCTGCTACTGCAGTGCAGGTCTGGAGCCAGGGTTTCTGCTCACCCCGGCGGGCTATGAGCAGCGCTATACACAAGGCCAGTAAAGCAGTGCTTACGATAGTGGCTGCGTGAAGCTGGTTCGGTGTTATCAGCGTGAAGACGTCATCCGTTACAGAGCCGGAGGGGAGCAGAGCACCCTCTTTGCGCTGGATGAATTGCAGATTGGCGCGAGCTTCTGCAAGCCCGCTGTCTTCCTGCAGTGCGCGGGCATAACAAAGAGCAGCCTTGCCGGGTTTGCCAAGGCGGTAGTAGCAGTTGCCCATATTGTACTGTTTGAGCGCTTCGGGGTATCCGGCTTCGTTTTCCAGCTGTGTGAGTGCTTTGCTGTATTGTCCGCCCAGGTAGTCCTCACGGGCGGTCATGTTGCCGGGCGCTTCGCCGCCTTCGCTGAGCGATGCCAGACAAAGCAGAAGTAACAGGGCTTTACCTGCAATGCTGCGCAGGGCGCGCATCATCTTGCTGCGTTCTTCCGGAGAGATGGAGGTGCGCGCATCCGGGCGGAAGGCTTCTTCATCGCGCTTGTCGAGAATCTGCTGTAGTTCGGGTGTCATGCTACCAGTCTCAACATGGGTTTCAATGTAGGCACCTACGCCTTTCAGGAAGCTGAGCCCATCGTGCAGGGCGGCCAGGCGGGAGAGCTCTCGTTCACGAGCCCGGCCTGCGGCACCGGCTGCCATTTTACGGCGAAGTGCGTTGAACACTACTGCCGCCAGAATGATGAGCGCAGGCAGATAGAGCAGATACCACAGCCAGTAGGGTAAGTCAACACTGACTCCGTACATAGCGCGTGGCATGTAGCCGTAGATGTCTGTCATTTCAGCCACCGGCACGGTGCCGGCGGGCGGTGGCTCTGCGGCGGGCATATGCTGCATACCGCTTCCGGTAGTTTCTGTTTCGCGCCATTCCAGCGGTATGGGAGCAGTGGCTGCCTGGCGGTACTGCATGGTTTCCGGGTCAAAGTATGCAAATGAGAATGAGGGTATGCCCGGAACTTCTGCCGAAGGACGCATGAGCTGACTAAACACCATGCCGAGGGTTTCTCCGTTGGGTCCGACAATGGGTTTTCGCGTGGCCGGTACGAGTTTCCAATCTGTTGCTTCTTCCGGGCTGGGGCATTCGAGTTGCTCGAGGTTACCAGTGCCCCTGACGGTGATTTCCACTTCCACCGCCTCATGCATAGCCAGTGATTTGGCCGCTGTCGTTGCCGTAATGGAATACTCGCCTACCATATCGGCAAAATTAGCGGGAGCACCAGGGGGCAGGGGAAGCGCCTCAACGGTGAGAATAGGCAATTCTCCCTCTGCTCGTGAAACGGAGAAGAATCCCTGGCGCTGTTCCAGAATGATTTTGCCGGCAACATCTGAATTGCCTTCTCTGAAGGGGGTGAGAGAGCCGGTGAAATCCACTGTGCGCCAGGTCTGCCCCTTGGCGTAGGCTGTGGTTGTACCAATGGCCTGGTTGTGAACCATGGCAAGCACGCCCTGCAGGGTGGGCTGAAAATTGCCTACGCGCACATCCACGGAATTGAGCTGAGGGGTCCCTACCGTATCAATGCCCCCGGGGAGCAGGAGCTTTAACGCCGTCTTGACGGGCTGGTGTGCATAGCCCTCTTTGATATTAGTGTACCAGAGTGCGCCGAAGGTGACTGGCGCTTTCATCCAGCGGATGCTGCTGGGGGAGGCCACGGGGAGTGCCGGTACCGCGATGGATTCTGTGCGTCCGGAGTTGTATTGTACTTCCAGCGCTGAGATTTGCACTTCGCCAGGGGCATCCGGGATAAGCTGCAAAGGGTAAATTTCCATAGCCGCACGGTTCGGATCCGTGGGGTTGGCTCCTGCGTAGTGCTGCATGAGCTCTACAGAAGCATTTTTTACGGTGGGGTGCTGCTTGATGCGGAAGGAGTCTTCTCCGATTTCTGTATCCACCAGGTACAGCACCACTTTTTCTCCGGGAATGGCTACGTCCACTGACCAGACCGGCACAATTTCAGCCAGAGACAGCCTGCTCAGCAGGCAGATAAGGGTGCAGAAAGTGGCAATAATGTTTTTCATGAAATGTCAGGTTGGGTGTTTAGTAATCTTTGTCGGGCGGGCGTACCGGGGCATTGGTGTGAGGGATGGGGGAACCTTCTTCCTCATCAAGATGGCGGCGGAGCACGGCTGCAGCATATTGTCTGCCGCGTTCTTCCTCGCTGGGCTGTGCCTGTTGTTCCTGCGGCCGGGCTCCTTGTTTCTGCTGGTCGTCCTGTTTCTGCTGGTCATCCTGCTTCTGCTGGTCGTCCTGCTTCTGCTGGTCATCCTGCTTCTGCTGGTCATCCTGCTTCTGCTGGTCGTCCTGCTTCT
>CAJGCV010000009.1 GCA_904501915.1 uncultured Akkermansia sp. | reverse complement strand
TGCCAGTGGCATGAGCCGACCCTGCGCCGCCGGGATACCGCCCGGCGGGAAGTCCGAAGGACCGCAGGGGGCGGGTAGAATCCCGCTTGCCCGATAAACTAAAACGCTCAGCAATGGTAATGACCGCTGCTGAGCGTTTCTGCTTTTGCCCACATGTGTCCCAAAGATTTTTAGCCGTAACGCCATAGAATGGCAGATATGGAGCGCGTTGCTCACCTATTTGCTGATGCGAATCATGGCCTTTCTGAGCAATTGGAAGCGAGATTTCAGACACTTCTGCACCTTGATGAAAGGGGCACTCTGGGCGAAACGCTCAGTAAATCTTATTGTTAGCAGGTATGGGACAGCAGGAACCGCCGAGAGATTCTTCCACCCCTAATTCCTAAACCTTTTTTCAAAGAAAATCATCCATACATCCAGCAATCATGCACTATAGCGGCTCGTTATCGTGCCTCTATGGGATGGCAATGATTTGAAATGTTAAAATTTGAAATCCGTTGTCGCGCATTCTGCGCGACAAATCTCCATTTAAGGGCACAATCGTTGGGTACCATGTGTGCTGCGTGTTTCCTTACACAAAAGGCTTTACAAAATATAACATGTATGCTATTAACACGTTGTTTTCCGTTTATAGCTCGTCTCTTCATTATCTATCCTTTTCTGCAAACAATACAACAGCATGAAAGTAAGACTCCCCAAAGTACTCTGTGCCGCTTTGCTGGCCTCCCTCATCTGTGCCAACAGCTATGCCGAAATCCAAGCCGATGGTATCGATTATACACACACCGCCAATGGAGATGGCACCTATGATTCAACTGTAAAAATTGGGGGGGCGATAAGGCCCTCAATTCCGGTGGTACATACGTTCCCACGGCGGATGGTAATACAGTGTTTAACCACACTCAGCTGCGCGATGTTACCATCGAAATGACAGGGGGCACTATCACGGGAACACTTTCTGCCAATACGTATCACAGCAATCCTGTCGATGGCACAGTACAGATGACCATCACAGGTGGCACAGTAGCAATGCTTCTCGGTGGCAATCACCTCTGCACCAGCAACAAGAATAATTACATTGACTCTGCAGATATTGATGCTATCACCATCAACGTGGGGGGTAATGCCGACATCGACGAAGTGCGAGGCGGTAATCTCATGGCCCAAGAAGGGGAGCCCATCACGGAAGAGTTCCTTCAAAAATACAATAAAATAGGTAATATTTCCATCAACGTCAAGGAGAACGCCACCATCAGAACAATCAACGGCTCCACCGGCAGCGATTCTGTTAATGGCGCAGTCAAGGTGAATGTGGAAGGTGGCACCGTCACTAATTTATACGCCAACAATGGCGGTATGGTCTCCGGAGATGTCGGTGTTACCGTCAAGAATGCCACGGCCACAAATCTTTACTGTATGCTTGCCGGCACAGCACAAAATGCTACCACAACCATCGAGAATGGTAATGTCTCTATGCTGGTAAACACCTATGGGGGCACCGTTAAAGGAGACTCTTCCGTCACCATCAATAATGGCAGCGTAGGAACAGTCTACGGCACCTATGGGGGCACCGTTAAAGGAGACTCTTCCGTCACCATCAATAATGGCAGCGTAGGAACAGTTTACGGCATCTGTGGCGGCACCATTAAAGGAGGTTCTTCCATCACCATCAATGATGGCTCGGTGAGCAATGTACATGGCACTTATGGCGGCAATGTCACCGGTGATGTATCCGTTACCATCAACGGGGGAACCGTAAACGGCACGGCTACCGGTTGTACGATGGGCGAAATTGATGGCAATGTGTCTGTGACGCTCAATGGCGGCTCTGTCCAGAACATCTATGCAGCCAACAGCGGCCATATCACAGGGGACACAAGCGTCTACCTTCTCGGTGGCACCGTGACCGGCTACATCTATGGTGGTGATGCCAATCTGATTGATGGCACGCGCACCTTGTATGTTGGCACTGAAGAAAAAGCATACAATGGCAATGCATACTGGGCCTATGGCTTTGATCAGGTCGTGATAGCAAAAGATTCTACGCTGAACATTGACAACACCTCCACTCTGGGAGAAATTGTGATGTCTGAAGGTGCCAAACTGAACATCACCTCCGCAAACTGGAATCTTTTCAACATCCGCACACACACCTTCACCCTGTCCGAAGACAACATCAACGGTGCCCTCTGCACAACAATCGGAAACGTCACCATCGACGGTCCCATTACCCTGAATTTCAATGTCAGCAAAGGCCTCGCCAGCGGTCGCTACATGTTGATTGACGCCACCAACGGCAACGTCGATACCACCAAATGGACAGAGGAAAACGTGACCATCAACAACGTGACCACCGGCACCACCTACAACCGCCGCGCTGCAACCGCCACAGGACAGCACACCGTGAGCTTCAATGATTTGAAATGGATTGACAGCATTCTTTACCTGTTCGTGGTAGCTGAAGACCTCCAGAATACCCTGGCGGGTAACTGGGGGGCCTTCAAGAGCTCTCAGGCCTTTGTATCTACCCTGTGGGGTGGCCGCAGCAACGCCGTCGTTCTTCCCGGCGTGGCAGACGGCAAGGGTGGTCTCATTCCCGGTGGTCAGACCATCGCCTGGGGTCGTGTCTACGGGCAGAGCTCCCGCATTGGCGGCATTGGGGCTGATTACAGCATCTTTGGCGGAGCCATTGGTGCCGAGCAGCGCTTTGTGACAGGCCGCACCCTGGGTGCCGCCATGGGCTACGACTGGGGCAAGGTGACTCCCTTTGGCCTCTCCAGGATTGACCAAGAGACCGAGCACTTTGCGTTGTATGGCCGCGCCGCCTCGTGGAAGGTCGGGCAGAAGAGCAACATCGTCATCGACTGGAGCGCAGCTGTGGGCAACACCACGTCTGAAACAGCCGCCATCAACGGCGAATGGGAGCAGAAGAACATGCAGCTGGATGCCCGCGCATCCTACCTGCGCCAGATGAGCGAAAAGACCACCGGCTCCGTGTTTGCCGGCGTGCAATACTTTGCCGCAGAGGATGCTACTGCCGGTGCAGTCCAGATCAGCTCCATGCAAAATCTCCGCACAGAGGCAGGTGTGGGGCTCTCCTGCAAGGCCACCAGCAAAACCACAGTATATGGTGAAGCCAGCGTCTACAATGATGCCATGCGCCACAACCCTACCACATCTGCCAACGGTGTCAGCTATTCCGGCACCAATCCCGGCCGCCTGGGTGGCCGCGTGAGCGTGGGCACCGTGTACGAACTGAACGACCGCTTGAACCTGCACGGCAACTACAGCTTCGACATGGCTGATGACAGCCAGGAGCACAACATGAACGTGGGCGCCAGCTACCGGTTCTGATTGTAAAAGCACACTCCTGTCTATTCCCCCCGCTGCAAGAACATGCTTGCAGCGGGGGTAGTTCATTTTTTTGCAGACTACAGTCTTCAAATGAACTTCTGACTTGATATGGCGTACCAAAAGAGATATCTTAACTCCTGTTAGAGTCTGTCGCAGACAGGCTCTCGTTGTTTTTATGGGAAAATAGCCTTAAACGACATAAAGGCGTAGTGTTCTGCGTGAAAAATCGCGCCGGAGTATAACCTGCCCCACCATCGGCAGTAAGCATTCGCTTGTGGGCATATCGGCGTAAGCCGCTAACTTTCCAATCGTAAATCGTAAATCCAAAAATCGTAAATCCACGTGTCCCAAATCTTTGGGACACGTGTGCTTTTGCCGTACAATGTGGGATTTGAAGTTGACACCTGAGAAGAACTGGTGATATAAAGGATTCATACACCTGAGCTCTTCTGGACAAGAGGATTAGCCGATATCTCTCCATATTACCACCCGTTTACTTATGAAACTGAAACAAGGAATGATTTGTGCTGCGTTGTGCCTGTCTCTGGCAGCTTGTCAGGCGCCATTATATACTGCGGTGAAGGAGAATAATGTGCATGCGGTGAAGGCGCAGCTGGCCGCGGGGGCGGATCCGCACGAGACAAAGCCGGAGAACTGGTTATGGAAACTGCCTACCCTGCCTGTTGCAATAGCGGGAGATGTAGCCGGCGTTGTGCTTACTATCGGTACGCTTGGCCTGTATGCCTGGGGCTATGAAGAATTGGTCGGCCCGGAATCACTTACGGAATTGACGGCGAATTATGGCTCCGTATCGCCCGTGGAACTTGCCAGGGGGTGGAAGAGCTGGGATGCCCGCCAGAGCGAAATCTGCTATGCCATGGCGTGTTCCGGCAGGGTGCATGACCGCGCATTCCTGAAGCGCTGCTTGTCGCATTCCTTGCAGTCGGGGAATCTGACTGTAACGGACAAATTGCTGGCATCCGGGGTGTATCCCGACCGCGAGGACCTGGGCTTTGTACTCCAGAACAACATGCGCGATTACGCGCAGCGGTTTATGAATATGGGTGTTAAACCCGATGATTCGCATCTGCGTTCTGCACTCAATAAAAACAACCTCGATGAGGCGGATTTCCTGGTGCAGAATGGGGCGTACGGTGATACGAATATGCTGATTGCCGCCATTCAGAACGGTGAGGCAGACAAGGCCCGCTTCCTTGTGCGTAAGGCTGGGATGAATGTCAATACCCCTTTGCATGAGAACAGTTTCCAGTTTATAGCGCAGGAGGCCGGACAGTTGCCGCTGTACCAGGAGCTGGGTGGTATTATGGTGGCGCAGCCGGTAGCCCCTCCGGTGGATTGTCCCTGGTGCAAGGATGGCTATACGGCTGAATACTGGGTGGATTGCAAGAATTGCCTGGATGGCTCAGTGACGGTGTCGTATACGTACACAACGGATAATTGGTATCCGGGCTGTGACCCGAATGATCCGAATACGCGTGGCTATACAACGCATACGGGGTATAAATCGGTTCCTTGTTCCAGCTGTGGCGGTCGCGGAGAGGTGATTCACCGCGAGGGCTGCACGAAGTGCGGCAGCCGCGGTCTTATCTCCCGCTATGCGTTGTGAGCGGGTGCTGAGGGCTCAGCCCGGTGGTTTTGATGAAAAATACAGTTACAAACGGGGTGGGGAGGTCGTTTCGGATTGGCCGATGCGGCGGCGGAGGCTGGCAAGTAGCGCGATGAAAATCAATGGCAGGAGTGACCAGAAGAAGTCATCTGCTGTGGTAAGGAGACAGAGCGCTACCCCCAGCAGGGCCAGCTGGGCCAGCAGAATGCAGCCGGAAATCCACAGCGGGCAGGGGGCTGCGTATGCCGCGCCGCGCCAGTGGCTGCGGAGACAGCGGCAGAGCAGGATACTCCAGCTGCAGAAGAACCAGCCCAGCAGGGTGCAGAACAGGTTGATAAGCAGTGTGATTTCAGCTGAGAAGGGTTTTGCGGCATAGAATCCCACGGTGGCGTAGTCGAAGACTGACCACCCGGTGCCCACCCCGAGGGATATCAGGGGTGGCAGTAGCGCCAGCAGGGCAATGCCGTAGATGACCAGCCAGCCGATGTAGTTGAGAGGGAGTTTTTGCTCGACTCGCAGGGCGAGCCGCTCGGCCCAGGAGAGTTGTGTGTTCATTTTCTGCAGGAAGCCGGAAACGAAATCCGCCTCCACCCTGGTAGGGATGGAGGCGGGGTGCGGTTGTTTATTTACTTGGCGCGGGCGCGACCGATGGCTCGCACGATTTCGCCGATGATAAGAACCGGGCAGGTCACGGCGGCGATGGTGAGCCATTCGCAGAGCGTGAGGGGCACGGTGCGGAAGATGTCTCCACCGAACTGGGTTGCCAGTACCTGGCCGAAGAGGATGACGGCGAGGATGAAGAGGAAGCTGCGGTTGGTGAAGATGCCGTTCACGAAGCTGTTGTTGGTGCCGTATACGCGGGCGTTGAACAGGTTCCAGAATTGCAGCATCACGAAGCCGGTGAAGAGCAGGGTGACGGAGTGGCGGAAGGCTTCCGGCTCAGTTTCCTGAGAGGGCATGCACTTCACATAGCTCACCAGGGCAATGATGAAGCCGATGCCGAGGCAGAGAATCCAGCGCCACATGGTGGGGGTGATGATGAAGGCGAACTTGTTGCGCGGTTTCTGCTCCATCACATCGTCGCTGGGCGGTTCGGAGGCGAGGGCCAGGGCGGCGAAGGTGTCCATGATGAGGTTGACCCAGAGCATCTGCGTGACGGTGAGGGGAAGCTCACAGCCAATGAAGGGCCCGAGGGCGGCAATACCGCAGGCAGCGACGTTCACGGTGAGCTGGAAGACGATGAACTTCTGGATGTTGCGGTAGAGGGAGCGTCCCCACTTGATGGCGCGGATGATGGAGGCGAAGGAGTCATCCAGCAGGATGATATCGGAGGCTTCCTTGGCTACGGAGGTGCCGGTGATGCCCATGGAGAGGCCTACGTCGGCGTGGTTGAGGGCGGGGGCATCGTTGGTGCCGTCGCCGGTGACGGCAACGACGTGGCCTTTCTCCTGCAGGGCGTTCACCAGGCGCAGCTTGTCCATGGGCTTGGCGCGGGAGAGCACGCGGAGGTCATTCACGCCGTCGAGCAGCTGCTGCTCGGTAAGCTGGCCGAACTGGTCGCCGGTGAGTACAGCGCCCTGGGGCAGCTCACCTTCCGGCAGCAGTCCGATTTCGCGGCCAATCTGGCAGGCGGTCTCGAAGTTGTCGCCGGTGACAATCTTGATGCCCACGCCGGCTTTGTGGCAGGAGGCCACAGCGGCGGGCACATCCGGGCGCACAGGGTCCTGGATGACGAAGCAGCCCAGCCAGGTGAGGCCGGTGCATGCTTCCTTGACTCCCTCTGCGGAATCGGCAGAGCCTTCCTTGTATGCCAGCCCGAGCACGCGCATGGCTTTGCGCTGGGCGGTGCGGATGATGGTGAGCACTTCCTCGCGGGCGGCATCGGTGAGCTCGCCGGCATAGGCTGTGGAGCACTTGGAGAGCACCACCTCGGGGGCCCCCTTCAGGTAAATGACCTCCTTGCCGATCACGGCAGATTTGCCGCAGGTGGCCATGAATTTGTTCTGGGTATGGAAGGGCAGCTGGGAGATGACGCTGAACTTGCTGCGGGCATCAGCGTAGGAGACGCCTTTGCCGTTCAGGTACATGAGCATGGCGCCCTCGGTCACGTTGCCGAGTACCTTGCCTTCTTCATCGAGGTCAGCGGTGGAGTTGGCTGCCACGGCTTCGGTGAGCAGGGGGAAGATGGGGGCGGCGGCTCCTTGTTCGTTCACGCCGGGGAAGTTGGCTTCGCGCACGGTCATGAGGTTCATGGTGAGGGTGCCGGTCTTATCGGAGCAGACGACGGTGGCGGCGCCGATGGTTTCGCAGGCGTCCATTTCGCGCACGAGGTTGTTCTGCTTCGCCATTTTGCGCATGCTGTAGGCAAGGCTGAGGGTCACGCTCATGGGCAGGCCTTCCGGCACGGAAACCACGATGAGCGTGATGGCAATCATAAAGTAGGTGAGGATTTTATCTGCAGCGGCCTGGGGCATCCAGGTGGTCGGCTCTGAGGGCAGGATGCCGCTGTAGATGAGGCCACCCAGGGAGATTCCGAAGATGAGAGCACCGGTGATGAGGCACTTGCCCCAGGCTCCGAAGCCGCTCTGTTTCACCCAGGCGGGGGAGGGGATGCGCACTTTCATGTAGCTGAGCAGATCGCGCAGCACGGGATACCAGATTTTAAGGGTGGCAGCGGCAATGCCTGCGATAAGGGCGGCAAAGAAGTACCACTGGCTGGTGGTGAGCACGAATTTGCCCAGCAGGGCATCGTGCGCCACGAGGGAGATGAAGAGGAGCATGGCAATGGAGGTGCCCAGCACGTTGATAGCCTGGGAGAGCCCCTCCAGCTGCAGGTTGAGCGGGGATTTTGCACCGGTTTCCTTGGTGGCGGCTTCGGCAACCTTGCCGATTTCGGTGTGGTCGCCCACTTTGGTGATGCAGATGACACCGTGTCCATCGGTCACGAGGGTGCTGCGGAGCACTACGTTGCGCGGGTAGGCCCCGGGGAGTGTTTCCTCTCCTTCTCCGGGTTGCTTGAGCACGGGTTCGGATTCGCCGGTGAGGGAGGACTGGTTGATGCGCAGGGAAGAGGATTCGAGCACCACACCGTCGGCGGGGACTTCCACACCGGTTTCAAGGGTGACGATATCGCCCACCACGAGTTCATTCTTGGGCACCATGGTGTGTTTGCCGTCACGCAGCACACGCACGGGGGTGACATCGTTCACCTTGTTGAGGATGTCGAATTCCTTGTTGGCGCGGTATTCGTTCACAAAGCCCACAGTGGTGGCAAGCAGCACGGCGCAGAGAATGCCGATGCTTTCAATGGGGCTGTGTTCGCCGGGAGAAAGGAGTACGGGGATGAAGGAAATAACGGCGGCTGCCAGAAGAATGACGATGAGCGGGTCGGCAAACTTGCGGGCGAGCTCTACCCACCACGGGTCACGGCTGGGCGGGGTCATTTCATTGCTGCCATGCTGCTGGCGGCTTTCCTTTACCTGGGTAGTGGTAAGACCGGTGTGAATATCGGTGTATGTCTTCATAAGAATCGGGTGCGGCATTATAGTTGCCTTGCGCTGAAAATGCAAGTTTTATAACACGAAAAACGACCGCCGCGGGTGGAAACCTGCGGCGGCCGGGAATGAAGGTGTGTGTGGAGGCATCAGACCATGCCGGCGTCCCAGGCATCGCCGAAGGAGATGCCGATTTCGCGGGCTGCCTCAATGAGCTGGCTCTTGCTGTCCACCAGGTGCAGGGTGCGCACGGCTTCCTCAATGGGCATGGAGACCATATCGGTGCGGTGCAGGGCAACGGTTTCGCCGAATTTGCCATCCTCGATGAGGTCGATGGCCTTGGCACCGCAGCGTACACCGAGCACGCGGTCGAAGGGAATGGGGGAGCCGCCGCGCTGGGTGTGGCCCAGTACGCAGTAGCGGGTTTCGATGCCGGTGATGGTTTCGAGCTTGGTGGAGAGGAATGCGGCAATGCCGCCGAGGCGCACCTCGCCTTTGGTCTCTTCATCCAGCGTGAGGAGTTTGCCGCCGATGGTGGCGCCTTCGCTTACCACGATGATGATTTCGCGCTGACCAAGTGCCTTGGTGAGCTCCACCTTGCGCACCACATCTTCCAGGGTGAAGGGGATTTCGGGGATGAGGATGATGTCTGCACCACCGGAGATACCACCGTAGAGGGCAATCCAGCCGGCGTGGCGGCCCATGGCTTCCACCACCATGATGCGCTGGTGGGAATAGGCCGTGGTGCGCAGGCGGTCAAGCTGCTTGCTGACCACGGAAACGGCGGTCCAGAAGCCGAAGGTGTAGTCGGTTGCACCCAGGTCGTTATCGATGGTTTTGGGCACGCCCACAATGGGGAGACCGATCTGACGCAGCTCCTGACCGATGGTCTGGGAGCCGTCGCCACCCACCACGATGAGGGCCGAGAGACCGAGACGTTCCACGGTGGCCTTGCTGCGGGCGAGCACATCTTCGGCAATCTGCATGCGGCCGCCCACACCGCTCTTCACGGTGAAGTTGCCTTTGTTCACCGTGCCGAGGATGGTGCCGCCGGTGGAGCGGATGTTGAGGCAATTTTCGGGGGTAAGGATGCGCCAGCGCTCGTTTTCGGGCGTGGAGAGCAGGCCTTCAAAGCCATCGTAGAAGCCGTAGACGGTCCACCCGCGGGCAGAGGCCGCACCCACGGCTCCTTCAATCACGGCGTTGAGACCGGGGCAGTCGCCGCCGGCGTTGAGAATACCAATGTTCATATGATTTTATTCGGGGAGTATGATGAATTTTGTTCTATCCAGATAATCGTTAGTGGGTAACCAGGCGTCCCATGCGTTCCAGCCGTCGCGCAGGAAGCGGGCGGCTTCCTTGTAGCGGGTATTGGAGGAGGGCATGCCGAGCATGACAACCAGCAGACGCTGGGCAAAGGTAGCTTCTTTGCCGGTAGCGGGATTCACGCGCTTAACCGAGGCCCGGCGCGCTGTAACCATAAGGCAGCTGCCAGCGCTGCGGGATTGACCGACTTTGAGCCCGTCCACATGACCGGAACCGCTGAGCAGCTTGTTGTTGTTGCGGATGGTCTGGCGGCGTGTGCCGGCGGGAGTGTGAACGGTGACGATGCAGCCGGTCTGGGCAGTGATGGCCATTAAATCAGTATCATTAATGGCATACATGCCCAGCAGTGCCATGTCGCGCGCGGAGGACTGGGTGATGACGGCTCCGTTGGTTCCTTTGAACACGGTGGTGGTCATGCCCAGTTTGCGGGCGAGGTTGTTCATCTGCGCGATGAATGCGCCCTCCGGGTTGGCTGTGCTGAGGCAGCTGCCGCAGGCATATGCCAGGGTGGTGGCGCAGGCGCTGTCATCCCACATGAGGGCGGAATACAGAGCGTCGCGCACGGAGATGCTGTCCCCCGGACGGAGACGGAGCAGGTTGGTGCGCTGCCATGCCACCGCGCCTGCCGGCACGGTGATGAGGCGGTTCATGTCCACGTTATAAGCCTTTACCCAGTCCATCACCACCACGGCTGTGGCCAGGTTGGTCAACATGCCGATGGGGCGTTTGATGTTGGAGTTGGAGGAATAGAGGACGCGCCCGGAGTTGACCTCCAGCGCAACATAGCTGGGGGTGGTTTTCTCCGGGGTGAGAATTTCCTGGTGTGAGCACGAGGAAAGCATGCTGCTGACCACGGCTCCTAACGCACACAGATATGTGAGAGCTTTATTCATTTAGAATGAGCCGACTTGGATTTGCAGCATTTGCGGGAGGCCTTGGCTTCCTTGGTGCAGACCTGCTTACGGTCGCGGTGCATTTCTTCTGGTGAGCGGTCGCCGAAGATGACACCCAGGTCACGCGCTGTACTGATAATCTGGCTATCGGGGTTCACAAATCGGTGGTGGGCTACGGCTTCTTCAATGGGCACATTGTCGATGTTGAGACCATTGAGCACTACGGTCTTGCCGAAGTCCTTGTTTTCGATGAGTTTGACTGCTTCTACACCGAAACGCACGCCGAGGATGCGGTCGAAAGCGCAGGGGGAACCGCCGCGCTGGGTGTGGCCGAGCACGCAGTAGCGGGTTTCGATGCCGGTGCGCTCCTGCAGGATGTGGGAGAGCTTGTTGCCGATGCCGCCCAGGCGTTCATCACCGTTTTCCTTGTTGTGCACGGTGACGAGCTGGCCATTGAGGCGGGAGCCTTCTGCCACAACTACGATGATTTCACGCTGACCGGTGGCTTTGCGCGCCTTGATGCATTCAATCACCTTTTCAAGGTCGTACTCGATTTCAGGGATGAGCACCACGTCTGCAGCCGCAGCGATGCCGCCGTAGAGACCAATCCAGCCGGACATGTCGCCCATGACCTCAATCACCATCATACGCTGGTGGGCGTTGGCTGTGGTGCGGATGCGGTCAATGGATTCAGTAACCACGGAAACGGCGCTGTGAAAGCCGAAGGTGTAGTCGGAGTCACTGCAGAGGTCGTTGTTGATTGTCTTGGGGATGGAAATAACAGGCAGACCTTCCTCGGAGAGGAGTTTTGCAGTGCGTGCAGAGCCGCTGCCGCCGATAACGGCCAGGGCCTGGAGACCGAGGGCGTTGATGGTCTTCTTGGCCTTGGCCATGACTTCTCGGTCAACCTGACGGCGGCCTACCTTATTGGTGACCACTTTGAAGTTGCCGGTGCTGGTGGTGCCGAGGATGGTGCCACCGTATGCTCGAATCTTGTGTGTCTTGCTGGGCGTGAGGGTTTCGTAACGGCGACCGCCTGCCACGGGGAGCAGGCCTTCAAAGCCGTCGTGGAAACCGATGACGCGCCAGCCGCGCCGATAGGCGGCAGAAACGTAGCCTTCAATGACAGCGTTGATGCCGGGGCAGTCGCCGCCTGAGTTAAGAATGCCGATAATCATATCTGTGAGTGAATGAAATTATGCTTGATGAGAAGGAGCCTGGATGGCCCCGAAGTAGTGGGCGCAGCACCAGAGTGCGCGGGGATGGTGGAAGAACGATTTCCACATCGAGCCCTTGAGCCCGTTGGTTGTGGTGCCGTCCTGGTTGCAGTAGCCGAACCACTCGCCGTGTTCCTTGTCCTGCAGGTGCTCGAACGACCAGTCGTGGATGCGCTGGTGCCATTCGGCGTACTTTTCATCGCCGGTCATGACGTATGCCAGGCAGGTGCCGATGAGGGCTTCGTCGTGCGGCCACCAGAACTTCATGTTGTGCCAGTATTCCTGGATGGGCTTGTTGTAGACATCCGTGTAGTAGAGCAGGCCGCCGTACTTCTTGTCCCAGCCGCGTTCGAGTGCCCAGTCAATCATCTTGCAGCCGATTTCAATGAGCTTCTTGTCGCCGCCGCGATAACGGGCTTCTTCCAGCACGAACCAGCCGCCTTCAATGTCGTGGCCGGGGTTGAGGACGCGTTCGTCGAAATGGTCAATGACGGAACCGTCGGGGGCTACGTTCTCGAGCACTGCCTTGATGTCCTCGTGCAGGAAGAGACGCTGCAGGTCATCGATGCAGCGGTCAATCCAGCCGGTGTAGAAGCCGTCTGCGTCACCCAGGTAGCGGCGGAGTTCCTGAGCCGTGACAATCATAATCATGCGGCAACCCAGGTTTTCGCCGGGGCGGTTACCGGTGCTCTTGGGGAGCATCTTGCCGGGGGTGAAGTTGATGTCGGCGTAGATATCAAACCAGTGGCGGGCGCGTTCGGCGCTGTGCGGATTGCCCGTGGCACCGTAGTGTGCTGCCCAGGCAATAGCAGCAAAGCATTCGCTGTATGCATAGCGGCGCTTGCGGATGGGAGTGCCCTCGGCTGTCATGTGGAAGTACATGCGACCATCGCTGGGGTCCACGCATTTCTCTTCGAGGAATTTCAGTGCGCTTTCGGCGTACTGCATCCACTCCGGGCGCTTTTCAATGCTGTTGTAGCAGGTAAGGAGCATCCAGGCCATGCGGCCCTGTGCCCATACGTTCTTGTCGGTGTCCACCAGTGTGCCGTCTGCGGCGCAGCAATGGTAGAGCCCCCCGTTCACTGTGTCCAGAGAACGGGGGAACCAGAACGGTTCTACCTCATTGAGCAGCTTGTCTTTGTAGAATTCGCCAAGTGCTTTTGTATCCATGAGGAGGCAATGGGGCTTGTGTTTTTACTTGTAGATGGCCCAATCGTAGAAGCCGATGGCCTTGAGTTCGCTCTTGAGGGCTTCAAGGGTAGCCTTGTCCTGCTTGCCCATGGGCAGGCGGGCCGGCCCGAAGTCAACGCCGGTCCATTCGCTCATGAGGTACTTGCAGCAGCCCATGTAGCCCTTGCCGGCGATGATGTTGATCATGGTGACGGAAAGCTGCTGCAGGCGGCGGGCTTCGGCCAGGTCGCCGGCATCCACAGCCTTCATGATGTCATCATACAGCTTGGGAGCGTAGTTGAAGGAGGAGCCTACACCGCCCTTGGCACCAGTGGCATAAGCGCCGAGGAACCATTCGTCCACACCCCAGGGAATGTCGTACTTGCCGCCTTCGTAGTTGAGGGCGTCCATGTAGAGGGCGAGGTCGGGGTTGGTGAACTTGACACCCACGAAGTTCGGAATCTTCTTGGCGCATGCTTCGATGACCTTGCAGGGGTTGAAGTTTACGTGGGTGAGAACGGGGATGTCATAGAAATAGAACGGCAGTTCAGGAGCGCCGGAGGCCACCAGAGCCATGCTTTCTGTCAGCAGGTCGATGTTACCGGGCTTGAAGTAGCAGGGAGAGTTGCTGGCAGTACCGGTAGCACCACACTTGGCTGCGTAGGCGGCGAGTTCACGGCCGTCGTATACGCAGTTGCCACCCGTGTGAACGATGACATCAATGCCGTACTTCTTGCCGGCTTCGCCCCAGGCAGCCATGTTTTCCTTGCGTTCTGTGAGCTGCATGTGGGCAGATTCACCAGTAGAACCGGTAATGAAAACGGATTTGATGCCCTGGCTGGCCAGGAACTTGGCCTGCGCGTCAACTGCATTGGGGTTGCAGGAGCCATCTGCGTTCATCGGGGTGTGCGTAGCAGCGCAAAGACCGTGAATTTTGAATGAGGTGTCCATAGTTGTGTGTTGTGGTTGTGTGTGAGAATATCCAGAGCGAAAAAATTGCCCTGTGCTACTTTTAACGCATAGGGCATGGATTTTCAAGAATAAACTGCACGGCGCAGGAAATTATGGTTACTTTTCTGCCTTCACTCTGCGGAAATGGAGTTTCAACTCATCCTCCGGGCGGTTTTTGGCGCGGTTTTTGCTCCGTATGAAGTTTTGTGCCTCGGGGGGAAGTTTGTCCATGATGTAGAAGTCCACCACTGCGTGATCTTCATCCTCAAACGTGATGCCCACAAGCCACTTTTCCTTGCCGTTGCGTGAAACTTCGGCGGTATAGGGCTCGGATTCAGTCTGCACCCAGGTATACTGGAAAGTGCCGCGGTAGTTGCTGCCTCGCCAGCGCGCGGTGGATGCATCCACTTCCACATAGCCGAGATTGCCGGATTCTTTCCACTCTCCGAGCACGAGCTGGCGCGGGTCTTCGAACCAGCCGGGCAGCATGAGCGCCAGACAGCCGATGACGGTGAGCAGGACGATGCCGAGGGTGAGACGTGCGTGTGTCATAGCGTACCTGAGCATACCAGATTCTGGCTGTTTTGCAATCATAGAATGAATAGTGGCATCATTTCTGCATGAAAGAATTAGTGTTGCTGCGGCATGGGGAATCGCAATGGAACGCAGAGAATCGCTTCACGGGGTGGGCAGATGTGCCTTTGTCCGTTCGCGGACGGCATGAGGCAGAACTGGCCGGTCGGCGGCTTAGGGAGAGTGGTTTTGCGTGTGGTGCGGCGTGTGCCTCGGTGTTGATGCGTGCCATTCATACGCTCAATATTGTGCTGGCAGCGCTGGATTGTGCCTGGGTGCCGGTGCATAAGGATTGGCGGCTCAATGAAAAACATTACGGTGTTTTGCAGGGGCACAATAAACGCGAGGTAGAGCAGGAAATGGGCGAGGAGCAGGTGCAGCGCTGGCGGCGGGCGTTTGATTGCCCGCCCCCGCCGTTATTACCTGGGGATGAACGGCAACCTGCCCGGGAGGCAAAGTATGCGGGCCTGCAGCCTGGGCAGTTGCCGTGCACGGAATCCTTGCGCGATACCCTGCTGCGGGTGCGCGCCTGCTGGGAGGAACTGCTGCGCCCGCAGCTGTATGCCACGGGTGCACTGCTGGTGGTGGCACATGGCAATAGTCTGCGCGCTCTGTTGATGTATTTGCGGGGCATCAGTCCCACCGGGGTGGAACAGCTTGAAATCCCGACGGCGCAACCCTTGCGCCTGGTCTTTGACGATGATATGAAATTGCAGCCCTGACGGCGGCGCGTTGCGCATCGAACGCGCTGCCGCCCTGCTGCGTATGATTGACCTGGGGGGCGTGTCGTGCCATGCTTCGGAGCATGGCTATACGTATGAAAGAGTGGGGCATGCTGGCATATCCCCGCCAGGGGGTGCACCTGCCCGTAAGTGCTTTAAATGACTGGGGACGCAGCGGTCGTGCTCTGGGGCAGGGGGTGGCAGCTGCCGGCACCGGCGTGGCAGAGCTTGCCACTGCAATCAAACTGGTGTCCGACACGGGAGATGAGGCTGATATTGCCGGTATGCTGGAGGAAATTGCCCGGGAAACCACCGAGGAGTTGCTCGAAAGCCCGGTGCGCGACTGGGACTACAGCTGGAAACAGGCATACACTCCGCGTGTGCAGGAGATGCTCCGGCAGTTTACGGGGGATGCGCAGGAGCGTGCCCGTAAGATGAGTGAGCTTTATGGCTCCCGGTATTCGCTGGATGGTCTTCGGCAGCTGGAGGTAAAGCGTATGCGGAGGGCGCGTGAGCATTGGCAGAAACAGGTGGATGCCGCCGTGCAACGTGGCGATTCCGAGGCTGCACGCCTGTGGATGGAGCAGGGTGCCGGTGTGTTTGTGCCTGAGTCCGGCATGCAGCAGCAGTTAGATAAGGTGCAGAGCCGCAGCCTGCACGCGCAGTGGCAGCAGCGCATGGCTCAGGACCCCGTTGCTGCGCTGACGGCCTGGGATGACCCGACTGAGCAGAAACCCCGGGAGCCGGAGGATGCACAGTCATTGGAGCAGGAGGTGCAGCAGGCTCGTGCCGGGGCGTTCAGCGCACTGGCTCTGCAGCTGGCTGCAGGGGTGGAGCAGGGTGCTGACCCTGACCCTGCGGAATTGGAGCGCGCTGCTGCTGCGGGTGTGTTGAGCCGCGAATTGCTGGAATCTGCGCGGCAGAGCCGCAAGCCTCTTTCTGCTGCAGATGCCTGCAACTGGTTGCGCCGTATTGATGAGCGTGCCCCGGAGGATGACGAATCCCTCATGGTGGAAATTGCTCTGGCTCCAGTTCCGGTGGAGGAGCGGCGCATGTTGATGAAGCGCTTGCAGGGCAGTGCTCAGGTGCCGCCTCAGAAACGCCAGGCGGTGAGCCGCCGCCTCTGGAAAATGTACCACGACGGCTGTTTTGGCAACCCGGGCGATGCCGAGGCTCTGCAGTGCCTCGGCGGGCTGCAGGAGGAGGCCTTGCTGAGGCAGACTTCTACCGGGGCAGACGACTGTGAACAGTGGTTGCGTCAGCTGCAGGAGGAGGCAGATGCCTGGGTGTGTTATCAACCCGAATGAAAAGTGTTATGAATACAACAGAAACAATTCAACTGGAAGAGAAAAAAGCATTGCCCCTGGAGTCGCTTCCTCCGTTGCCGGCGGTGGATTCCGGCAAGGAATGGGAGAAAACGCAGTATTGGAGCCGTCTGCTGACGGGCGACCCGGCAGACGTGCCCGATGAGGTGCGCCGCAAAGTGGAGCATGCAGATGCGCCCCTGCCGCCGCAGGAACAGAATTACCGCCTTGTGCACAATATCAACCGCTCGTGGCTGGTGGACCATTCGGATTTGAACCGCGAGCAGGTGCGCTCTGCCTGGCCGGAACTGCGCCGCCGGATGGCGCAGAACCTTGGCGTGCGCGATTCTGAAGACGAAATCTACGCCGGGCTTTCGCTCCAGCATGCAGAGCAACCCACCCGCCAGAAGGTTCGCGACCTCTATACCAGGCATTATGAAGATGCCCTGAAGGGCAAAACTTTCCAGCGCCCGGAAACGCAGGATGACCTTGCGGTGTGCGAAGATGCTTTCCGGCAGGGCGCTCTGGTGCGCGAGGAATGCATGCCGCTGGCAGAGAATATATCGGACGCCTGGGAATTGATGAAAGCGCAGGAATCAACGCCTTATTTTTCATTTCCGGCAGTGCTCCGTGGCATGCCCGGGCTGGTGCAGGCTGTGGATGCGCTGGCTGATATGGAGCCGGAGGACAGAGCCCGCGTCTATGCCGTAGCGCGCTCGCTGGATTCCACCCGGGAGCTGGAGGAAAAACCCGGTAACCTGGGTGAAGCCATGCTGCAGAGCATGCGGCGTGGTGCTACAGACCTGGGGCATTCGGCCCTGCAGGGTATCGGGCATGTGGGCACTGCACTGGTGAAAGGTGCTGGCGAAACGTTCAATAGTAATAAGTTACGCGATATCAGTGCCTCAGCGGATAAACGCCTGCAGGTGCTCGATGAGTTGCGCCGCATCGCTCAGGGGGAGTTGTTCCCCATCGACCTGGGAGAGGAAGCCGGGCTTGCGGAGCAGATGGCAGTGGACGCCGCCAGTGCGGTGCCCGGGGCTGCGCTGGCATTCATGGGTGGCGCGGGGTTTGGTGCGCTCACCCTGGCCGGTACCGGTGCAGCCGTGGCAGAGGCGCGCCGCCGCTCGCCCGAGGGCAGGCAGGAACTGCAGGTTGCCGCTGGCATTCTGGGTGGTGCCCTGCAGGCTGGCATTTACATGGGCATGAGCCGCATAGGTGCCAGAATGCTCGACCGCACCATCAAGGATTTCCTGAAAGCCGGCTCTGCGGGGGTGAAGGGGTATTCCCTGGCTGCGCTTAAGGGGCTGGGCACGCTTACATTGGAAAATGCCAAGCTCTTGCTGGCAGGCAAGGCGGCTCAGGCTGCAGAGCTGGGGGTGCAGGAACTTGCTGCCCGGGTGGATAATGTGGCTTCCAATATCGATTGGGAAAGCTTCGGGGATGATTTTACCGATATTGAGGCCAATATGCGGGAAGCCGCCATGAATCTTCCATTTGTGTTGATTGCTGCCGGGCGCGCGGCATTGCACCATTTCCGCTCTCCTTCAGCCCTGCTGGATAACGGCGAGTTGCTGGCTGAATGGGGGGTGGATGAAGCTTCGCGCCGGCAGATTCTGCAGCAGCAGAATATCCATGTGCAGAATGACATGCTGCGGGAGGCGCTGTGCAAAAGTGAGCGCTGGGGCGGCACGGGTAACCTGGAATTACTGCTGCGCTCACTCAAATTACTGAATACGGAACACCACATTGGCTTCCGCGAGGAAAAAACAGCCCGGTCGTTCCTGCGTAAGCGCCCTGATTATCCGGGGTTGGCCCACCCGAAGCTCAAAGAACCCGATGTGGCGAATCCCGAGACGCGCGAGGCGTTGTATGAGCGCGGCACCGGGCGAAAAACTCCCCCGTTGAACGCGGATAAGGCCATGCCGTATCTGCTGATGATGGATGAGTGGTACCAGCGCGCGGGTGGAGACAAGGCATTCTCCCCGCATAAGATGAAGGAGCGTGCTGCACGGCATTTCGAGATTGTCAAGGATGGTAAGTTTGGTATTCCTAAACATGTGCAGTTGAATGGTTTGTATAATCCGAACCAGGAAGCCGCCAGCAGGGCTATTTTCAATGATGCCATTGTCGAGGTGAACAACCTTACATACCGCTATCTGCTCAATACGGAATCCTTGGATAGTCTCCGCCGGTCGTACAAGAGCGAGAAAGATGCCCGCGCTAAGACTGAGGCCCGGAGATACCGCATTCACAGTGAGTTGTGCGCGGCTATTCACCGTTGGTTGCTGGGCGAACCCCGCAAGCAGGTGCTGGATGATTTGTGCGAGACCATTGGCGGCCTGTATGATTCCCGCCAGCATCATACGCACCATAAGCCGCTCTGGTTCCGAAAGGTCAAGCGTGAGATGTTCTTCAATTGCTATGAACGAGCGTGTAAGAAGTTTTACCGCCCCAGCAGGCAGGATGACCCGAACCTGCTGGAGGCATACCGCATCATTCTGGGTATCCGCGCATGTGCTGAAACACTCATGGAGGTCATTCCCCACACGCGTGATTTTCAGGATGCGCTGACCATGGGCTATTCTCCGCAGGAGATTTACACGCATATGCTGCGGCGTGAATTCAACGAGAAACTCGACCTCTCTGTCTGGAACCCGAAATTGCTGATACATACCACGCCGGAAATGGGTGATAACCGCCACCGGCTGATGAAGAATCAGAGTAAAATCAAGCTGTATTCCGAGCTTACCGGGCGAACGCTGGAAAGTACTCCTGGTGGCGATGGTAAGAAACTCTGGCGCATGAAACGGCCGGATGGCAGTTATACGCACTGGTTCGATGCCCCCGGCTACGCGGTGAATTCGCTTGTGGGCAACGTGGAAACCTCATTCCTGCCTATGGGCAAGAACAAGCTGTTCGATGAGTTGAGTCACGCCCGCGTGATGAATGAGGGCTACAAGCTTGTTTACCAGCGCCGCAGGATGTTCCCCCTGCTGCAAGATTCTTACCTGGGTTTCGACCATCTGGGCAATAGCGCCACACGTGACCTTTGCGCCTTATGGAAGGGAGATGCCACCCTGTATCGCACCGGGCTCGAGTTTGCCACAGACGTCAAGAACTGGATTCATTATGGCGGCCGCCGCCTGGATTCTACTTTCAAGGTGTTGGAGGGTGAGTCCGACCGCTATCTGGTGCGCCACAACATGCCGATGACTCCGCTTTCCCTGGCGCAGATGAGTTTCAAGGTTCACTGGGGGCGGTTGATGACTTCCGGCTGGGTATCTCCTGCCGAGGTGGCAGATTTGCTGCTGGAGGAAGGGTATCTGACGCAGAATCAGTACGATAGGATGATAACACCCGGTCTCCTGAGTAGAATCGATGACGGCCAGTTTGTAGGCAG
The DNA here is from genome assembly GCA_904501915.1 of uncultured Akkermansia sp. Lineage (GTDB taxonomy): Bacteria > Verrucomicrobiota > Verrucomicrobiia > Verrucomicrobiales > Akkermansiaceae > Akkermansia. The sequence continues at coordinate 12,945 of CAJGCV010000009.1, read as the reverse complement.
AGTGCGCCGCGGAGCCAGACGCCAGCAGTCAGACCGCCGGTTGGGTGGGGACTACATAGGCATGTGTAACCGCCTGGCAGATGCCATGTCCCGCCTCAATGTCGTTTACATGCTGGCGGATTTGCAGAACGCACCGTTACCCGATTCCGTGAAACAATGGTTCTGCACCACCCCGTTCAGCGAGTGGAACGCATCGGATATCAAGGCCGACCGCCATGAACGCTTCCTGAAAGCAAACCGCCAGGCTGCGGAAGATGTCAAGGAACTGATTCCTCGCATTCAGGCCATGCACCGGAAGTACAATAAGGAAAACCCCATTCCCCTGGAGCGGTATTTCAGAAATGCCTTTGAACCGGAGCCCTCCCGGCGCTACGAACAAGGCTGGTGTTTTGCCTTGGGCGGAGAGCGTCCCTTCCGCTCGGCGGGGCAGCCGTTCTGGAACCTGTTGGAAGCCCCGGAGCGTGCCTGGCCGCTTCTGCCGGTGCAGGACCGCAGGCTTATCTCGACCGAGCTTGCGGGCTTTTTCGGTGAACGCCCCACGGAAGAATTGCTTTCTGAGCTGCAGGATGTTCTGCAGCGTTACCCGGAAATCCGTGCGTATGGTATGGCCCGTCGTGATGATGATGCCCTGTATCGCATGAAGCTTGCGCCCATCCGCTCTGCTGACATTGTGGACCCTGTATACACTAAGAAGGGTAACAGAGGTGTGTATGATGCGGAAAGCCTGGAATGCGGGTATACCATGGAACATAATGCCGAACTGCCCGAAAACCTGCGGAACGATGAACGCGTGCTGCCCGCTATCAGAATCCTGTCTGAGTTACGCCGCAGCGTGGCCCAGGTCCCCTATGTGGATGCACAGGGCATCTGGTGGAATCTGGAACGCTACGGCGGCAAGACCGGCAAGCGCCCGCATCAAGTGGATGAAAGCTGGAGTGTAGAAACCGGGCTGGAGCCGTTGGTGGATTATTACTCCCGCGTGGCTGATATCGCCAGCGCGGCGGGGCAGAACGGTGAGCTGACGGTCTGCGGTGTGCAGCTGGGCGGCATCCGCCCTGGTGAGTTGGATTCTTCCAGCCTCAAGCATGTAACGGTTTACCGCTCAGAGCTGAAACCGGAACAGATGATACGCCTCATGCCCGGTGAACCGGATTCCGGGCATCCGACCCAGCGTGCTCCCTATGTGGTTCACACGGCCGATGGCATACCTCTGTATCCGAACCGCATGGCGCGCGATTATATGGATATACACAATGTGCTGACCCCGTTGCCCACCTTCAGAAGTAATCTGGAGCGAGCTTATGACTACGATAGCAACAAGGGAATCCGCAAGGCGTACATGCTTGAATCCCTGTACCGCCTGATTCGCTCCCGCGGTGCGTTCCCGTATCTTTGGAGAAATGGCAATGAGCGCAACATCAACAATAAGGAACTGTTCATGCAGATTTTCCAGGATTCGCGCCTGCCATATTATCTCGCCAGGAAAGACCCGCGTAAGCTCACTCGCGGAGAGGCGCTTACCAGCGAATTGTGCCGTCTCTCCCTGTTGGCCGAATATGGGGTGGACAAGGAGGCAAATATCTCGAAACTGGTGAATTTCTGCACGAAGCTCATCGCTGACAAAGACGATATCGTAGCCGTGCACGAGATTATCAACCGTGTGGTTTCTCCTGACCCCGAGCATTATAAGGAAGAGGAAAAGACCCCGCAGACCATTAAAGCATTCTATGACAGAAACCACAAAGATGTTGAGCTCGATTGACCCCCAATTCCGCCGGCGTCTGGAGGACCCCCTCTGGCGTTTGAGCCATTTGTACTGGATTGAGAACAAGGCCGGGCGCATGCAGCGGTTCACGCCCAATGCGGCGCAGCTTCGCCTGCATCACAATATGTGGCACCGCAACGTGGTGCTCAAGGCGCGCCAGCTGGGCATTTCCACCTATGTGGCCATGCTCATGCTCGACCGCTGCCTGTTTACTCCGAATTTCCACGCCGGTATCATCGATAAGACCCTGCCGGATGCCGAGCAGAAGCTCGAGAAAGTGCGCTTTGCCTGGGAACACCTCGATTACCTGCCGCCGCATGCCTCAGAGGAGGAACAGGCACTCGCCTGCGTGGGTTACCTCATCAAGCAGCACAGCGGCATGGTGAAAAAGGGCGCCTGGCACCCTGCGGCAGATGCACGCGGGCGGCTCGCCTTTGCCAATGGCAGCGATATACGCCTGGGGACCACCCTGCGCGGCGGTACTCTGCAGCTGCTGCATGTGAGCGAGCTGGCACATGTTTCGGTGCATGCGCCATGGCGCGCCCGCGAAATCCGCACCGGGGCTATCAACACGGTTCCGGTAGAGGGGACCATCATCCTGGAAAGTACACACGAGGGCGGGCGCTACGGCGTGAATTACGAAATGACCTCGCAGGCCATGGAAAATGCCGCCAAAGAGGAACTTTCGCCGCTCGATTTCCGCTTCTTTTTCATGAGCTGGTTCGATAACCCGGACTACGCCTTGCAGGGCCGCGCCGGGTGGTCCGATGCCCAGGCGGCCTATTTCGAGAAGCTGGAGCGCGAGTGCGGGGTGCAGCTTACCCACGCGCAGAAGCTCTGGTATGCCCGCATGGAGCGTACCATGGGCGCCGCCATGCGGCAGGAATACCCCTCCACTCCGGATGAAGCCTTTGCCACCGGCAACGATGGAGCCATCTACGGTGCGCAGATTGCCCGCCTTCGCGAGAATGGGCGCATAGGCTGCCCGTTTGACTACAATCCGCAGGAGCCGCTCTACACCGCCTGGGACCTCGGGCTCAGCGACCATACGGCCATCTGGCTGGTGCAGAACTACGGCGGCAATGTGTACTGGCTGAATCACTATGCGGCCAACCAGCTGCCGCTGGAGCATTTCGCCGGCAAAATCCGCGAGTGGGAGCAGTGTTATGGCCACATTGCCGCTCATTTCCTGCCGCACGATGCCGCCCACCGCGACCCCCACGGGCATTCGTATGTGGAAAGCCTGGCGCGGGAGGGAATCTGCACGGTGAGGGTGGTGCCGCGTACTCCGGATATCTGGCGCGGCATCAATTCTCTGCGCGGTATACTGGCGCACAGCTGGTTCCACCGCGACACCCTGCAGCAGCGCGTCAACCCGCGCGGGGAAAAAGAACCTTCCGGTCTCAGCTGCCTGGAAATGTACCGCACCGCCCCCGCCGGCGCTTCCGGTACGTATCGCGAAACTCCGGTGCACGATGCTTCCTCGCACTCGGCAGATGCCGCACGCATGTTTGCCGAAGCGCTCAGCCACGGCATGGTCTACCCGGTGCAGCTGCGGCTCACTCCCCGCCGCGCGCGCATGTGATGAATCATTTCCCCTATGAATACGCACAATACACAACACAACTGGCTGACCGGTCTGCTGACCGGTTGGGGTATCAAGGAATCCTGGGCCAAACTCATCGCCGGCGCCATTATCGGCGCTGCCGCTGCTGCAGGATTGCTCTGAATAACCAACGGGCCTGGTGCACAATCACCAGGCCCGTTTTAGCTTGCAGGTTCGGGTACACTAGCTATAATGAGTCCATGTTAGAGGTATTCTTTATCTTCCTCATGGTGTTTCTGGCCGGTGTGTTTTTTCACAATCATATTCTGCCGGGAAAGGATGGCATGGTCTACGTGGATAAGTATCGCAAAATCCAGATTCGTCAGCACCCGGTGATTTATGCGCTGCTTGTGTTGAGCTTCCTCGTGCTCCTGGTGCTTTTCGGTGTGCTGACCTATGATATTGTTACGCCGGGAGCAATATCGGGGGTGGTGTATGTGGGGCTGATACTTGCCGTTTTGTTTTCCTTGATGCTGTTATATATCCCGTCTTTGTTGCATGTGCTCAAGGAATTGAAGAAAGGGAAGGGGCGTTGGACGCGTAAGAAGGTGTTGCAGTCCCTTCTGGTGCTGGTGGCAATCGGCGTGCCCGCTTATTACCTGATACGGGCTCTTGTGACGTTGCTGACCTTGTGATTTCAGGTAAGGGGATTTGTCTCCTCCCGTCCGACCAACGGGAGGATATCGTTTTCCGGTTATGCTGAGGTTTCATGTTTCCCAATGAATGGGAAAGGGGATAAGCGTTGCCGTAAACGGGAACGATATCCTGCCGTTCCGGCAGGACGATATCTGCTGCGCAGACGATATCGCGGCGGAGCCGCGACGATATCCGCCTGCGGCGGACTCACTGGTCCATGGCATCCGGGTTATCCATCAGCCCGGATTTTTCCAGATAATAATCGTAGCCTCCGGCGTAGGGGGTGACGGTGCCGTGGTTGATGTGCAGCGTTTTCTCGGCGAGGGAGCGGATGAAGTGCACATCGTGCGAAATGAATACCAGCGTGCCTTCATAGCGCTTCAGTGCCTGTGAAAGTGCCTCCACACTCATCAAATCGAGGTGGGTGGTCGGCTCGTCCATGAGCAGGAGGTTGGGCGGGTTCACCAGGAATTTCACCAGGCTGAGGCGCGATTTCTCACCACCGGAAAGCACTTCCACGCGTTTCTCGCAGTCGAGCTTGCGGAACATGAAAGAACCGAGCACGGCGCGGGCTTCTTCCTCACGCAGTTCGGGGTCTGCTTTCATGATTTCCTCGAGCACGGTGAAGTTGGGCGTAAGGTTTTCGGAGCGCATCTGGGAGAAATAGCCGATGCGGGTGGTGGTGCCGAGCACGCGCTGCCCTTCGTCGATGGGGATGACACCGGCGAGAATCTTGAGCAGGGTGGATTTGCCCGCACCGTTCGGCCCTACGAGCACAATGCGGTCGCCGCGTTCGATGAGGAGGTCGAGGTTCTTGTAAATGCGCTTCTCGCCGTAGCTCTGGCCCACTTTCTCCAGCTCCAGCACCTTCTGCATGCTGCGCGGCGGCTGCGGGAAGATGAATTTGAACACGCGGCGGCTCTGGCGGGGTTTTTCGATGCGGCGCATTTTCTCGAGCTGCTTGATGCGGCTCTGCACCTGCGAGGCCTTGGATGCCACCGAGCGGAAACGCTCAATGAAGGATTCGATGTGGGCAATTTCGCGCTGCTGGTTGCGCCAGGCAGCCAGTACGAGCTCATAGCGTTGTTCCTTGAGCTCCAGGAATCGGGTGTAGTTGCCGGTGTAGCGCACCAGCTCGCCGTTTTCGATGTCGTACACGGTTTCCACGAGTGAGTCCATGAAATCGCGGTCGTGCGAAATCATGAAGATGGCCCCCGGGTAGTTCATGAGGTAGCGCTGGAACCACAGCAGACTCATCAGATCCAGGTGGTTGGTGGGCTCGTCGAGCATGAGCAGGTCGGGCTCGGCGGTGAGCAGCTGCGCCATGTGGGCGCGCATCACCCAGCCGCCGCTCATCTCGCGCGCCGGGCGGTGGAAATCCTCGTCCTTGAAGGCAAGCCCCTTCAGAATCTTCTTCGCCTTGGGCTCAATCTGGTAGCCGTCGTGGGAAATAAAGGTATCCATGGCGGCGGCATACTCATCGCTGGCGTTATCGCCCCTGGCTTCGCATTCGCGCAGCGTGCGGATGGCATCACCCATTTCCGGAGTGGTGCTCATGGCAATTTCGAGCACGGTGCGGTCGGTGGGGTCGCCGGCTTCCTGCTGCAGGTAGCCTACCACGGCATAATCGTCCATGACAATCTGACCTTCATCCGGCGTATCATCGCCGCGAATCATGCGGAACAGGGTGGATTTTCCCGCTCCGTTGGGTCCTACCAGCGCAATGCGCTCGCCCCAGTTGACAACCAGCTCGGTCTCGAAGAACAGAGTGCGGCCGGCGTGTGCTTTGGTGAGTTTCTTGATGGTCAGCATGGCGCGGCAAGTATACACCATTTCCGCTAAAAGGCAAATGATTTCCGATAATTTAACCAATGCACGGGGAATCGCAGGGCTTTTTTGCTTGCTCCGCGCGGGTTTAGGGGGTAGAATGGCGGGCAGTACATCAGATGCCGCTCCCGCATAAAGAACACGAGGCAATTCCACCCCGCCGCGCCGCAAGGGTCGTGGCGCAGGTGTTGCTGCTGGTGGTCATGGTGCCGGTGGGAATTTCCTGGGGATGGCTGACTCTTTCTCCCACCCCGCAGAAACTGGCAGAGCGTGCCGCCGGCGGGGGAGATTCTGCCGCGCTGCTTGAGCTCGTGCAGCGTGCGGCAGAGCATTCGCATGCTGCGGAGGAACTGCAGACTCTGCTGGGGCGTGATGAGGGCTCACGGCGCGCGCTGGTGAATCTGGCAAAAGGGCATGAGGAGGCACTGGTGCAGCTGATATCCATGGCCCGCAACCGCCCCGAGTGCGTGGGGCATCTGGCGGGTGTGCAGATGAGTTTCCCTTTCGCCGAAGCGTTGCTGCGCCATATGGAACCCCGCGGCATGCAGACTCTGCAAGAACAGGCGCAGACCAGCGCTGATGCCGCATTTGTGCTCGGCGTGGCGTATGAACGGGGGCTGCACGCGCCGCAATCCTGGGCGCAGGCCGCCTGTTGGTATGAAGCCGCCACCCGGCAGGGGCTGGAGCAGGCCGCTTCCTATTACGCACTGGCTGCCTATGAGGCAGGGTTGCAGTGCTGCGGGGCGGCATCCCGCAAGGCTGAAGCGGCAGCGTGGTTCCGCGCTGCGGCAGAGCAGGGGCATGCTGCGGCGCAATGTGCGCTGGGTGTCTGCTATTCCACCGCTGCCGGTGTGCCGCTGGATTTGACCCAGGCGGTGGCGTGGTATGAAAAATCTGCCTCCCAGGGGTATGTGGATGGCATGTTCAATATGGGCTGGTGTCTGCTGGAGGGCCAGGGAATAGAGAAGAATACAGAACGGGCGGCAGCGTGGTTTCAGAAAGCTGCCCACCTGGGTGATGCTCTGGCGCAGTATTACGTGGGGCAGCTGTACCAGAGTGGTGAAGGCCTGCCGCAGAATGCGGAGCTGGCCGTGCGCTGGTATACCCGCTCCGCAAACCTGGGGTGCAACCTCGCCCGGTGGGCACTGGCCGCCTGCTATGAAAAAGGCATCGGTGTGCCCCGGTGCGCCCGCACGGCCCAATACTGGCAACAACTCGCCGAAAAAGATTCTCAAACCGCTACTGATCATTCCGAACTATGAAAGCACTCTATATACTGCTCCCTCTGCTGCTGGCATCCTGCTCGCTCATGCGCCCGGTTTCCAAGCCGTATTTCAACGATGATTGCGGCGAAGGCCTCATCGGGTACTGCATCAACGGCCGCGATGACCGCCGCTGGCATGCCGCCGTCGCCGCCGCCCACGATGCCCAGCTGCAGTCTGCCACCAAGGCTCAGGTCGAGCGCGATTTCGGCAACATGCACGTCACGCTACCCGGTGCCGGCAACACAGAATCCTTTGTGTATTTCTACTTTGACCACCCCAAAAACACGCTCTCCCACATTCATGGCCTGCGCTTTGACTTCACCGCCGCCGGTCGCGTTTCCCGTGCCGAGGTCGTGCTCATGGAAGAACCCACCCTGGTAGAACCCCACTGAGGCCGGATTTGAGTCCCGCAGGGACACCGGCTTTCAGCCCTGGGTACATGAGCACACGTTGGTATAATTATTGCTCCGGCAATTAAAGATTGATGTGTTATCCGTATTGGAGGTGACGGACAAATTCGCACCTGTGCGAAGCGCAGGTATTTCGTCCTTTGCGCAGCAAAGGAATTCATCCACTGCAAAGCAGTGGTTTCTTCCGCCGGTACGGCGGATTTCATACTCGCGCAGCGAGTATTTCATTGAGGGAGCGTAGCGACCGACTGCTGATTGGAGCCTTGAATCATATAGGCCGAGAACAGCAATAGGCGCTTAAGCTTCATATTCTATATTATTGTTTATTTTTTATTCCTCGGTCTGCGAAGCAGTCGCCCCGCTTTGCAGGGCTCAATGAATTGCACCTTCGGTGCACGAAATACATCGGCGTTGCCGATGTAAGAAATCCGAATTTGTCGGGCTGAAAGCCCGAGGAATTTTGAGCCCACGATGTGGGTGAAAGAACACTAGCCGGGGCTGATTTTCCGCTCGCCTGAGGCTCGGCATCGAGATGAGATAAAGATTTTCTACTTGCCTGCATATTCTCCGGAACTCAACCCTGATGAGTTGGTAAATGGCGATCTTAAGCCTGGTGTTGGGCAGCGTGAGCCGGCAGCTAATAAAGAGGAGCTTGGCATGCAAATTGTCGAGCACATGGAAGAAACAAAAAGCAATCCGGAGAAAGTGAAAAACTTCTTTCGCGAAGCCAGTGTTCGCTATGCCTCGAACAATCATGTTTTATTGCCGGAGCAATAAGGAATCAGTTTTGCACTGATTCAGTCGTTGTCCATCGGTTCTTCGGGAACCAGCCGTTCCTGGGCTCCGGCCTGCTTAAGCAGATAGATGGCAGTCTTGTTGATTTTGAACCTGGCGTACTGGAGTGGCGTCATGTTGTTGTCGCCCACGTGGTTGAGGTCCGCTCCGGCGGTAATAAGTATGCGCAGAATGACATTCTTTTTCTGGCTGATTGCCTCGTGGAGTGCAGGGTTCGAAGACGATGATTCCTGATTGAAATCCACCCCTTGCCGGGTAAGGTCGTATACCTGCTCATCTGTGCAGCTTGATATGGTATACTGCCAGGTGTCGATTTCTTCCGCGGGCGGGAGTGGTGGTTCTTGCTGGTTGAGCAGATTGGCAACATCGTGTTTTTGCTGGAGAATAGCAAGTTCCGCAGCTGTCCTGCCATCCTGGTCTTGCGTGTCAGTTTTCGCGCCGCAGATGACCAGAAGCCGGGTCGGGCCCCCGTGTCCCTGGTGGGCGGCGTGGTGTAAGGGCGTGCGTCCACTCTTGTCCCGGATATTGATGTCGACCGGGTACTGGAGCAGCAGCCTGACCAATTCGAGATGTCCGTTGTATGCTGCGGTGTGCAGGTAGGTTCTGCCCTCATTGTCTCCCATGTTGTAGTTGGTGACATTGGGGAGCATCTTCTTCACGATATCCAGCCTGCCTGATTTGATGGCCTCGTGCAGGGGCGTCCAGCCGTGGGAATCCGGTGTGGTGAATGCCTTGATGTGCTCGTTCGGTGGAATAATCTCCAGTACGGGCTCGATTTCAAGTTTCTGCCCGGATGGTGTGGTCTTCTGAAAATCGAGTTTATTCTTGATCTGGGGGCGGCTTTGGGAAGCCTGGGTGGGAATGGGGGGAGCCGTTTTCTGAGAAGGCTCCTCTTTTTCCCGGGACTGTGTTTTCTTGCCGCTCTGGCGGATGATGAGCCTGACGATGAAGTTGTGGCTTAGTTGGGCAGCCAGGTTCAGGGGAGATTCTCCGTTGCTGTCTGTCTGCTTGACATCAGCCCCGGCTGCGAGGAGCACACGCGTGGCGATGATATTGTTTTTCTGCACGGCGAGGTGGAGCGGGGTATTGCCTGCATTGTTTTTCTCATCGGGGTTATACCCCTTCGCCAGCAGTTCATATATTTTGTCCGGGTTTTGCTCCAGCACGGCATGGTGCAGCTCATTGTTACCTTCACCATCCGGGGAGGCGGTCGTCTGCGTACCTTTCAGAGGGTGTTCGATATCGTAGGCCAGCACGACAAAAACGGCCCGGTCTTTGTCCCGGACAAATTGTTCCGGTGTTTTCCCCTTGTTGTCTTTTTCCTGGAGTGAGGCCCCGCACATCATCAGCAGGCGCGCGGCCTCCAGTTCCCCCATGCGGGTTGCATCGTGCAGGGGCGTGCGTCCGAAAGCATCTTTGGCGTCAATATCGAATGGCTCCGCGAGCAGCAGTTCCAGCGCTTCGACTGAGCCGTTGTATGCCGCGGCGTGCAGGGGTGTCCATTGGTCCTTATCGCCCAGTTTGTCGAATTCGGTGACGAGGGGTAACAGCTTTTTGACCTGCTCCACATTGTTGGTGCGGGCGGCTTCGTGCAGGGGTGTCCAGCCCTTGGCGTTCGGTTTGAGGGAAAGGGTGGGCTCTGGTGAAGCTGGGGGCTGCTGCGCATCTGTCTCTGCGGGGCTTTCCTGTTTCGGCGCATATTCTTCTGGTGTGTGGCCGGCTTGGTCGCGGAGGGTTACATTTGCACCGTTCCGGATGAGGAATTTTATTGCGCGCGAGCGGTTCGCCTTGTAGGCGAGGTGCAGGGGCGTGCAACCACTGGCATCGGTGGTGTTGATGTCCGCCCCGGCTTTGAGCAGCAGCTTCATGGTCTTGATGGAACCGCCGGCTGCTTCGATGAGCAATTGCTGGTTATACTGGTCTTTGCGAATCCCCTTTTTCAACAGAAGCTCCTGTGGTGTCTTTTTTGTGGATGCCGGTTTTTCTTTTTCTGCGTCACAGGCGGTCAGGACGAATGCGGCAGCCAGCAGGAACAACGTTGAGGTGAGTGCTTTCATGGTGGTGAGACGAAAAATAATCCGGAGACCGTTTAGGGAAATTTTAACTCGTACTTCGTACTTCGTAATTCGTACTTCCTCTCTACTCCATGGTGCGCGCCTGGCGGCGGGCTTTGCGGAGTCGTTCGCGTTCATCGTATGCTTTGCGGCCGATGATGCTGCTGCGGTCCATATCGCGGGCTTTTTCCACGGCATCGATGGCTTCCAGGAATTTGGCTTCCGAGGCCGGGGTGTGCGCGCCGGTGTACATGTTGGTGTATTCGCGCAGGAGCAGGGGGTAGAGGCATTCGAAGCAGAGGCGCTGCTTATCTGCCGGGGTGGCAAGGGGGTGTTCCATGAGAGCCCGGCAGGTGTTGATGCATTTGGCAAGCGTTTCACCCTGCAGCGGGGAGATGAGGCTCATGCGCGCCATGAGCAGGTATTGCTGCGCGGTGAAGTTGCGCCGCTCGTTCTGCTGCGCGCGCTCCGGGGCCTCTGCTCTGGCTTTGCCTGCCTGCAGGCTGGCGGCGGATAATTTTTCCAGCGGCACGGTGGCATAGGCTCCCCGCGCATCGGCCATGACCAGGCAGGGCAGTTCGCTGACCCCGGCCTTGATGGCGTTGGCGGCGTTGATGGCTTCTGCCAGGGTGTCTGCCTTGTCGGAGAGGACAACGTAGCGGCACTCGGCCTTGGGTTCCGCCTGGCGGAGCGGCGCGAGCATGTTGACCATGGCTGCGGTGTTGGTTCCCTGGCGGAAGTAGATGGTGTATTCATCTGCCCCGGCGTGGTGGAGGCCGGCGAGCAGAATCAGGGTGAGCAGCAGGCGTTTCATGGTCGTGGGGCGGGGCTTGTGCGGCTTCAGTTCACGCGGCTGATGGTGATGCGCTTGAATCGCGAATCGGTTTCTTCTGAGCTGGTGGCAATGCCGGGTATGGTGGCCAGTTCGTTGTGCACCAGGCGGCGCTGGTAGGCATTGAGCTTTTCCATGAGCAGGGGCGTGCCGGTTTTCAGTACGCGCTCGGCGCGGGAACGGGCCCGGCGCAGCAGTTTGGCTTCTGCGCGGGCGCGGTAGCTGTCGCAATCGACCCGCACGCGGGGGGCTTCTGCCCAGCTGGCCTGCACCAGGCGGTTCACCATGTATTGCAGGTCATCCAGCCGGTCGCCTTCATCGCCTATGAGAAAGCGCGCATCCGGGCTGTCGATGAGCAGGGATATGCCTTCTTCATAGGGTTCGGTCTGCAGGGTGAAGCTGAAACCCAGCGGGGTGAGCAGGGCTGTGGCGGCTTCGGTTGCCAGGGTGGTGAGACGGTCTGCGGAGGCGGACATGGGAATTACGAATTACGAATTACGAATTACGAATTACGATTTACGAATTAGGATTTGCGAATTAGGATTTGCGAATGATGGGGGGTGTTATTCGTCGCGGCCGAGGAGTCGCAGCAGGAAGATAAAGAGGTTGATGAAGTCGAGATACAAATCCAGCGCGCCCAGCACGGCGGCTTTGCGCTGGAGCTCCGCATCGTTGCTGAGCCCGATTTTGAGGAGGTTCTGGGTGTCGTATGCCGTGAAGAGGGCAAAGATGATTACGCCGGCGCAGCAGATGAGGAAATCAAACATGCCATTGCCCCAGAATATGTTGATAATCATGCACACAAGAAGCCCGATGAGCAGCATCAGGAGCGTGCGACCCAGGGTGCCCAGATTCCGCTTGGTCACAGCGCCGTATATGGACATGGCGCCGAACATGGCGGCGGTGCAGCCAAAGGCTTTGCCCACGGATTCAAGCCCGTAGCTGATGAGGACCGGCCCGAAGAGTAACCCTTGCGCCGCCGCAAAGGTGAGCAGCAGAATCGTCAGTGCCCCGGCAGAGAGTTTCTGCGCGCAGAAGCTCATGAAGACGATGATGCCCAGCGTGCCCAGACAGAGCAGCAGCCGGTGCTCCGTCACCCAGAACAGGGATTCCATATCCTGCGCGGTGTAGGCTGCCACCCCCGCGGTGATGAGCATGCACACCGCCATCCACATGTAAACTTTATTCAGGAACGCTTTGGCGCGTGCTGCACTGCTGATTCCGGCTTGCTCTGCAATATAAGGCTGTTGGTTCATGCCACTATTCTATAGGCATTGGGCGCAGAAGTCAAGCTGGCATTACGCACGCGTGCGGAAGCTCACACGTGGATTTACGATTCCCCGTCCGCGAAGCGGATATCGTCTGAGCCGCAGGCTCAGATATCGTCCACGCCCCCCCCACGGCGTGGATATCGTCCGGCGCAGCCGGATATCGTTCCCCTATGCCGCCTCGCCTGCCGTCAGCCCATCATCGGGAAAGCAAGCTGCCGCGCCCGGAAACGAGCGCGGCAGGAAACTTTATCCATTCAGCATTCTGCATTCTGCATTCTGCATTCAGCATTCTGCATTCTGCATTCAGCATTCTGCGTTCTGCATTCTGCATTCCCCTCACTTTCTGCGGCGGCGTGCGCAGAGTCCAGCCAGCGCCAGCAGGCTCAGCGTAGCCGTGGTGGGCTCGGGGATGATGAGGCCGGCGGTGAGTTCACCTGTAGAGTCATTGAACGAGAGGTAGTATTTATCGAAATCGATGTCACGG
>CAJGCV010000008.1 GCA_904501915.1 uncultured Akkermansia sp. | reverse complement strand
TCTGTAGCAGGTGCAAGCACTTGGTTAAGCATTTGTTCTCAATGGGGCATAGAGAATATCTGCTTCATAGCCATCCTAACTCTATACCCTCAAGTATGCTCTATTTTACCTATTTTTACCAGCAGATTTGAAACAGACCCTGGGAAGTGGGAAGTACGAGGTGCCAAGTGTCCTGCGCTCCGTTGCCCCACCGCTCCACCCGCCCGCCCCCGGACAGGGGGAGCGCACGCTCTGAGTCCCGGGAATGGAAAACCTTTCAAACTGCCCAAATTTCTCCAATAGTCAATCGTCAACACCTTGTTCCTGCCGATTGTGTGATAAATGCTTGCTTGTCGATTAAAAATGAATGGAGTAGCACTAAAACGTGGTTCTAGGGTGCAAAAGGCTTTAATAAGATGCCAAACTTCCCCAAATTTATACTTGCAGCCTGGCGTTTTCGTGGTACTATTCCGTTATGAACTTCCCGATGAATAATTATTACGGACTTACGACCGATTATGCCCGCTTCCTCAAAGCGGGCATAGATGCGAATCAGCACCTTTCGGCTTGGGAAAAATATATGGAAAAATGCGCCATATCAAACCAGATAGCCGACCCAATCGACCGCGAAGCTGAACTTTGCTGCGATTGGGTAGACCGTGACAAGGAATATGCCCAAGACTCAGCCCGTCGCCTAATCTGTTCTCCGCTTCTGGCCTCTATTACGCATTACGGAATCGAGTTCCGGGCTGAGATGCGAAAGCAGCAAATCCACCAGAAAGCCGAAAACGCTCGTTTCTATCGCGACGCCAGACAGTTAAAAATGTATTGGTAAAAGCGTAGTCGCCCTTCATTGTAGTAGAAAAGCTTTGATAGGTGTGAAATTGTCCACAATTAGCGCTTGCTGGGGAGTTCTGACTTGCGCGCGCGGGAGATTTCGGGTAAACTGGTGGCGATAGAAGATGAGCGACAACGCAGTAGATATCCACGAAAATGAGATTTGCAGAATCCATATCTGCCTATCGATAATAACCTGGTTGAACGAGCCATTCGCCCCGTTACGGTAGGGAGAAAGAACTGTTTGTTTATTAGCGCACCGGAAGCCGGCCAGAGAGCGGCTATTATCTATTCCATTGTGGAGGAATGCAAACGCACAGGAACAGATTTTTATCTCTGGCTCACGGAAGTACTGCGAAAGCTGCCGACTTACCGGGTTTCAGACGGATACCTGAACCTGCTTCCCGGAATGCTGAAACTTGAGTCACCAGCTCAGTCTCGACGAAATGTCACGCTTTGAGCTGGGGGTCAACAAGGCTTTTGGTTGAGTGCTTACAGAGAATTTTATGCCTCCCTGCATTCTACTCCCTTGAGCGGGGAATTATCGGGTTTTGATAGAGATAAGAAAATCTACAGATTTTGAGATGCGTCGATGCAATTAATAATGGCTGTGACGAGTTCGTCAACCTTGTCAGCAGGTACGTCGTTCATGATTTTGACGGTCTGTAGCAACTCTACAGATTCATAGTAATGTTCCAATTCCTTAGATACAGAACTCCATAATTCTTTTGCAACATAGCCAGTTTGTACGATAGGATATACTTTGAGCCCTTGAGCTTTCGCAATTGCGAATTCTTGGCGTACACCACTAGCAAGGACTATTTCTTGGGTATCTGAAAGTTTGTTTTCAGAATACTTGTTACCGAAGATGAAAATGGCATTACCTGCTCGAGAGATCATATCCTCTCGATACTTTTTCCATCTTTTCTCTCGTTCATCAGGATTTTTTATATTTTGAGGGAATGGCAATGTCAGCAACCTGTTTCCGATGTTTTGCCCTTGAGAATATGCATAACTGAGCACACCATTAATGACGCTGTCGCCAACCCCTTTCCCAAATCCTGAAACAACTCGATACCCTTTTTCTACTAGTTTATATGAAAGTTGGTGAATAAAAAATTCTGCGTCCTCTTTAGAGTAGACTCCATAATCTTCCGCAGAACCAGATATAAATACGCTCTTAGATAAAATATATTGTTTTATGGTTTTCAGTAAATTGTCTATTTCCTTGTAGCTGTTGACTCTTACTATTTCGATTCCATATCGCTTCAAATTGGCAATCCACAACTCTTCTCTTGTCCGAGCGTATTCTAAATTTCCATTTTCCCCAATGTCATCCTTATGTATGTTTTTGTATATGCAAAAGTGTTGACGTACATGGTTTCCGAGTTTTTCCTTCATTTGTCCTAGTATCCCGAGAATATTAGGGTCGCTCATGCTAAATCCTATAAACAGAAACGTTTTTGTTGCGATATCATTTTTAAACGCTGTACTGAATAACTCGTTTCTCCTGTGGTATGACTCATAGTCATCACTGATGAGTGTGATATCTCCTGCTATAGTGATATCGCCATGCATTTTATGTATAATCACGTCACGACCCGGGATGGAGTAGCATAAATCTTCGGGTTTTCTCTTTACGTCTACTTTTTTAACACACGCTCGGTATGCATCTTCCAAAAGTGTATCGTAATTAGTTGTCCAAACGTATTTGATAGGAAGCGATGCGAGAAGTGCGTGGGAGTCTGAATGTGAAATGTTTTTCTTAGTAAAAAGGTTTATGATATGCTGAGTCAAATCGCTTCTCCTGCCTTTCACATTGGCGTAATATTGCGCAGCTGAAAGTAAATCTGTTTCTTTTTCGATATCTAGCTTGATTTCCGCCAAAGGCATGCGTAATAATTCCTTCCACGAGGGTAAACCACAAGGTTGGGACATACCAGCTCCTACTAATAAAGCAGCGACATCGTTCATGATAGCCTCTGCATATTTTTTACAAAAAAGTTTGTGTTCTATTTCCATACGTTTGATTGATTCAAGGTAACTCCTTTTAATAAGTTTTGCAAGAAAATAGTTATATTACTAGTCGTCGCATAGTTGGAAAAATAGGTTAAGAGGCATAACGTTGGAATAACAATTACATGAGAGCGTTTTATCGGCTGCCGTGGATTCGTACAGAACAGTGAGCTCTGCCGACATAGTTACACCTAACCAGGTGTAGCGGTTGAGAGCGGGATAAGCGACTACTTCAAGGTTAAATGTTATTTGTTGAAAGTGTTTGGGATTCTAACCGGACAATCTCAAAGATGCTTGGTCAGGGGTAGATACATGGAGATGTATATGTATGCTTCAATAACTCGGGACTCCCTGGAGAATTTACAATAGGAACGGTATCGCGATTGTCTAAAATCAAGTTTGCGCGCAGACTAGCAGAGTTATAGGTGTTGGAATAGAAGTTCCTATTCCAACATATCAGAAAAGAAAATGTGTATCCGACGGAGTACATACTGCATGGTAACAGTGAATATTCAGATTAACACAGATTTGATCGTGAATACTCTTGTCGGGCTGGAAAACATGCAGATTTACTAGCTTGTCATTTGATAGAAAATGATTATAGCGAGAAGTTCCCATTTCGGCTCAGCCATTATTACCTTAGCAGGTAACGTATTCGTTCTTCTCTCAATGCAGAGCCTCTATGCTACTAGGAAAAGTGGGATGATTGCTTCATGAAACACTATTTTGAAGCAAAATTTTTAAATCATAGTCGTCGGCGTTTTTCTGTCTATCTATAGCTTGTTGGATGTATTTATCTGGATTCTTGTAGAAATCTTCCCAGCGAACAAGCGATATGTATGAGACTTCTCCCATGTACACGTCGTTATGTGAGATGCAATCTTTTTTATTGCTGCTTCTTGATTTGAGATTAAACATGTTGGAGCTTATAATAGGGAAGAAGTTTTGTGTTTGCCAAACATTGCATGAGCATCCGGGAACGCAGTTCTTGCTGACTATTGCGTAATCGTATGAGCCATCAGCATCGGGTAGTACGATGGCAACTAGGGCATTTCGCTGACAGGTTCTTTCATTCCTTGTGACAGGACGTAGTGAATACGATATTTCCCAAGGAATCCATTGCTTATTTTCAGGAATAGAAAGTTCTTTCATTTTTGGAGACATGATGATTAATGTCACAGAACTGTCGTATAACCTGTCCTTAAGTTTTTTTTCGATGGAGACCTCTAAAAGCTCAGAAAGATCCTCGTTTTCTGGTTCCCCTTTGTTTATGTGTTCTGTTTCTAGTTTGTTTTGTAATACGGTTACGTAATCGCGAACAGTATTCATCCATTCGCCATTAATTAGTTGATGATAGACGCTGTCATCTTTATATTTATATGAAATGAAAATTTTGTTGCCCATAAGATTAAGAGTAGAAGTGAGGAGTATATCTTAATTCGTTGTGATTATTAAAGTTATTAATATGTGAAAAGATTTGAGCATACCAGCCTGCGCGATATTTTCTGAAAAAGGGGGGGTAGTAGGGCAATCTGGCGCGCCCCCCCCCAGACGCCCCCTATTAGCCATAGAAAGCGGTTATGACATGCGATGTGCTGTTTGCGCGAGTTGATGAAAAGGTTGATGTTTATGGTGTGACTCCAATTTGATTTAACCAGGCATTAAACAGGGGACATGCTTTACGCATCTTGTAAATGCCGATTGTTTTTGCAATGGTGATACCTTTTCTGGTTTTGCTATAGCTAGGATTCCACGCTAAAAGTCGTTTGGAGGGAGCGGTCTCAGGACTATTGTTAATTCTTTCTGCTTCTCCGAATAGGTGTAATACCTCATGAACAGTTTGAGGGGAAATGTTTAACTCATTAGCCAAAATGTCACAGTCACTGAAAAGCAAGGTTTCGAACTCATGTACCGCGGTATAGGGAACGTATCTATTGTCAATATCGTAGCAGAGATCGGGGAATGATTCCTTCATGCCCGTTTTTGCTCCGTTGTTCATGAGCTTCGCTATTTGCTGCGGCGATGCATTTTGGGGAATATTGGAGGTGCCTGGCCATTCCTTGATGCCATAGAAATCAACAAATGTGCTGACGATTAAATCCTTCCTTTGACATAGGAAGTTGCGAATTTCTTTTTTAGAACGGCTAAATTTGATATCTCCTCCTTTGCTGCCTTTTTTAGTGAGAACAGATTGAGTCATGTAAACATCACGATGAGCACAATAGGGAGCAAGTACATCGCGAATGAAAGATTCCTCTGTTTGTCCTTCTACTAGAACATGGACATTCCTGATTTTATTCATGCCGAGGGCCTCCTGCTATAACATTTTTTACCCATAATTCGCCGAGGGAAAAATCCTCAAACCATTCCTTATAGTCTTCCGTTTTTAACCGTTCAAAGACAGAGGCTCCATTTTTTCTGTTAACAACAATTATATCCTCCGGACTGAAGTGATCAAGCAGTAGGGGGGATTGTGTGGCTGCAATTACTTGCGTACGACGTGAGGCATTTTCGATTAATTCTGCTAAAATGCCGATAGCAGAGGGATGCAGTCCGAGTTCCGGTTCATCTATGATGATTGTGGCGGGCGGTGAGGGTTGTAGAAGTGCTGTTGATAGGCAGATGAATCGAATTGTCCCATCAGAAAGATGATAGGGTTGCATTTCAAGTTCCGTATCCTTCTGCCTCCAGTCTAATGCTACTTTTTTTTCTGAGTCGCTATGCTCGATTGTAAGGAGAAAATCATCGAAATATGGCGCAACTAAGCGTACTGAGTTGACAATTTCTGTATATACGGCAGGGTGTGTTTCCCGCAGATAAAGAAGATGGGCTGCAAGGTTAGAGGCATCGGGCGCAAGAGTGCGACCTCGTTGCGTGATTTCAGGGAGCCGCATCCCGGCGAACGCACTAGTGTCGTGTACATGATAAACTTGCCACGAAGAGATATCCTCATAGACATAGCGACTGCAAAAGGCAAAGGTTGAATTGCTTTGGCTTTCTTTAACCAAAAGAGAAGTGCCATCTATGCTATCGCCTAGTTCCCACCACTTGTGATCACTCTTTTCGTAGTAGCGGGCTTCTTTTTCCACAATGACGGAATTGTTGACGGTGGGCGAAAGGTGAAAGCGATAGCCTCGTTCTCCAAACGTCATTTCAAAAAATAGCTCTTTGGTCACTTTGGGGCCTCTGAATAGAAAGCCATCCATGCCGCCATTGCGCGCAATGTATGAGGGGAGATGTCCCATCATGAATGAGCGAAGCATGCGGAAAAATGTTACAAAATTGCTTTTCCCTGCACCATTGGCTCCCACAATTATGTTTAAGTTCCTTAATTCAAAATTTTCTAGATTCTGAATAGACTTAAAACCTCTGATTGTTAATTTATCTAGCGCGGCCATGGTAATTGCGTGTTGATACTAGCGTAAGTCGATGCTGTTTGCAAGGCATATTTGGCTATGGTAATGACTTTCACACGAAATGAGCCGTCTCAGATGAATCACCGCCGTGGGCGGCGAGTTGCGAAGTGGCGTGAGAATCGCTTCAAAACGCGGGAAAATGTTTTGTGTTGGGCCTTCAATAAATGCTGGCTGTGATGCTCAGCAGGGAGGAATGAAAAAGGCCTGCAAGTTGAACTTGCAGGCCTTTCGTATGCTCGAAGGGGGACTCGAACCCCCACGGGTCTCCCCATTAGATCCTTAGTCTAACGCGTCTACCAATTCCGCCATCCGAGCATTGGTTTCGCACTGGGTGCGGGGGGAATATACACCACGTGTCGGCGTATTGCAAGACTTTTTTTGCGTAAAATGGAAAATTTATTGTTTTCTGCCGCGATAGGCGCCGTTTTTGTCGTAGAAGCGGCCGTTTTCCATGCGACCCTGGTAGGCACCGTTTTTATCGTAGAAGCGTTTGTTGCCGTGGGAGTCTGTTTCGGCGCGGCCCTGGTAGGCGCCGGTGCGGTTGTAGTAGTTTTCGGCCAGGGCGGGCAGCTGGGTGAGTGCCAGCAGTATGAGGATGGCGCGTGTCATGGTGGTTATTTGACGGTGGCGGTGGTTTCACCTCTGGCCAGGCGGATGTGCAGTTCATCGCCGGGGTGCAGGGCGGCGGCATCGCGCGCTAGTTTGCCGTTTGCAGTGCTGACGAGTGCGAAGCCGCGGTCGAGGGCATTCTGGGGGCTGGCGGCCTGAAGACGCGCGACGAGGGTGTCGAGCCTGGCGCGTTGGGTGGCGAGGCGTGTATGCAGGGCGTTGGTGAGATTTTGTTTGTGGTGGAGAAGGCGGGTGTTGGCGTGGTGGATGTGGTGCAGCACGGCGGTGGTGCTGAGGCTTGCTTTATGTATGGCGAGCCGGTTGTGTTCGCGCTCGAGGCGGTTCTGGAGGGCGGTGTGGAGGTCTGCGGTTAGGGTGTCGAGCTGCTGCTGGTAGGGAGCGAGGAGTTCGAGTGGAGTGCCGAGGCGGCTTTGTTGGATGACGCGCAGGCGCAGGTGTGCCATTTGCAGGCTACGGGTGAGTTGCTGGCGGATGTGCCGGGCGGTGTTGGCAAGGGTGGCGCGGAGCTCTGCGGAGTCGGGGGTGGTGAGTTCGATGGCGGCGGTGGGGGTGGGCGCGCGGAGGTCTGCGACGAAGTCTGCTATGGTGAAGTCTGTTTCGTGGCCGATGGCTGAGACGATGGGAATGGGGCTGGCGGCAATGGCTCGCGCGAGGGTTTCTTCGTTGAAGCACCAGAGGTCTTCGAGGCTGCCGCCGCCGCGGGCGATGATGATGTAGTCCACTGCGGGCAGATTGTAGCGTCCTGGGTTGCCGAGTTGTTCGATGGCGTGCGCTATGCCGAGTTCTGCTCCTTTGCCTTGTACTTGAACGGGGTAGAGGTAGGTCTGAATCCAGGGGGCGCGTTGTGCCAGACGGTGGCGCATATCCTGGATGACGGCACCGGTGGCGCTGGTGACCAGGGCGACGCTGCGCGGGTAGCGCGGGATGGCGCGTTTGCGGGCGGGGTCGAAGAGGCCTTCTGCGGCAAGGCGGGCTTTGAGGGCTTCGAATTGTTGCTGCAGGGTGCCTACGCCGGCTTCTTTGACGGTGTCGACGATGAATTGCAGGGATCCCCGCCCCTCCCAGACGGTGGCTTTGCCTCGGAGCTCTACGAGCATGCCTTCGCGCAGGCGCAGCCGCAGGCTGCGCGCGCGAAAGGCGTAGAGGGCGCATTGCAGCTGGCAGTGCGCGTCTTTGAGGGTGAAGTAGAGATGCCCGCTGCTGGCGGTTTTGCAGGAGCCGATTTCGCCGATGACGCTTTGCTCACCTATGTTGACCTCTACGGTCTGCTTCAGCCGGCAGACGAGTTCTGTGACGGATAAGGGCATGGGGAATTTACAATGAACAAGGTACAATTTTAAAACTCCCTGCGGCTGTGCCGCAGCCTGAGTACAGGCGGGCCGGAGACTCGCGAGCCTTTTCAATTGTACATCTTACCTTGTACCTTGACCTTTACTTCTGGTTGGGGTCTTGCCAGGCTGGGTCGTATCCCTTGGCGTAGGTGAAGAGGTCGCGGTGGATGTATTCGTAGTATGTTTCGCGTGCTTCGTCATCCAGCTTGTACCAGATGGCTACGTTGAGCGCGCGAGCGACTTTCTGCATCATTTTGAGGGTGAGTTCACGGCCCTGGCGTGCTTTCTGGACTTGTTTGTGTGTGAGTTGTTCTGTGGAGACGCTGACGAGGTCGTGATTATCCAGCCCCCAGTATTGCATGATGGTGTCGATTCGCTGGGTGCCGTGGTTGAGTTCGTTTAGTTCGTTCATCTTTAAGGATAATGTGGTGTTATGATGGAGGATAGGGTGGTTGTGGAAAGATGTGTGGGCGGCATCAGAAGCCGGGGATGTGGCGCACGTAGAAGCCGCCGCAAGGACGGGATTCGGTGTACCAGCGGGGGCCGACGCCGCGGTTAGTGCCGGTGGTGTCGAATCGCATGCCGGCTATCATGAGGAAGACGTGCCCGCGCTTGGCGTAGACGGTGAGCCACTTGCCGAAGCCCGGATGTCCCCATTTGAGGAATTGCCCGGAGGAGGGGAAGGAGTCTTTTTTGAGCATGCCGCATTCGTGCAGGATGAATGCGACGGAGCCGGAGCAGTCGTATGCGGAGTCGTAGTGTTTGCCGTGGCCACCGCCGAGGCGGTACGGCCGGCCGATGATTTTGTTGCCGGCGGCAATGGCTTTCTTGATGCGTGCCGGAGCTTTGTAGGGCACGGTGACTTTGCCGTTGCGGAGCTTTTTGGGGGTGTAGCCCTTATGATACACGTACTTGGGAGTGCGCGCATTTCTGTTCAGCTGCTGCTGGCAACCGTGGAAGCCGAGCATCAGGAGCAGAAGCATACAGAGTGTGAGGATTCTGTTCATATGAGGCATTATTATTGTGTATTTTAACACAGAACCCGGCGTTGGCAAGCTGAAAACTGGCAGGATGCCCGGAAAAATGCCGCCGCAGGCTCTCTGTGTGAAGAATCTGCGGCGGCGGGGGATTTTTCGGTGTGTTTTTTTACACGAGTCCTTGGGCAATCATGGAGTCGGCGACTTTCACGAAGCCTGCAATGTTGGCACCTGCAACGTAGTTGGTGAAGGAGTCTGTGCAGTCTTTGGAGTATTCGCGGGCGTGGTTGTAGGCGTTTTCATGAATGTTCTTCATGATGCTGAACAACTTGGCGTCTACTTCTTCGCTGCTCCAGCTGAGGCGCATGCTGTTCTGGCTCATTTCGAGACCAGAGGTGGCAACGCCACCGGCATTGGCTGCCTTGGCCGGGCCGTAAAGAATCTTAGCGGCCAGGTAGTTGTTGATGCCTTCGAGGTCTGTGGGCATGTTGGCACCTTCTGCCACGAGCATGCAGCCGTTCTTGATGAGGGTGGCGGCTTCAGCACCGTTGATTTCGTTCTGGGTGGCGCAGGGGAAGGCGCAGTCGCAGGGGACGCTCCAGGGGCGCTGCCCCTCGAAGTACTGGGCGCTCTTGAAGTTGTCTGCGTATTCCTTGATGCGGCCGCGGCGCACGTTCTTGAGCTCCATAATCCAGGCGAGTTTTTCCTGGTTGATGCCCTCGGGGTCGTAGATGTAGCCGTTGGAGTCGGACATGGTGACGACTTTGGCGCCGAGCTGGTTGAGCTTCTGAACGAGGTACTGGGCGACGTTGCCGGAGCCGGAGACCACGCACACCTTGCCGGCGAGGTCGTCGTTGCGGGTGGCAAGCATGTTCTGGGCAAAGTAGACGGTGCCGTAGCCGGTGGCTTCCGGGCGGATGAGAGAACCGCCCCAGTTGAGGCTCTTGCCGGTGAGTACGCCTGTGAATTCGTTGCGCAGGCGCTTGTACTGACCGTAGAAGTAGCCGATTTCGCGTGCACCTACGCCGATATCGCCGGCGGGAACGTCTGTGTCAGCGCCGATGTGGCGGTAGAGCTCGGTCATGAAGCTCTGGCAGAAGCGCATGACTTCGGCGTCGCTCTTGCCTTTGGGGTCGAAATCGGCGCCGCCTTTGCCACCGCCCATGGGCAGGGTGGTGAGGGAGTTTTTGAAAATCTGCTCGAAACCAAGGAATTTGAGGATGCCCAGGTTGACTGAGGGGTGGAAGCGCAGACCTCCTTTGTACGGGCCGATGGCGCTGTTGAACTGAACGCGGTAGCCACGGTTGACGTGGATTTTGCCGGCGTCGTCCTGCCAGGGTACGCGGAAGATGATGGTGCGTTCGGGCTCGACGATGCGTTCGAGGATGCAGTTGTCTTCGTACTTCTTATTGGCGGAAAGTACAGGTTCGATGGTGGAAATGACTTCCTGTACAGCCTGGAGGAACTCGGGTTCATGCGCGTTCTTGGCGCGCACCTGTTCCAGCACTCGTGTTGTGTAATCAGACATAAATGTATGGGCTTGTCTGGGTTGCCCGGCTCCGGCCTGTGCGGCAGGTGCCGTGGTCAGACGCGCGCATTATACCAAAAAGTTCCGGTTTGGAAAGTCTTTTTTCAGAAAAATTGCCAAACTGTTTGCGTGGGGCTATGGCAGGAGTTTGCATTCTGCCAGTTCTCTGGCGAGTTCCTGCACGGAGTCCAGGGGGAAGACATCGGAGCTGATGCGGATGCTGCGCTGGCCGCTTTGCAGGGTGATGGTGCAGCTGGCTACGGCCTGGTTATTGGTTTCGTGCAGGGTGGCGGTGGGATGTTCCTGCCAGGTGATGCGGGTGCTGCCGGTGAGACTGCGGCGGGTGACGCCGGTGGTATCTACGGTGATGCGCAGGAAGGCGTAGTAGGCGGTCCAGATGGGGGTGATGATGGCAGCGAGTATGGCGGTTATCTGCTGCCAGAGCGGGTCTTTGGTGCAGAGTACGTAGGCAGCTGCTGCCAGTACGATGAGGGTGGCGGCTATGTAGAGTTGGGCGTTAGCGCAGCGGAGGGTGCGGAAGGTGGGCATGTGGTGCGGGGGTGGTGATGAAAAAGCTGCCCTGCTGTGGGGCAGGGCAGCGTGCGGTGATGGGGAAAGAATCAGGCCTGGAAGTGTGCTTCCGGGGAGTCGGCCGGCACAATCTTGATTTGTTCGGGCTTGATGTCGTCCGAATAGTCGTTGCCGGGTTTCGGGCGGTACTTCACATCGATGGGCTTCACAAAGCCGCCGCGGTAGTAATCTTCTACAGCACGGGTGATGTAGACGGGCAGCCCCATGACGGAGTGCTGGAAGAATTTTGTTGCCACGTGGTGCTGGGTTCGGATGCAGCCGTGAGAGAGGCGTTTGCCGGCTACGACTTTGCCAGTGTGCAGACCCACGCCATCGGGGGTGAAGCGGTGCCAGTTGGGCATGCCGGCACCTTCGAAGGTCTGGCCTTCGGGCAGTCCGTGTGCGAGGTCGGCATTGCTGTTGGTCACTTTGCCTTCAGCATCAATGAATTTGCCGTAGCGGCTGGACTTGTGGTCTTCGTTTTTCTCGATAACGCGGAACACGCCTGTGGGGGTTTCGTGGCCGTTGGTGCCCGTGGAGACGGCCCAGTCCAGAGCAACGCGGCCGTTTACGTAGAGGCGAGCGCGCTGCTGGGGGATGCAGATGACGAGTTTGGAGTTGGCGCGTGTGACCTGTTTGAGGAGGGTGTCATCTGCCCAGTGCTCCAGGGTGAGGGGGTATTCCTTGCTGGCGGCAAAGTGCTCGTGTGTACCGGCGGGGTATGTGTTTACATAGGTGGGCAGTTCTTTGTTCGGCAGGTTCAGCGGGTTAGGCAGCTGAACAGGCACGATGGGCTGCACGGGCTGGAGCGGTTGTACGGGGGTGCTTGAGGAGTACAATGCATCGTCGTGCGAGCATGCCGCCAGTAAAAGAGCGGCCAGAGAAGCGGGGAGAATGTGTTTCATGATTTATGTTTAGCGGGACGCGGGGATGCGGAGGGTTGCGCCTGCCCGGATGGCGTTGGCGCTTTCCGGGGTGAGGCTGTTGGCTTGCATGAGGGCTGCGGCGGGTACGCCAAAGCGCCGCGCGATGCCGAAGAGGGTGTCGCCGGGTTGCACGATGTAGGTGCCGGGAGAGCCAGCCGGGCGGGCGGGTACGGTGCTGCCCCCGGGGATGACCAGCATCTGGTTGATACGCAGGGGGACATTGGCGCTGGTCATGCCGTTGGCTGCCACGAGGGCGCGTACGCTGGTGCCGTATCGGCGTGCCAGATGGCTGAGGGTGTCGCCTTTCTGCACCTTGTGCATGGACGGAGTGTTGGAGGGCGGCTCTACGGCGGGTTGCTGCTGGGCAGCTGCGTGTCTGGCAGCTACCGGTTCCGGAGTGGGCGGTGCGGTGACGATGGGAGATTCCTCTCTGGGGATGGAGGCATCGGGTATCTGTTCGGGTGCCGGGGTGGATCTGTAGTGCTGACCGGTGCTGGATTCGATGACGACGTCATCTTCCAGGACGGGTGTAGCAGCATCTTTCCACCAGGTGAAATCCAGGCTGCCGTCTTTCACGACGCAGGAGCTGAGCAGCAGCGCTGAGGCGGTGCAGACGGCAAGCCGGGTTTCGACGTGGAACCTCATGGTTGCAGGAAGTGCGTTTTAGCGGCGGTTTTTCTTGGAAACCGTGGATGTTTTGCCGGGGATGATAATCTTGGTGCCGGGCTGCACTTTGTTGGCCTGGGCCATGGTCATCTTGTTTGCCTTGAGCAGCGCTGCGAGGGTTACGCCGTTGCGGGCTGCAACTTTGGAGAGCATGTCGCCCTTCTTGACAACATATGTGGTGCTGGTGGGAGTGGCTTTGTTTTTGCTTTCCTTATAGTCTTTGGGCGTGAAGCGCACCTTGATAATCTGACCGGGGTGGATGATGTCACCCTTGATGCCGGAATCCTTGCGAATCTGGGCAATGGTGGTGTTGCTGCGCTTGGCGATTTCATACAGGTTGTCGCCAGGGCGCACCTTGTAGACCACGAGGGAGGGCTCGCTGACCTTCTTGATTTTCCTGGGCGTCTTTTTGCCTGCTGGTTTTTTGGTGGAGGTTGTGGTGTTGGCGGCTACTGCACCTGCAGCAGGACGCGAGGGGGTCGCAGTCGGCTCGGGGTCAGGCATGGCGTAGGGATCGAAATCGGCGCCTACGTGTGAGTCTACTACGGTGTCATCTGCGGCAATGGCGGGCTGGTTCTGACTGGCAACGCCGTTGGATACAGCCATGGGTTCACCCGGTTCGGGGGTGGCGTAATGGTTGCGGTCCATCTCGGGTGTGCGGTCGCCTGCCGGAACCTGATAGGTGCTGTCGCTTTCGTATACCCAGGGCGGAAGTTCTTCATCACCAATAGCTACTTCGCTCATGGGCATGGCTTCCTCGTAACCGAGAGTATCGCTGTTATTGCGTAAATATCTGCAGGAAGGAAGGGCTGCAAGCATGCCAACCCCCAGACAAATGACAGTAAGGCTTCTCTTCATACGCCGCCTACGGTAGCAGAATTGTGTGCAAAAAGCAAGCTTTTTTCGTGCTCGCGCGCGTGCATGCGAGTAAGAGTGTCATGGTGTGAAAAAAAGAGTTTACCTGCGAGGGTGTTTGTGGTAGATGTAGGTACACTGGCTTCCACTGTGCCGGAGTGCCTGAAAAACTTAATCCCCATTAAAACTGAATTATGAATCTGGAAGGAACCAAGACTGCCAAGAACCTGGCAACCGCTTTTGCCGGTGAAGCCCAGGCATACACCAAGTATCAGTACTACGCATCCAAGGCCAAGAAGGATGGCTATGTGCAGATTTCGGAGCTGTTTGAAGAGACTGCCCGCAATGAGAAGGAGCACGCCAAACTCTGGTTCAAGGCATTGCATGATGGTGGCATTCCCAGCACCATGGAAAATCTGAAGGATGCAGCTGCCGGTGAGAATTACGAGTGGACGGATATGTACGCCACTTTTGCCCAGGAGGCTCGCGAAGAGGGCTTTGAGGAGCTGGCTGTGCTGTTTGATGGTGTGGCCGCTGTGGAGAAACACCACGAGGAGCGCTACCGCAAGCTGCTGGCTAACATTGAGGAGGGTATTGTATTCTCCCGCGATGGTGATGTCATCTGGCAGTGCGGCAACTGCGGTCACATTCAGATTGGCAAGAAGGCTCCGGCTATCTGCCCTGTGTGCGACCATGCCCAGGCATACTTCCGCATTGAAGCGGTGAATTATTAATCTATAAACTGCACCCGCCGTTGGTAAAACTGACGGCGGGTGCATTGTTGTTATGTGGCAGGCGAATAAGCTCAGTATTATTGTTCTTACTATCGGTTTTGCGGCTCTTGGTGGGGCGTATTGGTACCTCGCTCCGCAGGATGAGCTGCTGGCTAAGCGCGTGCTCTATACGGGTATCTGTGCCTTGCTTTTTGTAGTGGCTGTGGCAAACTGGCTCAGCTTGAAAAAGTAAGCATTTTACTGGTAGGTCTTGCAGCGGTTCAGCCAGCCTGCAAGCCAGCGTTTTTCTCCGCGTGCTGCAGGTGAATTGGCTACGCGGCGGGTAAGTACCGCAGCCGCGGCGCGTGAGAATTCTGCGGTGGCGGCGCGTCCGGCCGGGTAGCCGCGCATTTCTTCCAGCACCTGGAGAAGCCCCCATCCTATGCCGTCGTAGCGCTCGGTGGCTTTGATGCCCTCTCCCTTGAAATTTACGTAATCAACCAGGCAGTACATGCCCTGGGTGGTGGCGGCCAGCGCTGCATAGCGCTGGCGCACGGCCTCAGGCTGGTGGCTGTGCTGCATCATGCGGCGCAGGGCCAGGTGTGAGCGTGCCATGATGAAGCGGGCCTGGATGTCGATATGGGCTGCCAGCCAGCTCCGCATGGAGTCGGCGAGGTTGCTGTGGTCGGCCAGAAATGCCGCTTTGTTGCGCCACGGGGCTGTGCCATCGAAATAAGTGGGCACCTGCACGCCTTGGGAACGGGCATAGCGTACAAATGAGGGGAAGCTTTCATCGAAAGCTTCCTGCACGCCGGCAGGGTACCAGATGAAATGACCGATGCCCAGGGAGGGGAAGGCTTCACCTTCATTCCAGGAGACGAGCCCCTGCACGCTGCC
Organism: uncultured Akkermansia sp.; assembly: GCA_904501915.1. Classification (GTDB taxonomy): domain Bacteria; phylum Verrucomicrobiota; class Verrucomicrobiia; order Verrucomicrobiales; family Akkermansiaceae; genus Akkermansia. Next base: position 18,448 of record CAJGCV010000008.1, on the reverse strand, counting down.
GGCGCATTCGTTGCGCCAGATGCGCTGCCCGAGTTCCTGCACGTTGACCTGGCTCTGGAATCCGCTGGGCCGGTGGGGGCGCTGGAGCTGTTGCATTCTTTGATGTCCCACCCCAAGGCAGGAGGTTAATAGAAGGATGGCTGAAATTGGCAGCAGGAGTCTCATGCCAATCATTTTATCAGCTTGCCAGGTGGTGTAAAGCATGCTTTTTGCCTGTATCTGAAAAAAATCTGCCTTTATACTTGACATGCCTGCCGCCCTGTGGTACATTTCCGCACCGCCATGCGGTCAGTGTGCAAAGTATCACGGCACCACGCGGGCGAGAAACAACCGAAATTATACATTTTTAGATATGGTAGCAATCCGTCTTAACCGTCAGGGGTCCAAGGACCGTCCTTTCTACAAGATCGTTGTCGTTGACAGCCGTGCTCGCCGCGATGGCGATTTCATCGAGCAGGTGGGTACTTACAACCCCATGGCTGAGGGTGAGAACTACACGCTGAACCTGGAGAGCGTGGAGAAGTGGCTCGCCAATGGCGCCAAGCCCTCCGAGACTGTGGCTTCCATGATTAAGAAGGCTCGCGCCGCCAAGGCCTGAGTCTCCTTACCCAGAAACCTTTTCAACAGGTTGTTTCAGAACGAACCCCGATGCTGCAAAGCATCGGGGTCGTTCTGCGTTTACTGGTAAGGTGATCTGGTTACATCCACCGGAACCAATTGAAGATGAAGCGGCCGGCGCCGTAGACACCATGGCGGCTGGTGATGAAGAAGTACCAGAGTGTTTTGTACACGGGCAGGGCTTGCAGCATGAGTATGGCCAGCACAGTGCTGCGCGTGCGTGATTCACTGGTGATTTCGAAATACCCCTTGCTGAAAAAGACAATGAGTTCAAATGTGGCTACGGTGCAGGTGAGCAGCAGGGCGCAGATGGTGCTGACAGGTGATTCGGCAGTCAGACCGGAGACCAGCGCAGCTCCAAGTATGCCGGCCAGGGTGAAGATGCAGCAGAGTTGCCAGCGGTAAAGTTTGCCCGACCACCGGTGCAGTACGAGTGCGGCTGCGGCAAAGTAGCACAGCGGGCCTGCCGTCATTTGCCAGACAAGGCTTGCCCCAACCAGGGAGAATCCGCCCAGGACAAGACCACCGCAAATGGCGGATGCCCCGAGCAGCAGAAGAATGGCACCGGTGGTGAGTGCGTGTTCCAGGAGCCAGGCAGCGGTGAGCAGTGCCAGGAAAACCAGGGGCATGATGAAGTAATGCTCCAGCATCCATTGCTGGAAACCGGGGAAGTGGGTAGCAACGCTGCCGCTGAGCGCTGCTATGAGTACGCAGATGGCGCAGCCGAGGTGGGCAAGGGCGGAATGGGGTTCGTTCATAGTAGTGTTGCAAGGAGCTGTGCCGCCTGGCTGCGGGCAGGTTTGCCGCTTTCCGTGCGGGGTAAGGGGGTGTGGAGGATGTGGCGCGGCTGCTGGTAGCGCGGGAGGGTGGCGCAGGCGGTGTGGAGGGCTTGTTCTGCTTCTGCCGGGCCTTCCCAGAGTAGGGCAACGCATTGCCCGAGTACGGGGTGCGGTGCGGGAAGGGCTATGAGTTGCAGCCCGGTGGTGGCCTGCAGGTGGCGTTCGATGTCTTCTGCCTGTATTTTGATGCCGCCGGAGTTGATGACGGCATCCACCCGCCCTAGAATGCGGAAACGCCCATCGGGGGCGATTTCTGCCAGATCGTTTGTTTGCAGGGAGTCAATACCCAGGTAGGGAACGCTGATTCTGAGAGTGCCGGTTTCTGAAAGACTGGCCTGCACCCCGGGCAGGGGGGTGTAGAAATTGCTGCGCTGAGGTCCGTTGAGGGCTCGCAGCGCAATGTGAGAGAGGGTTTCGGTCATGCCGTAGGAGGCAAAGGCGTGCGTGGGGAGGTGCTGCAGCTGTTCTTCCAGGGCTGCATCCACAAAGCTGCCACCCAGCAGCAGGTTGCGCACGCGCGCGAGCTGTGCTGCCCCTCTGGGGTGTGCCAGGGTGCTGGTCAGCTGCATGGGCACCAGCGGGGCAAAGTCTATTTCGTGCTGCAGTTCGGCCAGGGGGGTGGAGCTCGGCTCTGTGACGATGAGGTTGAGCCCAGCTGAAAGCGCCCGTACCACCATCATCTGCCCGGCAATGTAGTGGAGCGGCAGGCAGAGCAGGGCGGTGTGTCCGGCCTGGAGCCGGAATGCCCTGCAGGTGGCGGCTGCGCTGGCAAGCATAGCTGCTTTGGTGGCCTGTATCTGCTTCGGTTTGCCGGTGGAGCCACTGGTGCGCAGCGGCATGGTGGGAGAATCATTCCACCAGTTTTGCAGAAATGTTGCCAGGGTGGCGTGTATGCCCTGCTGGTGCTGGCTCCATGTGGGCAGGGAGCCGGGGGTGATGGTGCAGCCATCGATGCTGATGGCGTGGGTGGGCATGGCGGTTTAGCTGGCGGAGATGAGCTGTGTGGTAATCACTTCGCGCAGGCAGCGCAGCAATTCGATGCGACCGTTGGCCAGTACGGGTTCCGCGCAGAGCGACAGGCGGCATTGGGCAGCGCGCTGCAGGGTGGTTACGGTGGCGGCGGTGTCGCGCACCATGGTACCGGATGTTGCCATGGAGGGGAAGTGGCTTTCAAATTCATCGCGGCTTTCAACGGCAATGATGACCCCCAGCGGTTCCAGTGCGCGGGGCATCCACGCGCGCATGCTGGCGGTGCTCAGCTGAATATCGCAGCCGGCTTTCAGCGCAGCCATGAGCGCTATGGCCAGGTCAATATCGCTGGTGGCTTTTTCTGCACGGATGCAGAGAGAAAGCGGACGGTAGGTGAGGGTGGTGCGGTAGGCCGGGCTTTCATCCAGTACGCGGTTGATGCCGAATTCGTTTTCCCACCAGTACCCGATGGAGTCAGCGGCGGAGGAGAGGCGGGTGGTATCATCCGGACCGGGTTTGGGTGAGAGTGATTCCCAGGGGATGAATGCGAGGTTACGCTGGGTGCCGCGGTGCTGCGGGCGGGCCACTTCCTGCCACTGGCAGAGGGCGGTGATGAAGTGGTTGCCGCCGCTCATGGGGGCGGTGTTCTGCCAGCCGGCGCGAGGGCGAATGCCGGGGCGGGGCAGCGGGCAGCAGTTGATGGATACCTGGCTGGCAGAGGTGAGCCGGAGCCAGAGGTCGATTTCGTGAGTGTCGCGGGAGTAGATGCCGACGGCACGCTCCTGCGATTGCTTGCGCTGGGTGCGGCCTGCTTCTTCGGTGCTGGTCACGCGGATGAGACCGAGAACGGGGACGTTGTGTACTGCCTGGGCAAAGGCACTGCCGGGTTGTACGCCGACGCGTACACCGGGTGTCCATATCAGGGAGCCGATTTCTGCGGTGGCTGGGGAGACGAGCCATGCTTCGTTTGGCCCCAGCTGGCCCAGCAGGTATCGCTGGTCATCGTTGAGCGGACGCCCCATGGGGCCTATGTCGACGCCTTCCATCCAGCCGGGTTGTGCCGCAATGCTGGAAACGGCATCGCGCAGCGCGTTCATGAAATGCTGGTTATCGTACACTTCTGCATGCACGTAGATGAGGTGGGGCATGGCGGGGTCCTGCCCGGCGCGGTGGAAAAGTGTGCGGGTGATGTCGCGGATGGCGCGTGCCCAGTCACCCTGGGAGGAAATGTAAATGCTGCTGCAGCCGGATGTGCCGCCCAGCACCGGGCGGCCGTCTGTGGCGGCGGCCATTTCGCTGGTGTGTTTGGCGCTGCCGTGGTAGATGAGCCCGTTGATGCGCTCGCTGGAAAGTAATTTGCGCGCAATCTGGTTATCCAGGCAGGGTACCATCTGCAGGCGCGGGAATACGAAGCCGGCTTCGTTGAGCAGGCTGGTGAGTGCGGAGGCCAGCAGTACGGTGTGTGTAGAGGGTTTGTAGATGATGGCGTTGCCGGTGACCCAGGCTGCGGCAATGCCGGCCATAGCTTCTTCCAGCGGGTGTACGCGGCTTGGTGCAACCGTGATGACACCCAGCGGGTTGGGTGTGGTGCCATCCATGAGCCCTTCCTGCACTATGCTGCGTTCGTAGAAGCGGCACGAGTCAATGGCGTTGGTGACTTCGGCGTCTGCTTCTTCCAGGGTGAGCCCGGCATCGCGTACGAGCAGGGAGATGAACTCGGTGCTGCGTTTTTCCAGCAGACGGGCGGCTTGCAGCAGGTGGATGCGGCGTTCTTCCAGGGTGGGCGGCAGTTGCACAGCCTCGCGGGCTGCGGTGTCGAGCACGGTGTTCACCATGTTGAAATCCGCCGAGTAGAAGCGGTAGTCTTCCATGCCCGGGGCGGTCAGGGAGCGGCTGATGCAGAGCAGGGCAGATTCTGTTTCCTGCCCGTTTATCAGCAGGGGAAGCTGTTTCTGCTCGCGTTCCGCTTCCTCAGCCGCAGCGCGGTGAATGGCGTCCATCCGGGCGCGGTCTGTGATGCCGGAAATGCGGGTGAAGGTGTAGGAGCCATCTGCTCCCGGAGCTTCATGCTGCTGCTCTTCGCGACCGCTGAGAGAGGCCAGGAAATGTTGGCGCATGCGACCCCAGCCCATGGAGTTAGGTTCCAGTTCTCCTCCGGTGGCCAGGATGCCTTCCGGCCTGCCCAGTTCCTGAACGAGGGAAAGGAGGTAGGATTCAAAACCTGCTTCTCCGCCATCTGTTGTCACGCCTGTGGAGAGCAGAATGTCGGCTCCGTTTTTTGCCAGAAGTCGCCCTGTGTGGTTGCTGAGACCGGAAATGAAGCAGAACTGCGGTTTGCCGCTGCGGCCGGCGCGTCCCCAGCAGAGGAGACCGTATGCAATATCAAAGAGGTTGTGTGTGCCGACTACCGGGGTAAGCACTTTTTCCTTAGTGCCCATAGCGGTGGCTACGAGTTGTTTGTAGCGGGCCTCTGTGTCGTTTTTGCTGTGGCAGACTTCGTTGGCAGTGCCGTGCACGTATGAAATTTCCCGTTCGGCATCCAGGTGGCTGCCTTTGACCAGCAGTACCTTGAGGGGGGCTGCTCCCTTGGCTGCGCGGGCTGTGGACCACTCCGTCATTTCGCGCAGCAGTGCGGGGCTGCCTTTCAGGTAGGCAGGGATTTCCAGCGCGGCATCGGCTTTGTACAGGGCGGAACCCGCCATGGCGAGCCGGAAAGCTTCGGCCACGATGTTCATGGTGGGGGAAAGTCCGCTTTCTACGATGACCGGGCTGGGTTTGCTGCCTTTGACTGAGAGTTTGAGCAGAGGACGCAGTTTTTCAGCCAGGGCTTTGGCTCCGGCTTCGGGGGAGTAGGGATTCAGTGAGGGGCAGAGCCGCCAGGGCTGAATCACGATGCCCACGCCTTCCTGTTTGGTGAGGATGGCTTCGAGGTGCTTGTAGTATTTTTCTGCGCTTTTGTGGCCGAATACCTGGGGCACGAGCGGGTTGAGTGCCAGTGTGAGACCGTCTTTGGCACATTCCTTTACCCGTTTGGCAACTTTGTCTGCCAGGGTTGGCAGGGTGAGTTCACCAAAGGTGGAGCGGAAAATGCGCTGTACTTCAGCAATGGCGGCACTTTGCATGCTGCGGGCCGCCATGGCGGCGGCTTTGAAACGGAGTTTGCCTACGGTGCTGAATATGGAAGGGACTCCTCCATGCTCTGCCAGCAGCCGCCGCAGGTTCTCCACTTGTTCTGCAGGGTCGGTGACATGGAATACAGTGCCGCACAACTGCTGGATGAATAACAGATTCTTCTTATCTGTAGCCAGGCGGGAGAGGGCTGAGATGAGTGTGCGCTCATCGGAACGGATGCCTTTCAGCGTGGCGAGCAGCAGTTCCTGCGCCAGTTCGGCCGAGCGTTGGGCCAGGGTGCGGTCATCCCATTTGCGCTTTTTTGCTTCTGCCAGTTGTGCCTGTATGTCCAGTTCCGCCATAAGTTGACACATTCTACCTTGCCACCGGGTTGCTGGCAAGTGAAAAGTATGACTTGCAGAGGACTTAATGGGGGCGTCGGAATGACTATAATTTTTCCCATTGAATCTGGCCAGGCAGCAACTCGCCGATGAGGGTGCGCAGCCGCTTGTCTGCCTCTTCTTCCGTTACGTTGATTTCCGGTGACCAGCAGGTGCCGGCCTGGAAATAGGCCCAGCGTTGCACTTGCCCCAGTACGACGCGGTCCAGAATGTCCTGCAGTGTGCGTTGCAGGTGTGTGTGGCAGATGGAATGATGCCCGACAAACAGGTAGTAATGAATGAAGTTGATGCGTTTGCCTGGTTGTTCCGGCACGGCGACACGCGATACGAGCCGGGTGACTTTGAGGGTGCGCCCGTCTTTAAGAATGATTTCACTTTCGGTGCCGCGTACATCCATATGCCCCTGGGCGGGAAGGCAGCGCTCCGGTCTGTGAATCGAATTATTCATATCCTGCCCGGAGTATACGATGGATACTTCCACTGCCGGCTTTTTTTCTTCCCACGGAACGCGTGGAAGCTGGGTGTATTGAGCTTTGCTGAACCGGGTGTCGGCAGCCAGAAGGCTGCGTTCCTTTTCGCTTTCCTGCACCTTGATGCCACGCCAGCCCAGCAGGTTGTAGCCTAGTGGCATGTCCGGGGAGATGCTGGATTCCAGCATCTCGTCATGCTGAGGTAGAAAGAACACGCCACAGAACAGCACGGTGGCAAGAAGCGGGGGAAGTAGGGCGTGGAGTATCTTGTTCATGCTTCTGTTACCTCCTTGTCGCTGGGGGTGTTACGGCGTGTGATGATGGTCTTGCGGCGTTTCAGGAAGGGAATTTCTCCGGCGAGCAGGCTATGCAACAGCATGAGCCCCAGCAGGCTTGCCGGGAAAAAGAAAAGCAGCCCGGACCAGTCGTGCCATGTTTTGGATGCAAACGCCGGGTTGATGTATTCCGCGCAGATGAAAATGCTGGATACTCGGAATGCATTGGCCACAATGGACAGAGGAATGGCGCTGAATGCCAGGGTGATGCGTTTCCAGAGGGTGAGTTTGTCTGCCAGGTAGCCCCAGGCGCAGGAAACCATGATAAGAGCCATGAGCGATCGCATGCCTGAACAGCCGCCAGCTATGCTGTAGGAATCCCAGTTTCCCTTGGCAAAGGTGATGTTGGTGCCTTCCACCACGGTTTCCACACCGAAGAGCCCGGAGAAGATGTGGGCTGCTTTGGTGGCCATGAGCTGCATGCCTACCGTGGCTTGCTGGAAACCGGGCAGGGGAATACTCATCCACAGAAAGAACAGGGGGAATGCACAGCGCAGAGCCGCCAGACGGCCCCAGTAGCACCACACGGCTCCGGAAAGCAGGAAGGGCAGCCCGCCTATGGCGAGACGCCCCTGCTGGGTGCGTACTGCAGCAAGAAAGAGCAATGCTCCCAGAATGATGAACCACAGCCCGTGGAGACTGCCTTCAAAACGTGTTTCCCTGAGTTTGCCACAAGCATGCACCAGCATATAAATGCTCAGCAGGGGAACCATCCAGCCGTGTTCGTAGTCGGTCTGCCAGTTCCATGAGGATTCCAGCCATTCCGCAGCACTATACGTACCGCCTGTAAACCCGGGGTAGATCCCAATGGCCCAGATGATGCTGACCAGGAGAGCGCTGAAACCACCCCATTGGAGGGGTGATAGGCTCTTCCAGAATGAATTTGTGGGGCTTTGCGTGTTCAAAATGAAAAAAAATCGGTTAAAATGTGCATTTAGTATTGCAATTTTTGCGAAAATGTCAAGAATAGTCGCTCACACACCTCACCTGCATACATGAAAATTATCAGCGGTACCGCTCATCCCCAGTTAGCTAAGGACATTGCCAAGGTCATGGGTCTTCCCCTGTGCGATGCAACTGTCAATACTTTCCCGGACGGCGAAAGCTTCGTTCAGATTAAGGAATCCATCCGTGGCGCAGACGCTTTCATTGTTCAGCCTACCTGCCCGCCCACGAACCACAACCTCATGGAACTGCTCGTGATGGTGGATGCCGTGCGCCGCGCCAGTGCCAGCCGCATCACCGCCGTGATTCCCTTCTACGGCTACGCCCGCCAGGACCGCAAGGACAAGCCCAGAGTGCCCATCACCTCCAAGCTGGTGGCCAACCTGCTTACTGCCGCCGGCGTGAACCGCGTGCTGACCATGGATCTGCACGCCGCCCAGATTCAGGGCTTCTTTGAAATTCCTGTGGATCATCTCCACAGTGTGCCTGTGCTTATCAAGCACCTCAAGGCCAACTATGTGAAGGATATGAACAACCTCGTGGTTGTTTCTCCCGATATCGGCGGTGTGAAGAACGCCAAGAGCTATGCCAACATTCTCGGCACAGACCTCGCCATCGTTGCCAAGCAGCGTATCTCTGCCACTGAGGTGGACGCCCACGCTGTTATCGGTGATGTGAAGGGCAAGGATGTGCTTATGGTGGACGATATGACTGAATCCGGCGGCACGCTCTGCGCCGCTGCCAAGATTCTCAAGGAGCACGGTGCCGCCCGCATTTTCGCCGGCGTCTCCCACGGCGTGCTGACGGACACTGCCCGCCAGCGCCTGGCCAACAGCTCTATCGAGTGCCTGCTCACATCCGACTCTGTGCCCATGGCCTATGGCGAGCGCGTGGACACCGTGAGCATCGCCCCGCTTTTCGCCCAGGCTATTGCAAACATTCACCACAATGCTTCCGTGACCCACCTCTTCGAGGTGTAAGAAACGCGGCCTGATATATATACACATTTCAGCGGCAGCCTGAGCAGGGCTGCCGCTTTTGTATTGTCCGGGAGAGTTGCAGGCTGGCGATGTATAATCAGTGCGCGGAATCCTGGGTGAGCTCGCGGAGGCGGGCTCGGAGTTCTGCAGCCTTGTCCGGCTTCTTCGGGGCCAGGTTATGCTGCTCGCCGGGGTCGGTGCTCAGGTCGTAGAGCTGCTCTCCGCGGCCCTGTCGATCGGCGCGGCCACGCCCCATGTTCGGTATGTACTTGAACTGCCCGCTGCGCAGGGCATAGCGCGGGGCTTCGAAGGCCTGGGTCACCAGCTCGCTGCGCCCCCGGTCACTGCGTCCCAGCAGGGCAGGCAGGTGGTTCTCGCTGTCTCGCATGGAGCCCTCGGGCACTTCGATGCCGCAGAGAACAGCCAGCGTGCGGCCTATATCCATCTGGCTCATGAGGGCGGCATTGGTGCCGGGGGTAATGGTGCCCGGCCAGGAGACAATGAAGGGAACGCGGGTACCGCCTTCGAAGAAACTGTATTTGCCACCACGCCACGGAGCGGCGGGCTGGTGCCCGGCGCAGGCTTCGCGTGCGCCGTCCTCATAGCCATCCGCGATAACGGGGCCGTTGTCGCTGGTGAAGATGATGAGCGTTTCTTCCTGCCTATAGCCATTATTCTCCAGTGCGGCCATGATACGGCCCAGTGAGTCGTCCATCTGCAGGGTCACATCACCCCGGATGCCGAGGTGGCTTTTACCGCGGAAGCGGTTGTGCGGGTCGCGGGGTACATGGATATCATTGGTGCAGAAGTAAAGGAAGAGCGGTTTACCGTTGCAGTCAGCGATGAAACGCTCGCCAGCCGCGGTGATGTCGTCGGCAATATCCTGGTCTTTCCAGAGAGCAGCTGCGCCGCCGCGCATATGGCCGATGCGGGAGATGCCATCGATGATGGTGCAGGCGTGCTGCTTATCGCTGGGGCGCCCCCAGGGCTTGAGCAGCTGCGGGTGCGTGGCTGCGGTCGGAACGCCCGGGTAGGCCTTGCCGCGGTAATTGACTTCGATGGGGTCATTCGGGGTAAGGTTGCGAACTTTGCCGTTTTCTACATAGACGCAGGGGACTCGGTCACCCGTAGCGGCCATGATGAAGGAGTAATCAAACCCGGTTTCGGCCGGAGCGGGGGAGATGGGCTTGTTCCAGTCGATGTTGCCGGTTCCGAGTCCGAGATGCCATTTGCCGACGGCGGCTGTGCGGTAGCCTGCCTGCTGCATCAGAGTGCCCAGAGTGGCGGCTTTGTCGCGTGTGGGGATGATGAGGGCGGCATCTCCGGGTAGTATGCCGGTGCCGCGCTGGCGCCAGGCATATTGCCCTGTAAGCATGGAGTAGCGCGAAGGGGTGCACACGGAATTGGTGCTGTGCGCATCGGTAAAGAGCAGCCCCTGGTCTGCGAGCTTCTGCACGTTTGGGCAGGGTACGCCGCCGTTGTTGCCGTATGCGGTGGTGTCGTTATACCCCAGATCATCTGCTACAAAGAGAACAATGGCGCGGGGTGCTGTGAATGCAGCAGCGCTCTTCTCTGTGGATGCGTGCGCGCTCAGCGTGTGCAGGATGATATACGCGAGAATGAGGGTAAACAGTTGAGGCATCCTGGTCATGCTTGACCGTTTTACTATAATTCAGATTTCAGCACAAGCGAAAAAAACAGCCCGCTTTGCAGCGGACTGTTTTTCAGGATGCGTGAAGTTCCGTTTTCTCTGCTGTTTTAGAAATCAAACTGGCAGTTCTCAGTAACGGGCAAGGCCTGGTAAAAGGCCTGGTTGAAGCCGGCGGCAGAGAAGATGTTGTTGTGGTCTGCCTCGAAGCGGTGCACCGTGGGTGGGGTGCGGAAAGCGCGGATGAGCTTGTCGGTGCTGCCATCGGGGAGCACCTGGTCATAATTGGCGCTGATGATGGTGACCGGGCAGGTAATCTGCGGAGCAACGCGCACGGAGTCCCAGGGGTCCAGCGGAAGCAGTCGCGGGATGAAGGGAACCACGTTGCACGCTACGGATTTCATGTTGTCAAACGGGCAGATGAGAATGATGCCCGCAGGTTGTTCGGTGACAGCCACGTGGGTCGCAACGGCGCTGCCCAGGCTGAATCCGGCAAGGTAGAGCTGCGCGGAGGGGTTCCCCATGGCTGCGCGTGCATAGCGGATGGCGTAGCGGGCATCCGGTACGATGTCTTTCTGGCTGGGCTCACCGGTGCTGCCACCGTAGCCTCGGTAATTCATGAGCAGGTAGGAACGGGCGGGGTCTGCAGCAGCGAGGTTTGCCATGGTACCTACGTTCATGGCATTGCCGCCAAAGAGAACCACCAGCGGTGTGTTGGCGCCGCGGTTGAAGAACCAGCCCCGCAGGGTGCTGGTGCCATCCTCACTGGGCAGTTCAATGGCGTTTGTCGGGAAGCCGCAGGCGGCATCGGGCATTTGCATTTCGCTGCCGGGGTATATGAGACTTCGCGTGTTGCAGGAGCTCAGGCTGAGCAATGTGGCTGCAACAAGAACTGCTGACTGGGTTAAACGCTTCATAGTGCTTGTGCCTCTGGGGGGGATTATCTGCCGAAACGGCGGCGCTGGCGGCGGTGCTCAGGTGTGGCTTCCTCAGCTTCATCCGTCTCTTCGGAGGTATCCTCTTCAGTCTCTTCGCTTTCTTCTGTTTCCTTGCCTTTGTGCTTTTTGTGACCGTGGCGGTGGCGACGCTCCTTGCGGCGGCCCATGGCGGTGTCTTCTTCATCGTCCATGGTGCTGGCTGCGCGTTCCACGATGCTGCGCCTCTCTTCATCTGATTCCACTTCCCACACAGGAGAATCTTCCAGGAAGGGGGGAATCTCAAGTGTGCAGCCTACGCGATAGTCGCCTTCCTTGGTGAGCGCTTCTTCAATTTCCTTGAGGTCGGGCTGGGTTTCGTTTGTGCGGAAAATGTGCACCACTGGCGCATCACCCACTTTATATTTACCCGTGGGGGCTTTGCCGGTTTCCAGTTCTTCAATGAGCAGGCAGAAGCCGAATTCATTGCCCGGAATTTCGGAAACAATAATCTGAATGGGGTAGGTTTCGCCTTCTTTGACGTGGAATTTGGAGCCGGTCTGGATGCCGCCCAGCTGCTGGTTCCAGTGCGGGGTTTCTTTATACTGATAGAGGGCGCAGCCTCCCTTGGGCGAGCTGATGTAGTCCTGGTATTGGCGTTTAGTGCCCAGCACCATATCGGCTTCGGAGGGAATGCTCCAGCCCGATTCCAGCACTACCTTTTCGTCAAAACGCACGACGATGGCATCATCACCCATGCCGACGAAGCGGAAATGCCCGGTCTTGGGGGCTTTCACCTTGCCGGAATAGACAACCAGCCAGTCCATGGGTTCTACCGTGCGTTCCTGTTCGCCCTCATTGCATCGGAATGCCTTGGGCGCGTAGGAGGCTTTGCAGCGGGGCAGGTAGAGGTAGGGCGCCACCAGCTCTACGTTCGGAGAGTAGTACATGTCGAGCATTTCCTGGTCCCAGTCGGAGTCCATGTAGTTTTTGATGAAACGCACGACTTGTTCGCGGCGAAGCGGCTTTGCTTTTTTATCGACGGGTTGCTTGAGGTCGTAGAAGCGGCCGGTGAGGGCGGAGGTTTCGTCTGCGGCGAGTTTTTCCACCTTGCGCTTCATTTTTTTCACGCGGCTCATGATATCGAAGCCTTTGCCATCCTTGGCAAATTGCTCCATGGCTTTGCCTGCGCGGTCTTTGATTTCGTCCCAGCTGGGGGTATCGGCGTTGCCTTTGTCCTTTTCGGAGTCCTTCAGGTCTTTGTCTGCCTGTTCGGAGAGTTTGTCCCAATCGGATTTGTCCTTGCCCTCTTTTTTGTCAGAGCCGGTTGTTTTGTTGGCATCTGCCAGGAGTTTGTCCCATGCACTGGGTTCCCCCTTTGCTTCTTTCTTTTTGTCTTTTTTACCCTTGGGCTGTTTGTGAGCCGGGGTGGATTTGAATGCTGACACGGCCTCATCCCAGAATGCGGGGGCAGGCTGGGTGAAGGCAACCAGCAGTGGCAGCAGGAGGAAAAGGGTTCGCTTGCTCATGGTGTTGGCAGTTTACTGGATAATCCGGGGGATTGCAAGTGGTTTTTTATTCGTTGTCTTCTGCATCTGGCTTATCACTTTTGACAAGACGGATGCAGCAGGCAATGAAAAGAGTCCATACGATGCCGATGGAGAGTAACATGGTGATGATACCAGCGATAGTCATAATAGTGTTCTGGGGGTTAATTGTTTAAATTTTCAGGGGTGGTGTGTTTGTGGAATCTGGGGGAGGTGTAGATGACGAAAGCAAAGAAGCAGGCAACCAGAATGACCCACACAATGGGGAAGATGGCGCCGGGTTTGCAGGCAAGCACGTTGACTACCTGGCTGCTCTGTTTCACAAATATATTCTGGTAGAGCCAGGAAGCGAAGATAGTGAGCAGAATGCCGGGAGTCACCCAGCGGATGATGAAGTGCAGACCGCGGGGCAGGGGGATGGCGGCTCCCGTGCGCAGCTCTTCCAACCCGTTATTCGTACCCCACACCAGGTTGAACATGGTGAAGAAGAGGCAGGTGGTGATGTAAAGGAACATGGTGCCGAACCAGAAGTCCATGGTATCCAGGGCCATGAGCCCGTCTGTAAACCAACCTACCATGAGGGTGCCGACGGTTACCAGGAAAGCAACCAGGGATACACTCTGCATGCGGCGCAGCTGCCAGAATTCCTCCAGAAAGGCCACAGAGGGTTGCAGCATGGAGATGGCACTCGTGATGGCGCCGATGAAGAGCAGCAAAAAGAACAGCGTGCCGAATATCTGACCACCCGGCATGTAGTGGAATACCTGTGGCAGTACGTTGAACCCAAGCCCGAAAGTGCCGCATCCTGCTGCGGCTACCACGCCGAGCAGAGCCACTGCAGCGGGTATAATCATCATGCCGGCCATGCCTACTTCAATAGCTTCGTTTGCGGCATTGGCCGTGAGGGAAGACAACGCGATGTCCTTGCGACGGCGCACATAGCTGGCGTAGGAGCACACGGTGCCGAAACCAATGGAAAGGGAGAAGAAGACCTGGCCTGCTGCAGTGAGCCACAGTTCCGGGTTCAGCAGCCCCTGGGTCAGGGATATGTATTTTTCTTCTACAGCCTTGCCGGGGTTTGCCGCCTGAATGCGGGATACGAGCTCTGCCTTTTGCTCGGGTGCTGCCTGGGCGGGTATCATTTCCACTTCCTTGCCGTCGACTACCAGCATGGTCTTGGTGGGGTTCCACATATAGCCAAGCCCCTGGCTCACATTGCGCTCAGGGTGGCTGGCATCCGGTGTGCCGAGGGTGAGTACGCGCGCCAGAATGATGAAGGCGGTGATGAAGAGCAGGGGCATGCTCCACTTGCAGAACCACTCAATGCCCTTGCCGATGCCGCGGAAGATGATGTACATATTGGCCAGAATGGCCAGGGCAAAGAATACGAGCTGCGTGCCGCCGCTCGTGAAGATGGAGCCATCTCCGGTAAGACCTACGAAGTTGGCAAAGAAGTTGCCGTATTCCTCGCTGGTGTTCAGCTGCAGATCGCCCATGGCGGTGTGCCATGCGTAGCCGATGGTCCAGCTTTCCAGCGGGATGTAGTACATGGCGATGCCGATGGTGGAGATAACACCGGCAATGCCGAGGTATTTCCAGCTGGCTTTACCGCTGAGCAGGTAGAAGATGCTGACGGTGCAATGCCCGCCCAGCGAGCCCCCCTTGCGGCCAATGGCCCATTCTACCCAGCTGAGGGGAATGCCCAGCAGCAGGAAGGCGGTGAAGTAGGCAATCATGAACGCGCCGCCGCCATATTGTGCGGCAAGACCGGGAAAGCGCAGGAAGTTACCGAAGCCGATGGCGCTGCCGGCTACGGCAAGCATGACCCCCATGCTGGTGTTCCAGTTTTCTGTTTTTTTAGTTGTGCTCACGGATGTAAGGATGGTTTGGGGATATTATTTGTTGAATTTGCGGGAAGTGGCCGCCACGATGCAGAAAAATACGGCGATGCCCACGGCCCAGAGAAGCGGCAGAATGGCACCGATCCGGCCTTCTACGATATTGGCCACATAGGGACTGCGGGTGAAGAAGAGTTCCTGGCAGAGCCATGCCCCGAATATGACGACCATGATGAGGGGCGTCACCCAGCGGATGATGAATGCCACTGCGCGCGGCAGACGGATGGATGAGCCGTTGCTGAGCTCTTTCATGCCGTTTTCTGTGCCCCATATCTGGTTGAAGAAGATGAGGTTGAGCCCGGTGGTCACGTAGAGAATAAGGCTGCCTACCCAGAAGTCTATGCTGTCGAGCGCCAGCATGTCTCTGGTGTACCAGACGATAATCAGCCCGCCCACGAGCAGGAGCCCCGCCACCAGGGCGATGCTTTGCCCGCGGCGCAGGTTCCAGTATTCCTCTACAAATGAGACGGCGGGTTGTACCTGCGAAAGCGCACTGGTTACGGCTGCTATGAAAAGCAGCAGGAAGAATAATACGCCGAAGAATTGTCCACCCGGCATGACGGCAAATACCTGCGGCAGTACATTGAACCCCAGCCCGAATGTGCCGACGGTTGCAGCTGCTGCCACGCCCAGCAGTGCCAGGGCGGCCGGCACAATGGTGAGTCCCGCGAGACCAATCTCCGTGACAGAGTTGGCTGCACCGGCAGTAAGCGCGCTCAGGGCAATATCTTTGCGTCGGCGTACATAACTGGCGTAGCAGCAGATGGAGCCGGACCCCACGGAGAGTGAGAAGAAGACCTGCCCGGCAGCGCGCAGCCACATTTCGGGGTTGAACAGGCTTTGCCAGAAGCTGATTTTCTTTTCTTCGATGCTGGCGGTCGGGTATTCCTCGTATAAACGATTGAGCAATTCCGCCTTTTCGACCTCGGTGGCTCCGGCTGGAATCATGCCGATGGATTTGCCGGTGGCTGTCTCTACCAGCATGACTTTGTCCGGGTTCCACATGTAGCCCAGACCTTCATTGACGCTGCGTTCCGGGTGTGTGGCATCGGGGGTGCCCATGGTGAGCACGCGAACCAGCAGCGCTATGGCCACGAGGAAGAGCACGGGCATGCTCCATTTGCAGAACCATTCAATGCCTTTGCTTACGCCGCGGTAGATGAGCCAGAAATTCACACCAAAGGCAAGAATGAAGAATATGGGGGCGCTGGTCTGACCGCTGAAGAAATGGCCATCTGCCTCCATACCCACAAAATCGGAGAAGAAGTCTCCGTATTGCTGCGGGGTGTTCAAATTAAGGTTGCCGAGCATGGTGTTCCAGGCATAGGCAATGGTCCAGCCCTCCATGTAGACATAGTACACATTGATGCTGAGGCCGGCCAGAATGCCGAAGATGCCCAGGTATTTCCAAAGTGGTTTGCGGGAGAGGAGCTGGAAAACCGAAGCCGGGCTGTGGCCGCCGAGCACGCCGCCGCCACGGCCTATGCTCCACTCAACCCAGCAGAGGGGCAGCCCCAGCAGCAGGAAGCAGCAGAAATAGGCCACAACGAAGGCACCGCCGCCGTACTGGGCCGCAAGGCCGGGGAAGCGCAGGAAGTTACCGAAGCCGATGGCACTGCCGGCTACTGCCAGCATGACGCCCAGGTTGCTTTTCCAGTGGTCTGTTTTATCGGACATGGCAGGGAAGGGGGATTATTCCTTGTTTTTCTTGTGGTAGCTGAAGCGGGTGGAGGTGTGCGCCACGAAGCAGAAGAACAGTAGCACAATGCCGACCCACACCAGGGGAATGATGGCTCCGATTTTGCCTTCCAACAGGTTGGTGATGTGATAGCTCTGCTTCACAAAGAGGTTCTGATACAGCCATGCCACGAAGATGAAGAGCATGATGCCTGGTGTTATCCAGTTGATAACGAATGCGATAAAGCGGGGGATGGGCACGCGGGCGCCGCGGCGCAGTTCTGCCAGCCCCTTATTGGTGCCCCACACAAAGCGGAAGACGATGAGGAAGGAAGCGGAGCTGATGTAGAGGCTCATGGTGCCCAGCCAGAAGTCGAGCGTGTCCAGTGCGATGAGGCCGTCGCCGGTGAACCATACCACAATGAGCGAACCCACGGTGAGGAGCAGGGCGATGATAGTCACGCTCTGGATGCGGCGCAGCTGCCAGAACTCCTCAATGAAAGCAACTGCCGGCTGCAGAATCGAAATGGCGCTGGTGATGGCTGCGATGGACAGCAGACCGAAGAACAGCGTGCCGAAAATCTGGCCACCGGGCATGCTGGCGAATACCTGCGGCAGTACATTGAAGCCCAGACCAAAGGTGCTGGTACCGGCTGCTGCCACCACACCGAGTAAGGCCACGGCGGAGGGGATAATCATCATGCCTGCCAGACCCACCTCCGCTACTTCATTGGCTGCATTGGCGGTAAGAGAGGAAAGAGCGATGTCCTTGCGTCGTTCTACGTAACTGGCATAGGTACAGACGATACCGAAGCCGATGGATACAGAGTAGAATACCTGGCCCGCGGCGGTAATCCACAGATTCGGGTTCATGAGACCCTGAGCCAGAGTGATGGGTTTCTCCTTGATTTCCTGGTCGGGGTACACCTTCATGAGGCGCTCCAGCTGCGCTTTCTTTTCTTCCGGTGTGGCAGAGGCAGGAACCATGTCCACTTCCTTATCTCCCACAACCAGCATGATCTTGTTGGGATTCCACATGTAGCCCAGACCCTCGTTTACGTTGCGTTCGGGGTGCGTGGGGTCAGGAGTACCCATGGTGAGCACGCGCACCAGAATGACCACACCGATGATGACCAGCACGGGCATGCTCCACTTGCAGAACCATTCGATGCCTTTGTTCACACCGCGATAGATGAGCCAGAAACTGCTGAACACGGCAATAGCAAAGAAGACGAGCAGGCTGCTGTCGCCGCTGAACACGCTGCCGTTACCGTTGAGCCCCACGAAATTGGTGAAGAAATTGCCGTATTCCTCACTGGTGGAGAAATTGAGGTTGCCCATGGCGGTGTGCCAGGCGTAGCCCAGGGTCCAGCCTTCCAGGGTCATGTAGTACATGGTGATGGCAAGCGGGGTCAGCACGGCGGCGAGGCCCACGTATTTCCACTTGCTGCTGCGGGAAAGGACGAAGAAAGCCGAGGCGGAGGAATGCGCGCCGAGGCTGCCACCCTTGCGGCCGATAGCCCATTCCACCCAGCTGAGCGGAATGCCCAGCAGCAGGAATGCCACGAAGTAGGCAATCATGAAAGCGCCGCCACCATACTGGGCTGCGAGCCCGGGGAAGCGCAGGAAGTTGCCGAAGCCGATAGCGCTGCCAGCCACGGCCAGCACGGCTCCGAGATTGGAGGTCCAGAGTTCTTGTTTGTTGTTAGTGCTCACGGTGTGAAAAGTAAAGGGTGTGCTATGTTAGCGCCGTGCGCTCTGGATGTCAAGCATATCTGGAGTTGGAAAAGAAAAAAAGCCCCTGCATCCGCAGGGGCTTGAAGATGGAAATGGCCGGGATGCTTAGATCTGGCCGAAGAGGGTCTTGCCTTCGGACATGAGGTCGGCGCAAGCAACCTGAAGGCGCTCGCAGATACCCTGCTCGCCCTTCTTCAGATAGGAGCGGGGATCGTACACCTTCTTGTTGCCCACTTCGCCGTCCACCTTCAGCATGCCGTCGATGTTCTGGCACATGTGCAGAACGATGGGCTTGGAGAAAGCGTACTGGGTGTCGGTGTCGATGTTCATCTTCACCACGCCGTAGGAGATAGCCTCGC
>CAJGCV010000007.1 GCA_904501915.1 uncultured Akkermansia sp. | reverse complement strand
TCAAACGGATACAGGCCAAGGCCTGCGGTTTGTTTGATGTACGGTACTTGTTCTTGAAACTACGGCAAGTTCACTTCCTGAGACTTCAAAGAATGCACAAAACTTCTCGTACCTTCTACCAGCAAATCTGAAACAGACCCACGTGGATTTACGATTTGAAAGTTAGCCTTGACTTCTCGGGGCAACTGGGGCATGATGTGCAGCGTTATGTATATTCCCACCCCGGAGGAGAGGTACAGCAAAGTGGCGCGTCTGACACTGCTGCTGTGCATTGTTGCCCCCTCTGCTGTGGTGATGTGGCTGGCCGAAATAGCGGATTTGATGAGCTGCACGTATGCTTTCCTGCTGCCAGTGGCCATACCGCTGGACTGGGTGGGTTTCAACAAAGTGGCGGCCATGTGCATTTCTGCCCTGCTGCAGGGTATTGTGTTTTTCTGGCTGGCGGGCACGCGCAAGCTCTCACCGAAAGCGAAAACAACCATTGCCGTGACCTGGGGCATGAGCTTTGCGCTTATTCTGCGTATCCTGATTGCTTTTGCCATCTATCAGGCTGCCCGTGCTATGTAAGTTGTTCAGATACTGACAGAAATAACGCATATTTTCGTTGACTATACAAGGTGAATGAGGCAGAATACCGGCCTCATGCGTTTCCCTCTCATCCTCATCAAAAATGGCAGATCCGCCAGCCCGGAGCTGATTACAGCGCCCTGGCAGCTGGGTGTGCCCGGGCTGGATGTGCTGCAGAAGCGCGATTCGTGGGTGGGCTCCAATTGCTATATGGATGGGCTGCACGCCCGCATCACCGAAGTGAGCAGCGAACGCAAGGCGGGTTTCTGGGAATGCCTGCTGCACCGTAGCGAGGCTGCTTACTGGAATGTGAAGGTGGAAACAACTGCTTCTTCCAAGGACTATGATCTTGATGTAGTCAAAATGGAACTGATGCAGGCGGTGGAGCAGGATGATATGAACCTGACGGAATTCTACTCGCCGGAATGTATCACCTACCTCATCAACCGCTGCAACTCGTTTGCCGAAATTCTGGTAGTGGGATGCCTGACCGGCATGTGGAATGCCGAAAACTCCACGGCTCACCTCCCTGCCCTGGTGCCCAGTTCCGAGAACCGCGATTGTATCCCCTGTGTGACGGCGCCTGGTTACAATGGGCCGCTTGCTGCAGAAAAGATTGCCGCGCTCGCAGAGCTGGTGGTGTTTGCCGAACACCCCGGCCTTTTTGAAGAACCCGCCTCAGCGGAGTAATTGTGCAATTTTCCCGGCCAATATGCGCGGGGTATCCCCTGCCCCGGCATAGATGGGGGTGAGCCACTTCTCGCGCCGCAACCATGTGCGCTGCCGCTTGGCATACTGACGTGTGGCCAGTGCTATCGCAGAAGCCAGCTCAGCGCGCGTCAGACGGCCTTGCAAGTAATCCTGCACCTGGGTTAGGCCAAGCGTCTTGGAAGCCGTTGCAGACAACGCCACGCCCTCCAGAGCGGCTACTTCCTCAATAGCACCCTCGCGCAGCATCTGCCCGGCCCGGCGTGCTATGCGGGCATCCAGTTCCTCCGTGTCACGTACAATACAGAATCCAGGCCCCGCCGGCTCCACCCAGTTGTTCCGCCAGTAGGAGAGAGGCTTGCCCCCCAGTATCACAATCTCCAGGTTGCGTACGACGTAGCGCTTGTTCTGTAAATCCGTGTTCGATGCCCCCTCCGCATCTAATGCACGAAAACGGGTGACTAATTCATCCAGAGAAAGGGCTTCCAACTCAGCCCGGAGCATGGCATCGCTGGGTGGCGCAGGGGAAATTCCGTGTGTACAGAACTTAACGTAAAGCCCTGAACCTCCTGTGTGTATGGGTAGCATGCCACCCTTTTTCAAATCTGCTGAAATTCGGCCTGCAAGCCTGGCATGAACCGCTGCATCATTGTTCTCAGAAGGCTCTAAAACGCCCACTAAATGGTGTTTTACTCGCTTTTGCTCCTCTAAAGTGGGTGCTGCAGTGATAATTGGCATGCGTTTGTAGACCTGATAAGCATCTGTACTGATGATTTCCGCATTCCCCAGTAACTCTGCTAACTCAACCGCTACGGCGCTTTTACCACTGCCTGTCGGCCCTAGAATAAACACAGGCTTATTTGTTCCACATGGAACATTTGTTTCACGCTGGATTTCCATATTTGTTAACTCCTTTAGTACCAGGCATTAAGGTGATTACAAGATAGATAAGGCTGCTTATATTGATAAGAACTGAGGCATAACTGAGAAAAGTACTACTTGTCGTAACCGTAAGAATATCAATAGGTTCTACAGTATAGCCAAAATCAAGAAAAAGCTGCGTTATTTGAAAAACAGCGCAGAATGTATAGATTGCTACAAGAAAATAATAAGGAATCAGTGTCCAGCCAGGGCAATTAACATCATGCAAACGCCGCACAAAGACAGCCAACATGGGCATTGCAAGATATATAATGATAAGAAAATCAATAAGTAAAAACAATAATCCAAAATAAGGAATAATAACAAGCGGAAGCGGCAACAAGCAGAAAATAGAACCTATCAGCGTAACCGACCAATATTCAGCGCGCCCTGCCCTGCCCTGAAGGCGTGCAAAATTTTCTCTATTGAGACACAGAGTAAAATATCTCCATGCCTCTGAAAGAATTGTTCCACGTGGAACAGGCGGAAGAAAGTCATCGTTCATCATACTCCAAGGGGATATTTACGGCTGGGGCCATATTTGTTAGTCCCGCGCTGACTATTGATAAAACTGATAATCAGAAAAAATAATTTCAGTCCTTCTGCACCCAAATTAAAAATATAGGAGAGCACCAGGCAGATATTGAAGCTGAGATCAGACGAAAAGCGTTGTTGCACTTCAGCATTATCATTCAAATGCTGAAAATCATCATACCAGAAGTAAGCGAAGAATGATATGTAGCATACTGTACAAAGAAGCAATCCAGACAAAACGAGATGGACGAGAACCGGAATTGCCGACATTCCGACATCATGCAAACGACGAGCAAAAAGAAATATCTGCGGAATTCCAATCAAAGGAATGTAAACGATTGCTGCGAAAAAAAGAGCAAAAATGAAAGGACCAATACGGCCTTCGGCATCCGTACAAGCGAGAATCTGAGAATTTAAAACCAGATAAACAAACAGGGTTGACAATGAAAGAAGAAGATGAGAGATAAAAGTGAAACTCCAGAATTCCTTTCGCGTACACCTTCCCTTCCATGTAATGTAACGATGACGGAGCACAAAGCAAAAATGTGCCCACATCGAATTCGTACCGGGTCGGAGATGATAGCCGCAGTGGGGGCAACACTGGGGAATGTTTCCTTCCGAAAGTACGATTTTACAAGCACACTTTTCGCACGGTACTTCCGAGGCAGGCACAGGGGGTAAGTCCCCCTGCCCTGCTGAATGTTGAATTTTCTCCATTATTTATATATCAGATTCAGGACCATATTTGTTCGCGCGCGGTTCACTAGGAAGCAGCATCTTGATGAATAAATACAGACTGACTACAAGCGAGGCGAAAACTCCGAACAGGAAAATAACACCGGGATATTCTATATTTTTTCCACCAGTTACTAAGATGTAACCCAAACCTCCATACACAGCTGAAAGAGATGCGCAACCAAGGATGACACCAAGAGCAGAACTGCCTGTATCGTGCAATCTTCTTACACTGATAGAAAGAAATGGCACAAATAAAATCAACAAAATAACGGTTGAAACGATAGAAGCAATCAGCACAGTCGGTTCCGATAAATATGTCACAGCCATATTGATGACTGATGTTATTTCTTCTGATTCCATATCCTCACAAGCCTGTTGAAATTCCATAGTCTGTGACACTGTGCATAGTTCGGATACTTTAGATATGGCGTAACTGATTATTGCATAAAACAGGTAGAATCCCCAGAATTCTTTTCGGCTGGCGCGCCCGCTGAAAACAGCATATTTATGGAATCCGCGTATGAAGCATCTCCACAAACTCAGTTCTATTTTCTGTACACGCGGCGTTACCGCTGTATTCTCAGAATAACTGTTCCACGTGGAACAATCCGATAACAACTCTGCCAAAGGTTTCCATTTACTATCACCTGCTACTGCTGCGAGTGTTTCGTCGTTTATCAGTCCGGTTTGCTTCAGTGCCTGAAGCTCATCCCGCGTGTGTGGGCCTACTGGTTTCTTGTCCGTATTCAAATAGTAGTATTTCATAGCTGCAGAATTATACTATTTTACCGATTTAAAATCAAGCTTTCTATTAGATTTTTTACAGATATTTAAGATATCTTAAATATCTGTAAGTAACTTATAGTTACAATATTATGAAAGCGTTCATTTTTATGTAATGACACCGTTGCAGCAATGATGAAACAGACTGAGCGAAAGCAAAAAGTCCTGATTTTCAAAGGCGAAAATCAGGACTTCGATGAAAAGAAAGACCGCCATGCCGTCAGTGGTAAAAGAGCCACGTTCCCTGTAATCAGGTGGGTGCGGAGCCTGGGTGGTCTGAGGTATCCATTGGACGGAACATAATACCCATATAAGCTTGATGCCCCTAGTGTATCTATAACGGTTCGGGCCTGTGAAACCACGCGTCACGAGCACAGCAGCTGATTATGTATATAGCACGGAAAGGGGAAATTTGCAAGTAAATTAACCAACAAAATTGTTCCACGTGGAACACGAGTGACTCTACATTTCATTGACAAAAAGGGGCAAAACGTGTAGAATCCTGGCCAGCAATATGACGATACCCAAGATACTTTCAGAACAGCTGACAAAGGCATTAAGTGCCGTATTAGGCGAAGAGCTTCTGGCGGGGTTTACCCCTACAGTAACGCCCTCGCAAGACCTGAGATTTGGCGATTACCAGAGCAACGCAGCCATGATGCTCGCCAAGCAGGCAAAGAAGAACCCGCGCGCTTTAGCCGCTGAAGTGATAGAAAACTTCGGAGAATCCGAAGTAGCCACGCTGGAGATAGCCGGGCCTGGATTCATCAATTTCCGCGTGAAACCGGAATATTTTGCAACGCGCGCACACGCGATGCTGGGAGACGAGCGACTGGGCGTATCCCTTGCAGACGAACCCAAGAGCATCGTCATAGACTTCTCGGCGCCGAATGTGGCCAAGCCCATGCACGTGGGGCACATTCGCTCCACCATCATCGGCGATACGCTGGGCCGGCTTGCACGTTTCCTGGGTCACAAGGTGATTACCGACAACCATATTGGCGACTGGGGCACTCAGTTCGGCATGATTCTGTGGGGATGGAAGAACATACTGGACCAGGCAGAGCTGGAGAAAGACCCCATTGAGGCACTCCTCAGCGTCTACAAGGACGTTAACACACGCTGCAAGGAAGATGAAACCCTGCTTCCTCTGTGCAAGGAAGAGCTCGTGAAACTGCAGAGCGGCGACGCAGAGAACATGGAAATCTGGCAGAAGTGCATTGCTGTGACCAGGATTGGTCTGGAGAAGATATATTCCCAGCTGGATATTACCTTTGACTACTGGCTGGGCGAAAGCGCGTATAATGATGCGCTGGCACCGCTGGTGGAAGACCTGGTAGGGAAGGGGATTGCACGCGAAAGTGACGGAGCTATCTGCGTGTTCTCCGATGGGTTCCACAAGCCACAGAACGACCCGTTCCTGGTGCAGAAGGATGGCGAATGGTGCGCAGTACCGGCCATTATCCGCAAGGCAGACGGCGGTTTCCTGTATGCAACCACGGATCTGGCCACCCTGGACTACCGCATTGAGAATTTCAAGGCAGATGCCATCTGGTATGTGGTGGGTGCACCGCAGGATAAGCACTTCAAGCAGATTTTCGACATTGAGCGTATGCGTGGTGTA
The DNA here is from genome assembly GCA_904501915.1 of uncultured Akkermansia sp. GTDB lineage: Bacteria > Verrucomicrobiota > Verrucomicrobiia > Verrucomicrobiales > Akkermansiaceae > Akkermansia. The sequence continues at coordinate 29,005 of CAJGCV010000007.1, read as the reverse complement.
ACCGGCGATTTCCGCCACGTTGCCTTCGGTTCCATCCTTGGTAAGGACCGCCGCCCCTTCAAGACCCGCTCCGGCGACACGGTGAGCCTGCAGGACGTTATCGATGAAGCCGTAACCCGCGCCACGGCAGTGGTGGAAGCCAAGAGCCCGGATATGCCTGCAGAAGAGAAGGAAGCCGTGGCAAAGGCTGTGGGTATCGGCGCCATCAAGTTTGCCGAGCTCTCCCAGAACCGCATGAGTGATTACATCTTCGACTGGGAAAAGATGCTGGCACTCACCGGCGATACGGCACCGTACCTGCAGAATTCCTACGTGCGCGTGCGCTCTATCTTCCGCAAGATTGAGGGCGAATTCACAGCACCTGCGGCACTCACCCTTGTCGAAAATGCCGAAATTAACCTGGCTCGACTGCTGGTACGCTTCGGTGAGGTAGTACCTGCCACGCTGGATGACTGCCGCCCGAATCTGCTTGCAGCCTATCTGTACGAACTGGCCAAGGCATTCCACAGTTTCTACGAGGCATGCCCGGTTCTGAAGAGTGAAGGCAGCACCCGCGAAACACGCCTGGCGCTCTGCGAACTGACTGCCAGCGTGCTGAAGAAGGGTATGGGGCTCTTCGGTATCACCATGCCGGAGCGTATGTAATGACACCATGAATAAAATCGTTTCAAACATCCTCTGTCTGGCAGTTGCAACACACTGCTGGGCAGAGGATAATGCTTCCTGCAATGTGGGTTTCTTCACCCATGAGAATCCACAGATTCAGATTGCCGTAACGAGCGAGGATATTGAGGTTCAACGCTTCGTGAATCTCGGCTTGAAGGAATGCCTCTATGGCCATAACACAGGGGCTGCCAGTTATTTTGACGAAGCCCTGGCGCTGGATGAGCACTGCGTGCTGGCACATATCGGGATGCTGATGATTACGCCGCTGCGCAGTGATTTATACCGCGAGCACCTGAAAAAACTCAACGAGTGTCTCGATGCTGCGCCGCTTACGCCGGTTGAAGAATGGTATGTGGCAACATTCATCCAGTATCTCAACGGCGATTTAACCGGGGCTGCCAAAGCATTTCAGGACCGCGCAGCCATGTACCGGCGCGACACCATGGCTGCCTGCTGGGATATCATCCTGAACCTGTATGCAGGCGAGGCATATGAGACTTTGCAGCCACGCGCCGATAAGCTTGTTGCCAGCTGCCCGGATGCTCCTCTGGCACACTTCTGCAGAGCCATCATTGACCAGTACGCCGCAAAACCCTCTGCCGCTGCCCTGGAATCTGCCAGAAAAGCTGTTTCACTTACGGAAAAATCCATTCATCCCGTCATCAACCAGCTGGCTGGTCATCTTCTCTACAGGGCAGGGGAGTATAGCGCTGCCAAATCCTGCTTCGACAATACGCTGAAAGCTGCCGATGCAAGCTCTGAGGCACATGTGGCTGCCCTGTTATACCAGCATGCCCTCAGCATTGCCAGCGGTGATAAGAACAGCTGGGTCTCTGCTCTCAAAACAGCCCGTACACTAAGCGAGAAAGCCCCTGCAACACCCCCGGCGGATGATGGTGGCCTTCTCCACTACTGGGAAGGCAAAACACTTCTGCTGCGCATGCTCGTGCTGCAGAAAACGCCACCAGGCGGCGCCGCCATCAACATGGCTGCCAAGAGCTGTAATGCACCAGAAGGACATCCGCTCAGAATTGTGCAGGATTGCCTGGTGGAATCCATTCGCGCCCGTTCATTAGCCGAAACCGGGCGCATCACCACCGCCACTGCTACCTTCACCAAAGCAGAGCAGCATTTACTGCGCCTGCAGAAGGAAGGTGAAAGCTACGTACAGACCGGCGGCATCACGCATACCTGTTACCAGCGTGCGCTGCGTGCCTGCTCAGGGGCACTTTATCGCGCCAAGCTCGCTTTGTACAGAGACAGTGCAGATATCTGGAAACCTTATCTGGATGACATCCTGAACAGACCGGAACCCCGCATGTTGCCACCTATCCTGCCGCACTCAGCAGACAAATCATAAACCCGGAGGTTGTTCCACGTGGAACAACCTTTATTTTTCAAGCCTCTTCTTTACAAAAACCAACTTATATGATAGACTCATCACCATAAGATATCCACCCTACATGAAAAAAATCTCAGTTTTAATACTTGGTCTGTTATGCGCGGCGGCATCGGTGTCGTGCAGTGTGCGTACTCACAAGGTCATTGCTGACCATGCCCGGAGTGCTGATGCCATCCTCATTCCACTTGAAAATCCGGTTGTCTGCAAAGTAGGCGACAACTGGTATCTGGAAGGTCACACAGCGCAGGTGAAACGCTATAATCTGCCTGTTCTGGAAACAGAGCGAAATCCTGATAATCCGAATCGGCCGGAGCGTTATTATCTCGTCAGCGAGCGGGAAGATTTCGAACCCATCTATGCCCCCATGCCGGAAGAACTGGCTACAAGTCTGCTGCAAGGGAAGTACACGCACACTGATGCCATTCATTTCCTGAAGAGCAAATGGAGCAATGAGCTCCCGGAAGGTGACGTTCAACAATGGAAGACAACAGCCACTACGCCGGATTATTTCCGCAATATGTCATCCCACTTGCATATTCAGCGTGAGGAAGACAGTTACCTGATAGCCCACCTGGATGAACTGAGTGCCGATTTCAATGCGCTTTACGTATACCCCATGGCCGGTCTGAGTGCCTTGCTGATTGACGCACCGGGCACCTTCATCATCGGGCCACCTACGGTCAAAAAGCCCAGCAAAGCGCAGCCAGAGGAGTTATAACGCTCAAACAATCAATTCTTTATCATACTTATTAACAAAATATGTGAATAAGTAAGTGAATAAGCTGTTGATACAGGTATCAATAACTTTTCTTCACCGGTTAAGGCATGGTTCTTAACCGGTTTATTTACATATCCAGTCTATCGTAAACTATTCATGATAAACTGCTTTAAAAAGTTATAAACTTATTCACAGGGTAGATGATGATGAATTTCCATATATACTGAATAAGCATCATACACAAAGAAAAAAGCGACAGTACCCGGGTACTCTGCTTGACAGAGAAACATTGCCTGTTACAATACCGGGCATGCAACAGCAGGAGGACATCAAATGGATGCAGCGTGCCCTGGAACTGGCACGACTCGGGTTAGGACTCACCAGCCCTAATCCTGCCGTAGGTGCTGTTATTGTCCGCAATGGCATAATGCTCGGGGAAGGGTATCATGAAGTGGCAGGAGAAGCTCATGCGGAACGCCGCGCCATAGCCGATGCAGAAGCCCGGGGAAATGGACACCTGCTTTCCGGAGCTACAATTTACGTGACGCTGGAACCATGTTCCACTGTGGGGCGCACCCCTGCTTGCACCGATGCTATCATACAGACCGGCATCAAACGCGTGGTCTATGGTTCCACGGACCCGGATATGCGCCACCAGGGGCGCGCAGATGCGCTTCTGGCAGCCGAGGGTATAGAAGTATGCCCCGGGGTATGCAAAGACGATTGTGACCGTTTTCTGCGGTCATGGTTTCACGCAGTGATGACGGGACGGCCCTGGGTCACGGCCAAGGTAGCCACCACACTGGATGGACGCATGACGCGGCGGCAGAAATTCTGGCTGAGCGGGGTGGATACACTGAGGTATGCACACCAGCTCCGGCTGGAGAGTGATGCCATTCTCATAGGCGGTAATACACTGCGCACAGATGACCCGGCGCTCACCATACGCAATCCGCTGCGCACCCCTTCGCCGCGCAAAAAACAACCCTGGCGCATAGTGCTCACGAACAACATGCTTTCGCTGCCCCCCATGGCCAGGCTTTTTTCCGATGAGTACCACAAACGCACCCTGGTGTGGGAGGATGTAAAGAACCTGCATCTTCTGCTCAATGAACTTTACACACGCTATGGCATCGTGAACCTGATGCTGGAATGCGGCGGAAAACTGCTGCGGCGCTTTCTGGAGGAAGGCCTCGTCAATGAATGGATGCAGAGCATATCACCCATGGTGGGTGCCGGTCCGGATTATGTCGTACCCGGGGATTTTCTGCCTCAGGAATTCATTTTCCAGCGTGAGTCATTTATAGAATGCGAGCGTGATATCATACTCCGCGGGCGCCTGGGGTAGGGAATATGTTCCATATGGAACAATTTTTCAATGAATTAGGCTTGCCGAACGGCATGAGATGATGTAGAATGCGCCGGTTTTTTACGGAATGGGACTGAAAATACGACAAATACTAGTATGCGCCCTGGCAGCGGTGGGGGTGAGCTCTTGTTATCCGCCGCAGATTCAGTATCCGTATACCAGAATGGTGACCAACCGGCGCATGCACCTGAAAGATAACCTGGTAGCTCTGCTGCCTGTGGAACAGCAGCGATTGACCGAAGCCCGTGAAGAAGCCACCTGGCTGGCAGATACGGCATATAAGGCAGCTGCCGGTATTGCGCGTGTGAATGGTTCCATATTTCCAGGCTGGGCAGGGAATGCCTTCATCAATGCGCGCCTGCAGGACCGCGGATTGTGCTGGCATTACCAGCACGATATGTACCGCGAGCTGCGCCGCCGGCCGTTGAAATACTTCCGCATTGGTTTCTGCGTGCGCGATGGCGGAAAAGCCTCGGAGCATAACTGCGTGTACCTGGCAGCCAAGGGGAGCCCCTGGCCGCGTGCCTGGGTGCTGGATGCGTGGATGTGGAATGGGCGCTTGAAGGTGGACGATGCACAGGAACTCAACCCGGAGCGCTGGGCAGACTTACCCAGCATCTGCCGGGTGCAATCCGTCTATTACCGGGAAGGGCATTACTGGCCCATTGAGCATTGGAGCGTACTGCGCGACCCCAGCGGAGAGTATGAAGGATACTGGCTGCCCATCATGAAATTTTCATCGCAATATAAGCGGATGTACAATAACATAGAGGAAGGTAAGCTGGAACACCCTGGTCTTCTGACCAATTATTGATATGGCATCAGTATTGCGGAAAGGAATGTTGATACTGGCACTGTTATGCTGCGGGGTGGGATGCCAGCGCGCCCCGCTGCCCAGCTATGTGGAGCGTCCCAAGGCAATTCAGCAGAGAAATGAATTGAAACAACAACTGCTGAACCTGTTGCCTGAGCAGCAGAGAAAGTCTGCTGCGGCAGAAGCCACCTGGCTGGCAGATACGGCATACAAAAGCGCTGGTGCCATTGCCCGTTACAACAAGCCCGTTTTTGTGAACTGGCTGAACAACCGCCTGGTCAACACCCGCAACCATGTGCGCCACCGTGGCTTGTGCTGGCACTACCAGCATGATTTGTACCGCGAGCTGCGCCGCCGGCCGTTGAAGTATTTCCGCCTGGGCTGCTGCGCCAATGACGTGGGCAGAGCAGGCGAGCACCATGTTGTTTACCTCACCGGAAAGCATGTCCGGTGGCCCCATGTTATCCTGCTGGATGCCTGGTGGTCCAATGGTCGTCTGCAGGTCGATTTCACCTGCGACCCCGATGAATGGATAGATGATGCCGGCACGGCCCGGAAACTCGCTGCCGTTTACCCGGAAGGCCACCAGAAACCCTTGGAGCACTGGGCCATGATCCGCCGCAGTACCAGATACAGAGACTACGTCTACAGCCACACCCCCGAGGCAAAGAATACCCCCCAATGGCTCTATATGCAGGAACAGATGAAGCAGGGCCTGCAGCAGCGAAAGGGTAAAGTAGTTGATTATTAAGAAATCCGAAATATAAATGATAGTCGGATAGCGCATATTTTTCTTGCCTTTAGGGGAGCGTTCCCCTAAACTGTGTTTCGTGCAACAGATCGCCTTTAATGAAATCAGTGCGGCAGAGGTATCTGCCATTCCGGCCATGAAGCAATTGAAACTTTTCTTTGCGTTCAAGGTGGATGAAGATTGCCTGAACGGCAACCCGACCGACCCGCGTTTTGGCGTGGTGGAGCGTGCGGGGCGCCGGATTTACCGCTTCCGTTCAGATGACGATTACCGCATCTACTTTACAGTGGAGAAGAATGAAGATGGGGATAATGTCGTAGTGGTGCAGCGAGTACTGCATGCAGACTCCCTCAAGGACTTCTTCTTCCGTAGTGGTATGGGGTCCGACAGTGAAGACCGGAAACTGGGCAAATCGCGCAGTTTCTGGAAACTCATCGACGACGGCGAGAAAGCCGCCCGCAAGAAGTAACACCCGACGCGATAGGGCATGCCGGAATCGCTCCAGAACCTGGTGCGCATGCCAGGGCGTGTGATAGCCATAGCGGGAGTAACGCTCACGCAGTTAGTGCGCATGAGGTTGTTTCTGGTGCCGGCGGTAGTGGCATTGTTGTTTCTGGCGTTGCAGTTTATACCGTATCAGGGCAATATAGGCATCGAATACCAGGGTGTAGCGCAGCTCCAGTTCATCAAGGATGTAAGTCTGGGGTGCATGCAGCTCTTTGCGCTTATATTCTGCGTGGCCGCTACGGCGCTGCTGCTGCCCCGCGACGCGGAGGATCGCATTCTCTACACCATACTCTGCAAGCCGGTGCCGCGGTTTGATTATCTGGCGGGCAAGGCGCTGGGAGTGCTGGCCCTGCTGGTGCTGATGATACTGCTGCTGGATGGGTTGATGAGTTTGGTACTCTCCCTGCGAGTAAGCAGTATCTGCGCAGAATTGAGCACCGCGCTGGCGGCGCATGGCTACAGCCCGGCAGAAATGACTCCCTATCTGGAGCAGGTGGTCACCGCCGGTAACACCGCCGATACGCAGCGCGCCATATTGGCAGCCCTGCTGGGGTATGGAGTGCTCACCACCCTTACCCTGATGATATCCTGCTTCACCAGCGGCACCATTGTCAGCATCATTTTCGGGCTGGGGGGCTATTTCATCGGCATGTTCCAGGGAACATTGTTCGAAGCGCTGAGCGCCGGGCAGGGAACCACGGCTGCCATGCGCTGGGCAGAGCAGGCCTGCGCCGTGCTGGTACCGGATTTCGGGCTCTTTGCCGTGGCAGACACCGCCAGTGCCGGTGCGGCATTCAGCTGGTCATTGCTGGGTGGGCTGGCACTCATAGCTGGTGGGTACATGTTGTTGCACCTGCTGGTTGCCACCTGGATATTCAGCCGGAAGGAGTTTTAAGCCATGTTGGATGACCTGCGCGTGCGAGCCGGTAGTGGCGATGTAGAAGCCTGCCTGCATCTGGCAAAAAAACTGATAAGGGGTCGCGGGGAAGGGCGCAACTTTGAGGAAGCCGTGGAGTGGTTTGATACCGCCGCCCGCGCCGGTAGTGTGGATGCCTTGTACTGGCTGGGCAAGTGTTATCTGAAAGGGCTTGGCTGCCCGCGCGATGTCAGCGGGGGCACCAGTTGCCTGGAGCGCGCCGCCCTGCAGGGGCACGCCGCGGCGGCTCTCAAATTGGGAGAATGTTTTGAAAAAGGCACAGGAGCACCGGCCAGCGCAGAACTGGCCGCCTATTGGTACCGCAAAGCGGCTGCCCGGGGTGAATCCCGCGCTTATGATAAAATGCTGAATTTGGCGCGTCAGCGGCGCTGAAACACACTTTTTGCTCGCCAACGCAGGAGCAGGTGTGGTAGTATGGTTTCGAACGTTTTCAGTGTATTATGCGTACGTGGTTTACTGCAATAATCATATGTGCATGCGCCGTGCTGGCTGGCAGTCTGCAGGCCCAGGAAGAAGTGGTAGCAGAGCTGACAACCTCTGCAGAGCCGGCATGCTCCAGTCATGGTGCCCGTGCCGTGCCGACCGTGGAAGAAATCCGCGCCGAGGCAGAGGCCAAGGAAGCCCTCATCAAAGGGCTCAATCTCAGCACACATGCGCAGAATGCGCTCATGATTGCCGCAGAATCCATGAGTCTGGAAGCCCTGCAGCAGTACCTGGCCCAGGAACACCATGCCTACGACGGGCACACCGTGCTGGAACACGCTGCCATGAAGGTGAAGTTCAGTCTGCCGATGACGCGTAAACCCTGCCCGGAATGCGGTGAGATTGTCTACCATGCGGACCCGAATGGTCAGCTGGCCGCCTGGACCCACCACTACACCAATGGAAAACTGCAGTACAGCCGTTTCCCCATACCGCTGCAGATATATGCCAAGGCAGAGCAGGGCATGGGGCTGTGGGATAAACTGGTGCACCGCGTTCAGATAGACAATTTCAACCTGGCAGCCACCATCATTTTCCTGCTGGCAATTCTGCACACCTTCATGGCACCCATGTTCCAGAAATGGGCACACCACATGGAAAAGGCGCACAAGCAGAAACTGCGCGATGCCAAGTTCCGCATTCTGCATCCGGAGCAGCGCATGCCGGTTTCCTTCGGCAGCACACTCTGCCATTTCCTGGGCGAGGTGGAAGTAGTCTTCGGTCTGTGGATTATCCCCTTCGCCTTTGTCTGCCAGCATTACTACAGCATGGATGACTTCCTGCGCTACATTGACCACGACACCAGCTTCACCGAGCCTTTGTTTGTGGCCGTCATCATGGTGATAGCCTCCTCACGCCCCATATACCGCCTGGCAGAAAACACGCTCAAATTCGCCGCCAGCATGGGTGGCAGCACCCCGGCAGCCTGGTGGCTGTCCGTGCTCTGCATTGCGCCGCTGCTGGGTTCCTTCATCACTGAACCCGCCGCCATGACCCTGGCCGCCATTCTGCTGGCCAAGAAATTCTACCACCTCAAACCCGCTCCTTCGCTGTGCTATGCCACGCTGGCGCTGCTCTTTGTGAACGTCTCTGTAGGCGGCACACTCACACACTTTGCCGCACCGCCCATTGTCATGGTGGCCGGCAAGTGGAACTGGGATATGGCGCACATGTTCATCCACTTCGGCTGGAAAGCCATTGTGGGTATCATCATTGCCAATATCATCTACTTCTTCATCTTCACTAAGGAATTCAAACGCCTGGCAGAAGTGCAGCGTGCCAACAGCGCGTTCGACAGCGCCGTGCCTACCTCCTGGGAAGATCGTCAGGATGTCATCCCCGTCTGGGTGTATGCTGTTTCCATTGTCTTCCTGGTGTGGACGGTGTATTTTGCCCACCACCCGGCCATCTTCATCGGCGGATTCCTCTTCTTCCTGGGCTTCACCATGGCTACACCGCAGTACCAGAATGCCTTTTCTATCAAAGTGCCGCTGCTGGTGGCCTTCTTCCTGGCAGGGCTGCTGATTCTGGGCGGCGTGCAGGGCTGGTGGATGCAGCCGGTGCTGCAGGCTCTCTCTGAACTGGGTGCAACTGCTACCATGGGCCTTGCCAGCATCCTGACTGCATTCAATGACAATGCCTCCGTCACCTTCCTCTCCAGTACTGTGCCCAACCTGCCTGAGCAGATTCGCTACGCCATTGTGGCAGGTGCTGTGACTGGTGGTGGTCTCACCGTCATTGCCAATGCTCCGAACCCGGCGGGTCAGGCCATTCTCGGCAAGTATTTCAAGGACGGCATCAGCGCCCTGCAGCTCTTCCTCTGGGCGGCGCTTCCTACCTTCATCCTCTTCTGCCTGTATAATTTCATCTATTTCGGTAACTAAAGACCTATGTTCACAGGACTCGTGGAATGCACCGGCAAGGTGCTGGAGCGCACCCCCGTGGCAAGCGGAGCGCGCTATGCGGTGGAAATCCCCTTTGCGGCCGAGCTCGCTCTGGGTGATTCGGTGGCGGTGAACGGCTGCTGCCTCACCGTCGATAAAGTAGAAGGTAATCGTGTTGAGTTCGACCTCCTCACCCAGACCCTGCGCGTCACCAGTCTGGGGCAGCTGCAGGTGGGTTCCCTCTGCAACCTGGAACGTGCCATGGGCGGCAACGGTCGCTTCGGTGGTCACTTCGTCATGGGGCATGTGGATACCACCGGCAGCGTCACCAGCATCACCCCTGTGGGGCAGGATCACATGGTGCGCATCCGCATACCTCAGGAATACATGCGCTACGTTATCGATAAAGGCAGCATCGCCATCGACGGCGTCTCCCTCACCGTGGCCAACATCACCGGTCCGGATGAGCTCGAGTTCTGGATTACCCCCCACACCTGGGAGCGCACCATCATGCACTGCTACGCCCCCGGCAGCATCGTCGATATCGAGGTCGACATGATTGCCAAATACGTGGAAAAGCTCAAAATGCCCGGTCTGCAGTCGTAGCAATCCGCGCATGCAGGAAAAGCACCAGCCTGTGATAGATTTCCTCTATTCGCTGATGAATAGAGCTGCGGTAGACCGGCCGGGCATCCGCGCCGCAGGAATACCGGCAGCGGTGCAGGAATGGGCTGCGCAGGATGCCGCCCGGCAGCATAATCTGGCCGTGGTGTGGGCAGATGTGTGCCGGGAGCAGCCCTATGCGGAAGATGAGGACACGGTGAGCTACATGCTGGACTTTTTCGGAGCCGATCTGGATTATGGATGGAGCCCTCTGGTGACCGCGGTGATATGCCTGACGGAAAATCTTACCGAGGCGATGGAATGTCCGGAAATGGAGCGTGTGGGCATGGCTCTCGTCCACCTGCTGCTGGAAGCCGGGGTGCACCCGGATGAGCAGGAATATGTGGCCCTGTACGGTGGTCCGCTGCATAAGGCCTGCGCAGGTGGCTACCTGCCTATGGTGCGCCTGCTGCTGCGTTACGGCGCTGATCCTGACAAGGCAGATGTGGATGATTCGACCCCTTTGCACTGGGCAGCGCTCCATAATCAGCCGGAAAGCACCCGCCTCCTGCTGGAGGCCGGTGCTACCCCCGAGCTCCCGGACCGGGGAGCTTGTACCCCGCTTTACTGGGCGGTGGAATGCCAGGCTCGCGAGGTAGAGCAGCTCCTCCGCGACCACGGCGCCACCAGAATGGAGTTTTCAGAGGCTGATTGGGAGAATATTTGATTCTTACTCAGCAGCTGAATACCACTAAGCTGAAACGCCGCCCGGATGACTCCGGACGGCGCTCAGCGTCTCTATGCTATACCGTTACTCAACGGTAAAGATTTTCTTTACTTGCAGCACTTGCAGCCGCGACGCGGGCCCTTGCGGAACTTGGGGGCGTTCTTCTTGAACTCAGCCTTGATGGCTTCCTTCTCGGCGTCGGAAAGCTGGCCATCCTTGTCGGCATCGAACTTCTCCATGAACTTGGCCTTCATCTCAGCGCGGCGGGCTTCGAACTTAGCCTTCATTTCAGCCTTCTGCTCTTCGGAGAGCTGGGGACGCTGACCGCGCTTGCCGCAGCAGCGGGGGCCCTTGTGGCCGCGCTTGTGGAACTTGGGGGCGTTCTTCTTGAACTCAGCCTTGGCGGCTTCCTTCTCAGCGTCGGAGAGCTGGCCATCCTTGTCGGCGTCGAACTTCTCCATGAACTTGGCCTTCATCTCAGCCTTCTTAGCCTCGAACTTAGCCTTCATTTCAGCCTTGACGGCTTCCTTCTCAGCATCGGAGAGCTTGCCGTCCTTGTCAGCGTCAAACTTCTCCATGAACTTGGCTTTCATTTCAGCCTTCTGCTCTTCGGAGAGCTGGGGACGATGAGCGCGGCGGTGCATCTTCATGCAGCAGGGCTTCTGGGGGGCGCACTCAGGCTTCTGAGGGCAATCCTGAGCCATGATGGGCATGGCGGCGAACAGAGCAATCAACAGGGATTTCTTCATGGTGATGTGTTTTCTATGGTTTAGATTTTCAGGAGGGTCTGGCGCAGAAAGCACCGCTCCTCGCTATGAGGAACGGTGCTTTTTTTCAGAATCTACAAAAAAACTTTATTTTTTTGCAAAAAAATCTTTCAGGGAGTTAAAATCACTGGCGCTGGGTTCATCTGCGCGGGCGATGGCTGCCTTCTGTGCTGCCGTAATGTGGGCTGCACCCTTGGCAGCCAGAGCGAGCATCTGGGCCATTTCTTCGGCCGTGAACACAGCTTCCTCGCCACTGCCCTGTACTTCCACATATTCGCCGCGTTCGGTCATGACCACATTCATGTCCACCTCGGCATCGCGGTCTTCCACATAGCAGAGGTCGAGCAGAGGGGTGCCCTGCAGCTTGCCCACCGAAATGGCGGAGACGAGCTGCTTCATGGGGTTCTTCTCCAGCGCACCGCTGGCCACCAGCTTGTTGAGCGCAATCTGCAGTGCCACCGCAGCGCCGGTGATACTGGCGGTGCGGGTACCGCCATCGGCCTGCAGTACGTCGCAATCCACGCAGATGGTGCGGGCACCCAGAGCCTCTAAATCCACCACGGCGCGCAGACTGCGGCCGATGAGGCGCTGAATTTCCACCGAGCGGCCATCCACCTTGCCGCCGGAATCGCGCTTCTTGCGGTCCAGGGTAGAGTAGGGAAGCATGGCATACTCTGCCGTGAGCCAGCCACCCGGCACATGCTGCAGCTTCATCCACCGCGGCACATCCTCCTCAATGGTCACCGCGCAAATCACGCGCGTGTTGCCAAAGCACGAAAGAACTGAAGCCGTGGCATGCGGTGCCACGCCCAACACAAACTCTAGAGGGCGCATTTCATCCACCCTGCGATTATCCTGGCGTTCCATGCCCACAGTTTTACCATATCCCCGGAATTTTCTCAATCCCAAAAACCTTGCGGAATGAAAATCAGGAATCCTGCGGGGTGAAAAGTGAAAATCTTGCGCGATGGTTCAGACTGTGGCTTGATAATCAAGGATTTTGAGCCCGGTCTTTTTCAATCTTCTCGAGCACAGGCTTGAAGCTGGAATCCATGCCGGAACCGCCGCCGGCCTGGGCACCATCGTAGCGGATAGCCTTGTAGCGGTAGGTATTGAAATCCCAGAAGGTCGGGGAGGCTTTGCCGGCGGCATGCTGGGCTTCGATTTTGGAGCGGAACACGCAGGGAGCTTTCACATTGCGCTTCTTGAGATAGGCCTTGGCCCGCTTGGCGGCATTGGCGGTGTGGCCGTCCTCATTGCAAGACAGGACAATCTGGATACCTTTCTCGCGCAGCTCTGCCTCCCGCTCAAAGAGTTCCACCCACTCGGGGTTGTTATCGCCGATGATGAAGGAACAGATGAGGTAATAATCCGCCGTGGCATCAATCTTGCCACCCATCAGCCCGCCCTTCTTGAGAATTTTGGCGGCTACCCCGCGCTTGCCGGCGTTCTTTTTCAGGAATACTTCGTCGGGCTTCTCCAGCATCTTCACCTGAGCTGCGCAGTCCATGGGCAGCATGGTGGCTGCCATTACCAGTGCTGAAAGAGTTGTGAGGATTCCCGATTTCATCATAGTGTTCGGGGGATTTTACCATGCAGAGCTGGTGGTGTCAATACTTTAGGATTTTCCAACGGGATGAGGCTCTGTAGAGAAGAGCAGATAGGGAACGATATCCGGCTTCGCCGGACGAAATCCTGCCGGAGGCAGGATGATATCGCCCAGCGGGCGACGATATCCACGCCTTTCAGGCGTGGACATAGGAGGCGGCAGCCTCGGCGCAGCGGCGGCCATCGAGGGCGGCGGAGACGATGCCGCCGGCATAGCCTGCACCTTCACCGCAGGGGAAGAGGGCCTCTAAATCCGGGTGCTGGAGGGTTTCATCTGCGCGGGGAATGCGCACGGGGGAGCTGGTGCGGGTCTCGCAGCCGATGAGCAGGGCTTCCTCGCCGGCGAAGCCACGCAGTTTGCGGTTGAAGAATTGCAGCCCCTCTCGCATGCGCCAGCACACACTCTGCGGGAGCAGGGCATTCAAATCCCAGCTGGTGATACCGGGGTGGTAGGTTGTTTTCGGCAGGGTCTGGGAGACACGGCCAGCCAGGAAATCCACCACGCGCTGGGCAGGGGCTTTCTGCATGCCGCCGCCGGCCTGACTGGTGGCAATTTCGAGCGCTTTCTGGTACGCCAGGCCGGAGAGTACGCCGTGTTCTGCCAGGTAGGCATCGGTATCCTCGGGCTCCACCGTGACCACAAAGCCACTGTTGGCAAAGGGAGAATTGCGGCGGGAAAGAGACATGCCGTTCACTACCACTTCGTCATTCTCAGTGGCGCTGGGCACAATGAAGCCGCCCGGGCACATACAGAAAGAATGTACCCCGCGGTCCTGAATCTTGGTGGCCAGGGTATAGCGGGCGGCAGGCAGGCCTTCCGGGCGTTCCTGTCCGGGGCGCAAGTGGTATTGCGCGGCATCGATGAGGCTCTGCGGATGCTCGATGCGCACTCCCACAGCAAAGGGCTTGCGCTCGAGCTTTACGCCCTCGTCATGCAGCATGCGGTACACGTCGCGTGCGCTGTGGCCGGTGGCCAGGATGACGGCATCGCCGGTGAATTCGCGCCCGTCTGCGGTGCGCACGCCGAGCAGGCGTTTGCCATCGGCACTCTTCAGCAACCCGCACACGCGGGTCTGGAAGTGCACCTCACCGCCGGCAGCGAGGATGCTGCCGCGCATGGCCTTGATGATGTTGGGCAGGCGGTTGGAACCGATGTGCGGGTGGGCATCGGTCAGGATTTCCGGAGCAGCGCCGTGTGCCACGAAGGTTTCATAAATCTCCATGACCGGGCCGCGTTTGGTGGCGCGGGTGAAGAGTTTGCCATCGGAGAATGTGCCGGCACCGCCCTCGCCGAAGCAATAATTGGAGTCTTCCACCACGTACCCCTGGCAGTTGATGGGCTGCAGGTCAAAGCGGCGGGCAGAGACATCCTTGCCGCGCTCGAGCACCACGGGGCGCATGCCCAGCTCCAGGCAGCGCAGAGCGGCAAACAGGCCGCCGGGACCGCTGCCCACGATGATGATGCGCTTTGCCCCGTCTGCCACAGGGGTGTAATGGCGCTCCGGCAGGGAGGCCGGGGGGAGTTCCTCATCCACACCCACGAGCAGGCGCAGCTGTTTGCAGATGGGGCGTCGGCGGGCATCGATGCTTTCTTTGACGAGCCGCATGCCTTTGATGCGGTGCGGGGAAATCTGGAGTTTCTGGGCGGCAGCCTTGCGGCGGGCATCCTCGCGCAGAGCGCGGGCCAGGGGCAGGTGGATGTCCAGTTCAGTTATCATATCGGTTCGAATCAGCTCAGGCGGTGTTGCATGAACAGGGCAGGCTCGCCCACGGCATCGCCCACTTCCACGGCCGGAATGCCCGCCACGGTGGTGTGCGGGCGCACATTGTCCAGCACCACGGAAGAGGCCGCCACCTTGGCGCATTCGCCCACTTCCACGCGGCCCAGCACCTTGGCACCGGCACCGATGAGCACGCCGCTGCGGACAATCGGGTGGCGGTCGCCGGTTTCCTTGCCGGTGCCGCCCAGGGTCACCTCGTGGAAGAGCGAGACATCGTTCTCAATAATGGCGGTTTCACCCACCACGAAGCCGGTGCCGTGGTCCAGCAGCACCCCGCAGCCAATACGGGCGGCAGGGTGAATATCGATGCCGAATACCTCACTGCCCACGCTCTGGAAGAGCAGGGCGAGCATGTAGCGCTCCTGTTTCCACAGAATGTGAGCCAGGCGATAGGTGGCCAGCGCGTGGAAACCCTTGAAGAACATGAGTGGTTCCAGTGCATTATGGCAGGCGGCATCGCGGTCCACCACGGCTTTTAAATCAGCAGCCATCATGTCCACGGCCAGCGGGTCGTTCTTGAGCAGGGAGCGGATGAGGGGTTCCAGGTCATCCCGCCCGATATCGCGGCGGGAAAGCTTGCGCGCCAGACGCACGGAAACCGCCGTAGCCAGTTTGTTGCGGCTCAGAATGACATCGTCCAGCAGGCCGGTGAGCTTGGGTTCCTGCTCGGCAGCCTGTTCGGCAGCGGCATAGATATCCTGCCAGATGTTTCTGGCAAGTTCCGGCTCCTGCGGCACCATCTTTTCCGGGCGTATCATAAACAATCAGTCCACGCAGCAGTCGCGCAGCATTTCATCCAGGCGGTAGGTCATTTCTGCCAGTGCTTCACGGGCGGGAGATTCCGGCAACATCCAGAGTACCTCGCGGGCTTCTTCATTGCGCATGAGCCCTTCTTCCACCGAGAGGCGTATGGCTTCGGCAAAAGCCTCCGTGTGGCGCAGGCGGGAGTAGTCTATCTCCTCGTGGTTTTCCACGCAATTGCGGGCGTAGATGGCCACATCCTCACTGCTGGATTCCATGAGGAAGAACACCGGCAGGGTGAGTTTGCCCTTCTCGTTATCCGTGCCCAGGGTTTTACCAGCGGTGTCATCACTGCCGGTCAGGTCCAGACAGTCATCATAAATCTGGTACGAGATACCCAGCAGGGTACCCATGCGGTTGAGCTGCTCAATCATCTCATCATCCAGCCCCTGCAGGAAGGCAGCACCCGCCATGGCCATGGCAAAGAGGGTGGCGGTCTTCTTGCGGATGAGCTCGTAGTAATCCGCCCGGCTCATTTCCATATCCCACAGGCGGGTGGACTGCTCTACCTCGCCCTCGCAGAGGTCGCGCACGCCCAGTGCCATGCGGCGGATGAAGCGGGAATCGCCTATCTCCGCCCCCATCACCATAGCCTGTGCCAGCATGGAATCGCCCAGCAGCACGGCCAGTTCATTGCCCCACAGGGCATTCGGCGTGGGTTGGTCGCGGCGGGTTTCGGCTTTATCCAGCACATCATCATGCACCAGCGAGGCCATGTGCAGCATTTCCAGCATGGCGGCAAAGGTGGTGTGTTCCTCCTTGATACCGCCGGTGGCGGCTGCGGTAAGCAGCACCAGACCCGGACGAATCATTTTGCCCTTGCCTTTGCATACCTGGCGCATGTAGTCGCGCATGTAAGGCGAAAAATGCCCGGTCTGTGCATCGATGGTATCGCGCACCTTCTGCAATTCGGTTTCAACGATTTGCATGTAGGCTTTCTTGTTGCGCAGTTTGCTGAAAAATGGAAGACCCATGGGAGATAACTGATTTGCGAATATATAGAAAAACCCTTGCTGCGAGAAGTTTAGCAGAGAATTAGGTTCTTGGCAATCTTTTACCCGCCTGCTGGCGTGAAAAGTGGCAGCTTATGAGTACATGTGTCCCAGAGTTATTGCGCTGAATTGTTTATTTCCCTAATCCGCGGGCGTATAAGCAAGTCATGCAATCATTGGAATTGATAAAAATGATTGCAATGCCGGTGTGTGACTGTTATACTGAGAGAGTATGAAAAACTGGCTGATATTACCGTTGTTGTTCCTGGGGGCCATTGCCACAGGTGCTGAAAGAATGAGTCTGGAAACGAAAATCGTAACCTCTGATGGTACAGAATCATCATTGTATAAAGATCAATCCGGGGTATCGCCCAGCATATGGGGTGGCATCAATGAAGATTTCGTACGCAGTGAAAAGATTACGTTCTACGTGGATGCCCAGAAGTTGTATGGTGCTGAAAAGCTGGATTCCGGCAGTCGGTACAGGCTGGATTCCATATCGTGGCAGGGTCACCGTGATGGTCGGCATACAGGTGGCAGTCGCGTAGTCATTGTTAAGGCGGGTGATGAGACATGGAAGAGTTCCATTCCTGAGTCTCAGAGCAACATTGTAACTGTTCGTCAGAAGAAATCTGGAGAAGAGGAAGGGTTTACATTCTCTCCGGAAGACGTACTGGAGGTGACCCTGACCAGCAACACCCCGGGTGAATATGTTTATCTGAAATATTACGATGGACCTGAAGCTCCTGGTGAAATTCACGGCGTATCATTTAAGCTGGATGAAGGGGGGCAGGTTGAAGACGGCGCCATCAAGGCTAATATACACAATGCTGCATGGCGATATAACAGCCCGGCTATTCGTCTTCGTGTCACGGAAGTAGAGGGTGGTGTTTTTGCTATTCAGCTGCTTGCCGGGTTGCTGGGCATCATTCTGGCGGGGGCGATCATCGTTCTTTTCCGTAAGAAAAAGCAGCAGTAAACCTGCAAAACAATGTTAATCAGCCGCAGCCGGCAGAAAAGCCTTGTCTTTACTGCCGGCTGTGTTAAATTCAGGGTATGGATAAGGCCGGATTACGCAGCTGGGTGGAGCAGAACAAACAGGCGGGCGAGGAAATAGTGTGGGCGGGCAGCCCGAAGCTTGTGTTCATGCGCGGATTGTTTTTCACGCGTGTGCTGCCGGGGTTGGCGCTTTTTGGTCTGGCTACATGGTTTCATTATGGTGCACCCGGCATTCCGCTGCCGGATTGGGCCATGTTTCTGACCGAGGCTTTCCCCAAGGAAGTAGTGTGGCTTCTGGCGGCACTGCTGCTTGTTGTGCCTCCCCTGCGTTCCTACATGCTGCGCCACACCCGCTATATCATCACCAACCGGCGCGTGATTAAGGCGCGCATCTTCACCAACCGTGTGCGCCAATGGCCGCTGGAAGTGGTAGCCAAAGCCCGCCGCATTGATTACAGCGACGGCCTCTCTACCTATCTTTTTGAAGATTGGGAGGACGGCCCCCACCGCCATGAACGCATCAGCCGCGGTATCTATTTTGTGACCCGCGATTTCAATGAGGCTCTCCAAAAAGCCCGGGGATGAGCAGGAAACAGATATACTGCTGGATTGTGGTTATCCTGATTGCGGCGCAGATTGCGCTGCTGCTGCTTCCTGTGGTGCGGCGCGTGCTTTGCTGATTGATACATCGGGTGTATGGAGAATCTGCGCTTGCTATGTGGGTGTGAGTATGTTATAATCGCCGCATGGCAGATACGTCTTTTACTGCACAGATGGCAGCCAAACTCGGGCTGGATGAGAAATATGTGATTCCCTATGGCTATGATAAGGCCAAGGTGAGCCTGGAGGTTCTGAAGCAGGACCGCAAACAGGGGCGCCTGATTCTGGTGAGCGCACTGACTCCCACGCCCGCCGGCGAGGGTAAGACCACGGTTTCCATTGGTCTGGCTCAGGGCTTGCAGGCTGTGGGGCAGAAGGTGTGTCTGGCGCTGCGTGAGCCCTCCATGGGTCCGGTGTTCGGCCGCAAGGGTGGCGCCACGGGTGGCGGTGCCTCCAGCATCACCCCCGGGGAGAGCATCAACCTGGGCTTTACGGGCGACTTCCCTGCCATTACTGCCGCCAACAACCTGCTGGCCGCGGTGATTGATAATGCCCTCTTCTACAAGACTACGCGCCTGGACCAGAACAAGGTGACCTGGAAGCGCGTGATGGACATGAACGACCGCGCGCTGCGTCAGATTGTGATTGGTCTCAACAAGAACGGTGTGCCCCGCGAGGATGGCTTCAACATTACCCCGGCTTCTGAAATCATGGCCTGCTTCTGCCTGGCTGAGGACCGCGACGACCTGCGCCGCCGTATCGACAACATTGTGATTGTCTTCACCGCTGACGATGAGGCCGTGTATGCCCGCGAACTGGGCGTGACTGATGCCCTGCTGGCCATTCTGAAGGAAGCGGTGAATCCGAACCTGGTGCAGAGTCTGGAGGGCGTGCCTGCCTTTGTGCATGGTGGTCCTTTCGCAAACATTGCCCACGGCTGCAACTCTGTCATCGCCACGAAGATGGCGCTTTCCTGCGCCGATTACGCCGTGACCGAGGCTGGCTTCGCCTTTGACCTGGGCGCAGAGAAGTTCCTGGACATCAAGTGCCGCCAGAGCGGTCTTTCCCCGGATGCCATCGTGATTGTGGCCACCATCCGCGCGCTGAAGATGCACGGCGGCGTGGCCAAGACCGATCTGGAAACCCCGAATGCCGATGCCGTGCGCCGTGGTCTGGATAACCTGGCTGCCCACATTGAAAGCGCCCGCCTCTACAAGCGCCCGGTGACCGTGGCCATCAACCTCTTTGCCGCTACTGATACGGAGGAGGAAATCGCCGCCGTCAAGGAAATGTGTGCCGCTATGGGTGTGGGCTGCGCCGTGGCAGATGTATTCGGCAAGGGTGGCGCCGGCGCTACCGAGCTGGCTGAAACCGTGCTCGCCAGCATGCAGCCGGAATACGAGCCTTTCGAATGCCTCTACAGCCTCGATTTGAGCGTCGAGGAACGCATGGCCACCATCGCCCGCAAGATTTACGGTGCCAATGGCGTGGTGCTCACCAAGGCTGCGCAGAAGAAGCTGGCCCTCATGGCTAAGAATGGCCTTACCGACCTGCCCATCTGCATGGCTAAGACGCAGAATTCGCTTTCCGACAACGCTGGCCTGCTCGGCCGCCCCACCGGTTTCACCGTGACGGTGCGCGATTTCGAGATTGCCAATGGCGCTGGTTTCCTGGTTGCTCTCTGCGGCGATATCATGCGCATGCCCGGTCTGCCCAAAGTGCCTTCTGCCTGTGACATCAAGGTAGATGCCGCCGGCAACATCACCGGCATGAAGGGCTGAGGTGTCAATCACTCAGATGATACTCTGTGGAGAGGGGGAGCTTCTGCTCCCCCTTTTCAATTGGATAATAGAACAGCCTGTTTCCTGAAAATCGGGAATAGTATTCCCGATGCCGATGTTATAAAATCTTTATATATGTTAACAATTCCATAAATATCATTTTATGAGATTGTTTTGTAAATATGAAATCAGATAAATTGAAAAGAAAAGCAATATTTTGCGTATCATTGCTTTCAATGAGCGCGTGTTTAATCTTACTCATTTTTGATGTAAAACATATATCAAAAGATGAGTTAGTACACATAGCATTGACAGATTCAGAAAACTTTATAGCCTACTGTGGAAGTTGTGATATGTTTGATTATTACACATGTTTTCTGTTTAGATACAAGACAGATTCGTCAGAATGCACAATAAATCCCCATAACAAATTTAAGTTCGATAATTTTAAGACTAAAAAGAAAGTTGCATTCAATCCTTATCACTATTATTTCACAATAGAATGATTATGAAGAGATTCATGGCATCTAGGATTTCATGATGAAAATAGGGTACAACAAGGGGGCTAACCGGGATAAATTACAGTTCATGATATATGTGGTAGTACACCCTGTTTCTGTACGTCGGGCAATTGCTTAAGCAACTTTTTTCCAATAAGCACAACTGATACAAGCTTTTTATCTCAAATATTCGAGAAAACATGTGCGAGAAACTTTTTGTCGTGCAGAAGCTGCTTATCTCGCAGTTGAGCGCCACGCTGGAAGGTAAAATAATTTTTTGCGCTTCGATAAAAAATAGTGCTTGTATTGTGAACAAAAACTGTATATTCTACCAGTGTAGAAGGAAATAGTTCTATGAATAAGATAGCAACATGTGTAATGATGGGATTGCTGGCCGGCACTGCCTGGGCGTTGCCACAGGCAGCCAGTGTGGAAGCCGCCCTGCCGATTGCCAAGGAGCAGGGGCGTGATATTATGCTGGAGTTTACTGGCAAGGAATGGTGCCCGCCTTGCATTCATTTGCGGACGAAGATTCTGGAGACGGCGGAGTTTGAGCAGGCTGTGGGGGATAAGTACGTGCTGGTGGAGGTGGTTTTCCCGCGTTTGCCGGCAGCGGTGGCTGCCATTCCCGAGGAACAGCGCAATGCTAACGAAAAACTGCTGGTGCATCACCGTATCGAGACCGGTCTGCCCACGGTGCTGCTGCTGGATGAGAAGGGTCAGCCTTATGCCCAGGTAGCCGGTGCCCGCCGCACCACGGCAGAGTACCTGAAGGAGCTGGAGGCCGCCGCTGCTGTGCGCGCTACCCGCGATGCCGCCTTTGCCCGCGCTGCCGGCCTGCAGGGTATGGACCGCGCCAAGGCGCTGGTAGAGGGCCTGAATGCCATACCTGAGAACTGCCGCGATAAATACGTGGATGTTGTCAACGAAATCAACGCTCTCGACCCCCAGAACACCCTGGGCTATGCCCGCGTGCTGACCCGTTTCGATAACTACCGCAAGCAGGATGCCGAGCTGAAGGCCATTTTTGACCACCTGCGGAACAACCGCCAGGCAGAGGCCCTGCCCGGCAATATCGCCATGCTCGAGAAATTCCTGCAGACCCCCGACCTGGAGCCTGAGCTGGCCCAGATGGCCTGGCGTGCCCTGGGTGATACCTATGCCTTCCAGCGCCGCTACAAGGAGGTTTATGAGGCGTATAAGAATGCCCTCGAGGCAGCCCCGGATTCCCGCCTGGCTCCCAGGCTGAAGAGCTCTGTGCTCCACTATGAGCAGAATATCCTGCCGGCAGTGGAACGCGGTGAAATCTGATACAATGGTTCAGACCTGACAAAAAGGAACGCAGTCTTTTCAGGACTGCGTTCCTTAATTTCTGATGTTACGATCGGGAGGAGAGTGAGCGGAGGTATTCCATGTAGGCATCGCGGGCTTCACGTGGGGTGAGCGGGCGCGATTCCTTTACTTCCTCTTCGGCTTCCTCCTCGGTTTCCTCACCGGGCCAGTCCGTGGGGATGGAGGGGTAAAGCAGTGTACCACCGTATCGGTTGGCTAACATGTTGGACACCGAGTTACGCTTGCCCATGGAGTAGCGTTTGCCGCTGTAGGCGCCCACTATATTGCTCTTGGTGTTCATGTAGGAAACATCCGAGAAATGTAACTGCCGGCGCACGGCGTTGCGCGTGCTGTCGCTGGCGGTGTTGCTGCCCAGCCCGAGTTTGCGGGCCAGCACCTCGGCGGCGTGCTTGTTCATTTTCTGGCGGCCATCTACTTCGATGGCAGTCAGTTTGGTGGGAGCCATGGGCATGAGGATTTCCACATTACTCTTCTTCACCGTTTTCCAGAGCAGCCAGCCGTCGGGGTTGATACTGTCGATGTAGAAATAACCATCCTGGAGGAGGAAAGCCATACCTTCCAGCGGGGTACCCCAGAAGATATGTTCGGCTTCATCGGCCAGACCTTCCATCACATCGGTATCAATCATGATGGCAGTAGTGCGTTCTGCGCGTTCCATTTCCTGGATAACAGGTGAAGACATGCCGATGAGTTCGGCAACGCGCACAGCGGTTTCATTTAAGTCATGGTCATGCTCAACTCCCAATTCCGTTTCTGTGATGAAAACAGCACCTACATGCTCTTTATCATGCGATATAAAGGCAAGTTGCCAGTTATCTGTGACAACGCACAGGTGGTTGGCCACGGCATTGACGCTGGAAAACTGGTCCTTAAGCGTGCTGATGGTTGCTGCTTCCTGCGCTGCAGCGGGGGCGCTGCACAGGAGGATGCTTGCCAGAGCAAGCGTGAGAATGTACCAGACTTTTCTCATTTTATTTGGAATACGACTTCATGAGTCGGCGCACATATTTACCCATGGAGATAACCTGGTTGTCGATGCTCTGTGCCAGCTTGAACTGGTTGCGGGCGCGGATGAGGTTATGGTCCGGCTTGGAGGTGCGGAAGTACAGGTCACCGTCCAGATAGTCCGTCAGGAAGCGGATGCCGATTTCAGCGGTGATGAGCCAGCCGGAGAAAGGCATGAATTCCACTTCCTTCTGGGTGAGGAACCCGTGGGCGGCATCCAGATACCCTTCTGCCAGAGATTCGAAGAATGGCATTTCCATGTGGACTTTGCTGAGGTCTTCCTCGTCTTCTTTAGCCATGCAGGTGGCCGTGCGCACCATATCGCCGAAATCGTAGAGCACGGTGCCGGGCATCACGGTATCAAGGTCAATCACGCATACGGCGTCATCGGTTTCCTCATCCAGCATCACGTTGTTAATCTTGGTATCGTTGTGGGTGATGCGGGTTGGCAGTTCGCCGCTGGCCAGCATATCGGTGATGCGGGAGTAGCGGCTTTCCCAGCTCTTGAGCAGTTCCAGCTCAGGCAGGCAGTTGGCGACGCGGCCTTTCACATCGGCCTCAACGCTCTTCAGCAGGTCGGCATAGCGCTTGGGTGTGTTGTGGAAATCCGGAATGGATTCGCGGATGTCCTCCGGGTTCATATCACAGATAAGGTCCTGGAAAGAACCGAAGGCGTAGCCTGCCTGGTATGCCTGGCGGATATTTTCCACTACATCGTAGGTATGCGTACCTTCGATATTGTTGTAGCAGCGCCACATGCCGCCTTCCTCCGGCAGCACAATGTAGTTGCGGCCGCCACGTGCGGGGAAGAGGTTGAGGGTCTGACCGGCGGCATTTTTGCGGCGGCGCAGTAGTTTCCATGTGATGTGGCGGGTTACTTTTTCCACATTGCGCATGACCTGTGCCGGGTCTTTGAACACGTAGTCGTTGATGCGCTGGAGAATGTAGCGGTCTTCCTGGCCATCTTCCGAGCGGTAGCAGGCGCGGTAGGTGGTGTTGATATGGCCGTTGCGCAGCTCTTCCCCGTACAGGAATTCACCGCTTACAGCAAAGTGGTCACCGATTCTGGCAATACGTTCGGCCAAGGGACCCTCTGTGAGTTTTTCAGGCATGGAAGTAAAAGGTTGGTGTGAGAGAATGTGACGCAGGTGCTGTTAACCTTTGTTCTGCGTAACCTGAATTGTGAAAAGCTTGGGTTTTTTTGTTTTCGGGTCTTTCACCACCAGGTTAATGATGGATTGGCGGTCAGAAAGCACAAAGTTGGAAGTTTTGAACTGCTTGCTGGGTTTTGTACCGGGTTCCCCGTATTTGAGGATGAATGCGACTTGTTGACCTTTATTACCTTTGAAGCTCCAACAGGATTTCTTGATACCCGCATCCGAACGGTACGGATTGATATCATCCTTTGTACTTTCCTTGAAGGAAATATCAGTTGAGGTGATAATCTGCAAAGGATAACTGGAAAGATTAATCAGATGCATACCCTTGCGCGGGAAATCGCTTTCTGAGAAGAAAATGGTGCTGGTCTTGTTGATATCTGACTTAGGCGTGAGAATGCAGATTTTCTTATCGTCAGCGCTGCCAGGTACAGAGACGCTGAAATCAGCCTTGGGAATTTTAACATTTTTGGCTTTTTTGTCTTTTGTGCCAGCTGCAGGGTTCGGGTTCTGCTTCCAGAACTCCACTTTTCCACCCACGGGGGCGACGCGCTCGCTAGGCGTGCGGCTACCAATGTTGATGGGAACAAACTCCTGCGCTCTACGCACAAAAAGGCGGGAGGGAAATTCAATACCCGCTGGTGAACACACCACAAAACGAACCCCGCTTGCGGGTTCACCTGTGCTGGCTGCTCGTTTGGTCTGCCCTTGCAGGGGCATCAGCATCATAGCGGCTACGCAGAGAAGAAATGACAAAAATTTCATGTTCAAGATACGGTTGGTAATACTGCCATGTATACTACCAAGCCCGGTAGCTCAAATCAAGCCGAAAATAGCCACCGTCTCAAAATACACGGCACGGAATCAGATTGACTTAGAGGCATTTTTCTGGTCTAATGGGCGCGTGCCCGCAGAGATAGCCAGTTTTGTGTTTTTCGGCAGCGATGAAGGCGCTGCTGCCACTGCCGCCGCCGCCGCATATGCCCGCCTGGCAGAAGGGAGCGATGGCTGGGGCAACGAAACGATAGACGGCGCTGCCGCCACGGTGGATGAAGCGGTGGAAATAGTGGGGCGCACGATTTCCGGCTTGCAGATGATGAACATGTTCGGCGGGCGCAAGGTCATCTGGCTCAAAGGGGCGAATTTCCTGGCTGATACTCCGCAGGGTGCCCGCAGTGAAGCTGTGCAGCAGGCGCTGGAAGAGCTGGTGGATACCATGGCTAACCTGCCGGAGGAAACGTTCTTTGTGCTTTCCGCGGCAGAGGTGGATAAGCGCCGCTCCTTCTTCAAGAAGATGGGCTCTGCGGCCGAGGTAAAGGAATTTTCCAAGATAGATACCACCAAGCCGGGCTGGGAGGGCGAGCTTTCTGCCCTTACGCTGCGCATGGCCAAGCCGCTGGGGCTGGGGTTTGACAATGCCGCGCTGGATTTGTTTATCCACCGTGTGAATGAGAGCACGCGCCAGATTTCCAATGAGCTTGCCAAGCTGGATGTATACCTGGGTCCGGAGCGCCGCACTGTGACTGCGGATGATGTGGAGCTCATGGTGGCAGTGTCGCGCAACAGTGTGGTGTTTGAGATTTCCCGCGCCATAGAGAACGGCAACTCCCGCCTGGCGGTGCGCCTGGTCAACGAGCAGCTGGAGCACGGCGAGCAGGGGGTTTCCATCATGCGTGCAGCCATTGTGCCCACGGTGCGCCAGCGCTTCTGCGCCCGCCTGCTTATCGATACCTACAAGCCCGATACCGGCAATTACCGCGCGTTCGATGCCGCGCTCAACCGCCTGCCCGCAGAGGGGCGCAAACTGCTGCCGCTCAAAAAAGACGGCACACCGAACACCTACGGCCTGTTCAACGCTGCCCGCACGGTGGGCAAGCTGACATTGCGCAAAGCCCGGCGCGACCTGCAGGCCTGTGCTGCGGCAGATAAAGCGCTGGTTTCCAGCGGACTGGATGCACGCGATATCCTGCATAAACTCATTGTCACCCTCACTACTGCATGAGCTCGCTTATCCCCACAGTTTTTGATGTGCTCGTCATCGGTGGTGGTCACGCCGGCATTGAAGCCGCCCTGGCCGCCACCCGCATGGGCGGTACGGTGGCGCTGCTCACGCATGACCTCGACACCGTGGGGCAGATGAGCTGCAACCCCGCCATCGGCGGCCTGGCCAAGGGACACATGGTGCGCGAGATTGATGCCCTGGGCGGCGCCATGGGGCTCAATACCGATGCCACAGCCCTGCAGTTCCGCATGCTCAACGCTTCCAAGGGCCCCAGTGTGCGCGCCCCCCGCGCCCAGTGCGACAAGAGCGCCTACCGCGCCCGCATGAAATGGGTGCTCGAAACCACCCCCGGCCTCCAGCTCTTCCAGGGCGATGTGGATGAAATCATCGTCGAACAGGGTCGCGTGGCTGGTGTCACCACTACCTGGGGGCAGCGCTTTGCGGCAAAGGCAGTCGTGCTCTGCAGCGGCACCTTCATGCGCGGCCTGCTGCATGTGGGTATGGACCACCTGCCGGGCGGGCGCCTGGGTGGTGCACCCAGCGGCATCTCCGCCAGCCTGGAAAAACTCGGTTTCCCGCTCCAGCGCTTCAAGACCGGCACATCGCCGCGCATCCTGGGCAGCAGTATTGATTTTGAAGCTCTGGACATGCAGCCAGGCGACACGCCGCCGCCGTTGTTCAGCTATCGCTCCACCCAGCTGCTGCACCGTGAAACGGAGCCGCACTGCACCCTCAACCACTTTGCCGATGCCGATTTTGAGCTGCAGCAGCTCCCCTGCGCCATCACCTACACCCACCAGGGCACGCACGATATCATCCGCGCGAACCTGCAGCACAGCCCGCTTTTCGGCGGCGTGATTGAAGGCACCGGCCCGCGCTACTGCCCCAGTATCGAGGACAAGGTGGTGCGCTTTGCTGATAAGGACCGCCACCAGATATTCATTGAGCCCGAGGGCCGCAGTACCGATGAATACTATCTCAACGGCCTTTCCAGCAGCCTGCCCTTCTTTGTGCAGCTGGATATCGTGCACTCCATCCCCGGGCTGGAGCGCGCCCAGCTCATCCGCCCCGCTTACGCTGTGGAATACGATTTTGTGCCCCCCACTGAGCTCAACCCAACCCTGGAGACCAAGCGCGTGCGCGGCCTCTACTTCGCCGGGCAGATTAACGGCACCAGCGGATATGAGGAAGCCGCCGGGCAGGGCCTGCTGGCAGGTGCCAATGCCATGCTCGCCTTGCGCGGGGAAGACCCGCTCATCCTCCGCCGCGACCAGGCCTACCTGGGGGTTATGGTGGATGACCTCGTGACCCGCGGCACCGATGAACCCTACCGCATGTTCACCAGCCGCGCGGAAATGCGCCTGCTGCTCCGCCAGGATAATGCCGATTTGCGCCTCACCCCCCTGGCTGCCAGGCTTGGCCTCGTCTCAGAAGAGCAGGGCGCGGCTGCAGAAAAACGCCTGGCCGATATTGAGCAGGGCATGGCGCGCGCACGCTCCCAGCGCGTGGAGGGAACGAGCCTCGAAATCTGGCTGCGTCGCCCGGATAATGACTGGCGCAACCTCCCCGAACCTCTCCGTTCCCAGTACCCGGATGAGCTCTGGGAGCCCATCGCCACCGAAATTGCCTACGCCGGCCATATCAACCGCATGCGTACCTCTGCCGAGCGCCTCCAGCGCCAGGAGGATAAGAAAATCCCTGCCTGGGTGGACTATGATGCCATCCCCGCCATGAAGACCGAAGCCCGCCAGCGCCTCAACCGTGTGCGCCCCGGCACCATCGGCCAGGCTGCCCGCATCCCCGGCATCACCCCGGCAGATATCGCCCTGCTTCTCGTCTGGATTCAGAAGCATTAAATCAAATGGTGAGAAAGAACTGTTCCATACCGTTAACTCTTTCCCTTATGGTGTTAAGCTGCTCAACCGGCATGATTTTCAGATTATACAATCTCGGTTCAGTTTGGCAGGAGGGGTTGATTATTTCTATAAATCTTTTGTTTTTAATACATTTTGTCTACATTTCAATATTGCATCAAAAACAAATTCTTTCAGCAGGACTATTTATTGTAGAGGCATGTAGTTTGGCGCTTACTTCGTTTTTTACTGTGCAATTTTTCTGTACAGAATACTATGTTCACGAAGCTCCTTGTACAGTCCCTGATAGTCGAGAAGTATATTTCGAATAATCATGAAGGACGCACGCCCATCAGAAGAATTACCAACTGTTCCTCCAGACCATTGCAACGCATTTTCCCGATATGCTGTTTTATTATGCACTTGCTTTGTTCTATATAATATCATTTTAAGTGATAATGGCCTCTTGCTTGCACTGATGCGCGGCATGCGGGCACCGGAATCAGAAGATATCTGGATTCGTACAGTCAAACTGCCTCTGCTTCTATACTGTATGGCTGGGGCAGTTATATTCCATTTTCTACAATTAATTCTCAGAAAAATATCGCGACGCGACTTTATTCTGCTGTTTGTATGTTATTTTTATGCATTTTACCAGCTATTGACATTGAATATATCACATATTGATTAACAAAAAGATTTACAAATAGCTTGGTGTACCTATATTGTAATCAGTAATAAGAATCATTTAAAGTATACGGATGTTGCCGTTCGGGCCGTAGACTTCGCAGATGTTTTTCGTTAAATCCCAGCCGTAGGTGTACCAGGTGCCGTCCTTCTGGATGGCCAGCGGGCGCGTGGCGATGGGCTGAGTCGGATCCCAGGTAATGAACCAGAGAGCCGGGTGCGAGGCGCGGGAGAGGTCGACACAGGCGATTTGCAGGTA
>CAJGCV010000006.1 GCA_904501915.1 uncultured Akkermansia sp. | reverse complement strand
CGCCAAAGCTGCCGCCAAAGCTGCCGCCAAAGCTGCCGCCAAAGCTGCCGCCAAAGCTGCCGCCAAAGCTGCCGCCAAAGCTGCCGCCAAAGCTGCCGCCAAAGCTGCCGTTCATGTGCCGCTTAGCCGCCGAGAGCAGCTTATTGTTGATAGACTGAAATGATATGTACAAGATAAGCAATGACGACAGGGATGCGCTGCTGGGCCTGCTCGGGCTCACGGTCAGCATGAGACCGGATGACCTGACGGAGTACAACCGTCTCAGGCGTGCCCGTATTGCTCTTAAACGCTTGCAAAGGAAAGAACCGGAACAATGACACCACTGACAAAGGATTTATTGTCGATTATGGCCGCTGTTAGCGGATTCTCCACAAGGTCGATAATCAGCAGGCAGAGAAAGTGCCCGCTCCCTGCCCTGCGCTGGATGATAGGACGTGAACTCTTGCGGCATGGCTATTCCAACAGCTTTGCAGCTCGCGAGTTAAGACTTGACCACGCCACACTGCTGCACGGAATAAAGACCCTGGACGCGATGAAGGACGATGAGAAAGGCTGGCGGCTGGAAATCGAAATAGAAAAAAGATTTAATAATGCGATAAATGGAAAAGAAGGAATCAATGAACAGGGTGCTGCACGACCTTGACGGCATGCCGGAGTGGCAGAAGAAACGCGAGTACCTGGCACGGCTGCTGACAAACATGACGTTTGAGGTGGCCGATGTGCTGGAGACGCTCTGGACGGAGTGCGAGGAAAGGAACCGCGAGCGCGGCTACACCATGCGTCAGGAACAGAAACGACACTACAAGGCCGCGATGTACCATATCAGGTCGTTCCGTGGCGCGACACGTGCGCTGGAGGATAAGGAGCAGGAGAGTTTCGGACGTGATGCGGAGATACTGCTGGACCTCATCTATGCAGCCGTAACCAGAACGGGCACCGATGACCAGATGATGCACAAGTTCCTGACGTATATAATGAGCTATCCGGACCGTGTGGGGCTGGACGGAGTACGCAAGGGAGGTGAACATTACGAGGCAGTGAAGATGGCACTGGCCCAGGGACGAATGGAGGCGAAAGGCTATGGAGCAGCAGAAGGAACCAAGTGAGAGGCGGGATCACCGCCGCGCGTGCCGTAACTACGGCTACGGGCATTGTTACGCCAGGAGCGGCTGGATGGGTAACGGCATACACCTGACGGTGGGCTGTAACGGAGATTGCCGCCGGATGAAGATTTATGATAACAAACATGGCCTGACCGGGCCGTTTAAGATTGATTACTGAATGGTAAACCTCAGTGGATGTTGAACAAATGGAAAGAACCACACAGATATGCAGAAGATAATGTTTAATGACAGGTTTTGCCTCACGCAGGCCGTGCACGCAGGCCGCAAGACGATGACGCGCCGTATCATCGATGATTATGATACGCAGGCCGCGCTGGAGGAACTCTGGGAGGATGATAACGTCGGCGGCACCGATTGGAACATCATATTAGACAAGGTTGCCAAGTATAAGGTCGGCGAGGTGGTGGCGATTGCTGAGAGTTATAAAGCTCTGAACAAGCGTGGCTTTCTGGCCCCGGAATGGCTGGACCATACCTGCGAGGATTCGGCAGGGTACAGCAATAAGATGTATGTGCGGGCTGACTTGATGCCTTCTGGCATTGAGATATCTGACCGCCGGATCGAACGCTTACAGAATATCTCTGATGATGATTGTTTGAAAGAGGGCATCATTGAGGAGTATCACGCCCCAGGTGCACGTAACTTCTATTATGTGCCCGGAGTCTATGTTCCAGGTATTGGAGTTAAGAGGGTCGAGGACGTGCATAATACGCCACAGGAGGCGTTTGCCTATCTTATTGACAAAGTGAGCAAGAGACCCGTCTGGCATCAGAATCCCTGGTCTGTTGTTTATTCTTTCATTTTAAAAAACCTGGAATGAATCTGCCGCATATTCATAAGAGCAACATACAAGGCAACGCAGGTATAGCACATCCCCGCTACTATGTAGGCATAGACCCGGACGTGGATAAGTCCGGGCTGGTGGTCATAGACAGGCAGGGCCGTTGCATCCTCCACGCCGAGGCGCTGGACTTCCCCGGAGTGCTTGTTTATCTCAACTTACTGAAGCAGGAGCACGCCCAGGAACCGATGACTGTCCTGGTGGTTATAGAGGACAGCGATTTCAGCGTCAACTGGCACTACAATAGACACGACTCGAAGGGAGTATGCGCCGCTAAGGGGCGCAGCGTGGGTATGTGTCACGCTACCGCCCGCCATCTGCGCGAGTGCTGCGAGAATATGGGCCTACCGGTAATGATGCAGCAGCCGCTGCGTAAGCTGTGGAGAGGTAAGGACGGAAA
Source organism: uncultured Akkermansia sp. (assembly GCA_904501915.1). GTDB lineage: Bacteria > Verrucomicrobiota > Verrucomicrobiia > Verrucomicrobiales > Akkermansiaceae > Akkermansia. The sequence goes on along the minus strand of CAJGCV010000006.1, from coordinate 35,331 downwards.
GATAACACATGAGGAGGCCGCCCTGTTCATGCCCGGCCTGCCGGCACGTACCAACCAGGAGGTTAGGGATGCCGCACTGCTGGCATGGGAGGTGGCGGGACTTCCGATAAGAATATCAGCTAAAAACAATCAAAAATGAAACCATATACATGGACAGAGGAGCATGACAGGCAGCTGCGGGATATGTACCCGTATATGCTGAACAAAGATATTGCAGAAAGGATGGGATGCAGTGTCAACACCATCATGAGAAAAGCTAAGGCTCTGGGGCTTAAGTTCTCGGATAAACGCGAGGTATATCATGATCAGCGCTCCAGGATATTAACAGATGCCGCCTTCAGGGATGGTCGCAGGCCGCCCGAGAAAAAGAAAGACTGGAAGCCCAAATGGACTCCGGAGAGCAGAGCCAAGCTCAGCAATACCCGCCGGTTGATGTACCAGCGTGAACGGCGCCGTCTGCTGTATAATTTACCGCCTCTCACCAATATTCGCGTGAATCTGGACGGCAGGGTGGAGAGAAAAAGACGCAAGCAAAAACAAAATAACAAGTCATGAGAAAAGAAAACAAAGTATTGAGACTGAGTCAGGTGGTCCTGAATGAAGGACAGCTTGATTGGCTGCCGCGTAATCCCAGGACATGGACGCAGCAGGATATTGACCGTACCGCCGCCAGCATCGAGGAGGATCCCGACTTCCTGGAGGACCGTCCGCTGCTGGTGGTGCCTCTGGATAAGGTGACCTTCCTTACCTTTGCCGGGAACCTACGACATGAGGGCTGTATTACCAATGGACGCGAGACCGCGCCCTGCGTGATATACTATCCGGAGACGGATGAGGACCGCCAGACCGTGATACGCCGCGCCATGAAGGACAATGGCAGCTTCGGCCAGTGGGACACGGATGTTCTCGGTTCCGACTGGAAAGATGTGCAGTTCGGCGACTGGGGCATCCCTGACTTCGACGGCAACGAGAACGAGGAGCAGCCGGGCGAGAAGATGGAGACAAAGGACCTGAAGGCATATAAGAAGCACCACATCCTGCTCTCTTATGACATCACCCGGCACGCCGAGGTGGTGGAGGCTCTGTCCGCCGTCATGGATTTGAAGTTTGTGGAAATTGAAACGGCAGCTAACTGATGAAAACGGACAACTCACATTTTGATGCGAAGGTACGCTTGCGCCTTCAGGTTGTAGCCGAGACCGGCAAGGACACGGTGACGGTGCTGGAGCTCTTTGCCGGCAAGTCGCTGCTGTGGTCCGAGGTAAAGAAGCGCACCGACGTCAACATCCGTATGCTGTCCATCGAGAAGGAACGCGGCAAAAACCCGCTGGCCCTGGGTGGTGATAACATGAAGTTCCTGCCCAGTCTGGACCTCTCGCAGTTTGACATCATCGACATCGACGCCTACGGCTCCTGCTTCAATCAGCTGAACTTCGTCATTGAGCATGACTTTGGCGGTTATATAATCTGTACCGATATACAGAGTATGTTCGGCAGGACCTCCGACCAGCTGCTGGAGAGAGCCGGATTCACCCACGCAATGATCAAGAAGATACCCACGCTCATCAATGCACACGCCAATGATGCGCTGTGGTCGTATCTCGCAGACTACGGCTATGAGCACGCCACCGGTTTCTTTCTTGGCAGAAAAAAGTATTTTTACATAAAAAAATAGTGCATAATTGTTTGATAATGTGGATATTATTGTTAAATTTGAAAGTAATTAAAAACCGAAATTATGAGTAAAATTTATGAACCAAACGGCAGAGCAAGGGAGTATAGCCCCCTGGCTCTCAACTATTTCAAAGGCTGCACCCACGGCTGCGCCTATTGTTACGTACCCCGCATCTTCCAGCACTGGAACCCCGAATACCGTCACGATGTTGTCTCCGCTGACATAGACTGGCTGGAGCTGGAGGCATCGGCCCGTAAGTTCCAGGGCTGCGGCAAACAGATCCTGCTCTCGTTCACCGGTGACCCCTATCCAGATGTCAACCCAGACACCACCACTAAGGTGCTGGAGATACTGAACCGCTACAGCCATAAGGTCGCCATCCTGACCAAGGGCGGCAGCCGTTGTCTTCATGACCTGGATATGTTCAAGCTGTTCGGTGACCGCATCAAGGTAGGCGCCACGCTGACCTTCGACAATGAGAAGGACAGCCTGGAATGGGAACCGGGCGGTGCTCTGCCATCGGACCGTATCGAGGCTCTGCATACCCTGGCACTGGCAGGCATCAGGACATGGGTTTCCTTTGAGCCTGTCATCATTCCGGAGCAGTCATTGAACCTGCTCCGTGAGGTGGCACCGTTCATCGACCATGTTAAGATTGGCAAGATAAACCAGTATAAGGGCATAGACAATGGCATAGACTGGCAGAAGTTCATAGCTGATGCTGTGGGCATCTGTCGCGATTGGAACGTCCCGTTTTACATAAAGCAGGACCTGCGGGCCTTCAACCGGTCCGTAACCCTGCTACCGGAACAATGTGACCCGGATCACTTGAATATATGAGAATCAAGAATATAAATCAACAGGAACAGGCAGCCAGCGACGGTTGCCTGGTGCTGTTTTAATGCGTTTTGTATGAAATTATCGGCAAAAAAGATAAAGGAGGCGGAGGCGTGGGTGGAACGGAACGGACTCTATCCGCAGGCCTGTGGTGCCCTTGTAAAGGACTTCTGCAAAGCTATGGGTATATCTGAACGAACGTACACCAACTGGCAGAAAGTTTCCGAATTTGCCGAGGCTATCACCCGCGCGCGTGATGTGTTCCGCCAGACCACCGTCCGCACGGTTGAGAACGCCCTGGTGAAGCGCGCCTCCGGCTATGAGTTCACGAAGGAGCGCCTGGAGAAGGCCAGCCGCAAGGTGGTGGAGTATGACCCGCTGACCGGTAAGAAGGTCCGCGAGTACTACGGCGATCCTCAGCCGGTGGCGGCAAGCCGTGAGACTATCCAGGTGGCACCGGATGTCGATGCAGCCAAGTTCGTCCTGACCAACATGGAACCGGAGCGCTGGCGGCAGAAGCAGGAGATCGCGGCGGAGGTGGATATCATACGTCCCATCGTGGTCAAGAGTGAGGAGGAGAGGCAGGCCGTACAGGACCTGCGCGACTCCGATTTATAACTATTGGTAGAATTTTTGGAGGCATGGTCTCGTAAAACCCCGAGAAAACACCTGACCGCTTATATCTATAAGTCGAAAAATGGCATTTACTACGGTATTCTTCAAGACACAGCAGGCGGCGCTCCGTCATCCGCGTTACCTGGTTAACGTGGGCGGCACGCGTTCCGGCAAGACCTTTGCCATGCTCCAGCTGCTGGATATCCTGGTGGAGAGCAATGACGTGCCGGGTGACATCACGTCTGTGGTGTCAGAGAGCCTGCCCCATCTGCGTAAGGGTGCCATCCGTGACTTCGAGCGTATCCGGGGCACGGTCCTGAAGGATGACCCGCGCTGGAACCAGTCGGAGCTGACCTACACCTACCCCCGTGGCGGTAAGCTGGAGTTCTTCAGCGCTGACCAGCCGGATAAGGTGCAAGGCCCCGCACGTAAGCGCCTGTTCCTTAACGAGGCCATCCACCTACGATATGACACGTTCCGGCAGCTGGCCGTCCGTACCTCCGGACTGATACTGATGGACTACAACCCGGAACGTCTGTCCTGGATTGATGAGAAGCTGCTCACGCGTAAAAGGGTGGAGGTGATACACAGCACCTACCTGGATAACGAGTTCCTGACCGAGGAGCAGGTGGCGGAGATAGAGGCGAACCGTGAGGATGAGAACTGGTGGAGGGTCTATGGTAAGGGCCTGCTGGGTCAGCTGGAGGGTCTCATCTTCCCGGAGTTCACGCTGGTGGATGACCTGCCCGCTCCGGCGGACCGTCCAGACGGCATGATCGAGAGTTACGGCCTGGACTACGGATTTACCAACGACACCAGCGCCCTGGTACACAGCCTCACCGACAACCGCAAGCGTGAGGTGTGGTGGGATGAGGTGTTCTACCGCATCGGCATGCTGAACGCCGACATGGCCGCCGCCATGAAGCAGGAGGGCATACCCCGCAGCGTGAGGGTGTGGGCTGACTCCGCGGAGCCCAAGACTAACGAGGAGCTGAAACGTTACGGATTCAACATGTGGGGCGCCTTCAAGTCAACAAAGAAGGCGGAGCAGCTCCAGGCCATGCGCGGATATCGTTACTTCGTGACCAAGCGCAGCCTGAACCTCATCCGTGAGATTCGCGGCTATACCTGGCAGAAGGATAAGGACGGTAAGCTGCTGAACGAGCCTATCGCCTTCAATGATCACTGCATGGATGCCGGGCGTTACGCCGTATATCCCAACATCAAGGTCCACCGTGAGAGCCACAGCACGCTGAGCCGGACGTGATGAGGTAACGCAGACAACCAACAGCGCGGCACTGCTGCGCCCTAATTTTGAAACGACAAAACCAAACTACAACATAAATAGATATGACATTACCTGAACGATTAGAGCAGATAGCCCAGGCCGCGTGTCCGGGCTTTAAATGGTACTACGACATCCGGCAGATGCAGAACGTGGAGGCGGACAACGCTCACTTCCCTGCTATCTGGATGGAGGAGTACTACGGGGAGCGCAGCATCATCACAGGCTTCGAGCGTGTGCGTGAGCTGACGCTGGAGGTCCATTTCCAGGACCTGGTACCGATGCAGGGTGTGGCCAAGGACAGGGAGCGTGTGCGTGACGGCCTGCGCCGTAACGGTGTACAGCCCTTCATGAATGCCCTGAGAGACCTTGCCACACAGAACGGCTGGAGTTTGCAGGATGAGTGGCAGGCCGACCCCGAGCCGCCTATGTTCGACGCGAACGCGACAGGCATCCTGCTGCGGTTCACGACTCAGTTACCGGAATGTATGGAGCTATGAGGCTGAGGGAGTGGAACTACAAGGACGGAGAGTTCAGCTACGGCCAGCGCATCGCCATAGGTGACATACTGACGGATGAGGGGCGTACGTGGTACCAGCGGCTGAAAGCGTGCTGGAGAGAGCTGTACGGCTGGAACGCACGGCTGATGCCTGCGCGTATGCGTGTGCGCAGGTTCGGGCGTCTGACCGAGGGCCTGCGCTACTGGGTGGAGCTGGAGGAACGGACACTGAACTACAAGCCGACGGACCAGGAGCAGAAGGCCGGACTGATGCGGCTGAATGAGGAGGTCGGGCACATGGGTACCATCAAGGCCCTGGCCGAGAAGTTCGGCACCGACCCGGATGTCATCTTGGGGTGGCAGTGGGGCAAGGTGTACGGCATACTGCACGCTGACCTCAAGGAGGCGGAGTATCACCAGCGCCTGACGGAGCAGGCACGGAAAGCGAGACGATGAAGGACCTGTACGTGGTAATGGAGGAGGCACTGCGCAGCTGTATCGAGGACATACGGCGACGGAGCGAGCAGGCCGGTCAGGTGGTGACGGGCAAGACGCTGCGTGCGCTGGAGGTCCGCATGCGTATCGAGGGCGGCAACATCATCGGCGAGATATGGGGCAGACCCTACACGGGAGCGTTGGAGACAGGCAGCAGCCCGGCACGCAAGGCAAGCCAGAACCCCAAGCTGACGCAAAAGATCATGGCGGTCAACCTGGCGCAATGGATGCGGATCCGCGGACTGGCTACGGGCATGAACGACCAACAGCTGAAGCTGGCCGCGGAGCATCTGGCCTGGTATATCAGGCGCTATGGCACGGAGCTGTACCGCAAGGGCGGACGGCGTGACATCATAACACCGGGCATAGAGGCGACGGTGAAGACGCTGACGGACCGTCTGGGCGTGTATTACGAGCAGCTGGTAATCGGTGCAATAGATAACAACTTTTTTAGGGAACCAATCAAAATGACAACCAATCATGCAAACTAACATCTTTAACAGGACCTACGGCTACGGGGCGCTGACGTATGACACCTTCGGGATCGAGGACCAGCTGCCGGCGGTGGCCGTGAATATGGCGACAATGCTCGCTATCAACGCGGCGGGCGGAGTCAAGGCGTGGAGCACACCCAAGTCGCTGACGGACGGTGTTTACTATCATAACACCGGCGGGCCTATCATATTCAAGTCAAGCCGCATCATGTTCGCGGTGGGTGACTGGAGCACCATTCCCCAGGATGCGGTGACCTTTGATTTTGAACTGAACGGCACACCCTATCAGGCATACGTGGATGAGAGCGGCAGCGGGCCGGTGGAACTGCCGCTGTACCGTGAGACGGCCAATACTCCGGAGGTCACGCTGACTGCCGATGAGATAAAGGGCGTGGCGACGTTTGACGTGTCGGCAGTGGTGGGCACCTGGTACACGGAGCCGGAGCAGTACCCTGTTCTGCCTTACATCTGGGAGGCTGTGGACACGTCGGTGCGGTTCCGTACCTACGGTCTGGAGGAGGCCGGACAATTCACCACCTACCTGTGCGTGAGGGGCGTGAACGAACCAGGCGCGACCAATGACGGTGAACTGGTAACCTCGGACGTGAGGCTGCTGACCCGGACGCGTCAGTTCGCGCAGTACGGACACCTGACGCTGAAGGCTACGGCGGTGTTCGGGTATGACCTGACCTACACGGCCCCCGGTTTCTATTACACGTTCCAGGCCGGGCACGTGTATCATATCGGCACCCCGTATTGGACGTGGCTCAACAACCAGGACGGCGTGGATGAACCGCTGGAGCAGCTGGGTACGCTGACCTGCGAGCCGCTGCTGTCCGTTCAGTGGCTGAACCAGCACGGAGGTGTGGAGAGCTACGTGTTCAAGCGGCTCCAGACCTACGAACGGACAGCCAAGACCAGCGACGTGAGGATGCGGTATAATGACTATACCCGCACGGATATCAGCATCAGTGAGCCATACGGGCTGGAATACAGCAAGAGGGTCACATGCGGAGCTGAGAACCTGACGGACAGGGATAACGGGATATTGCAGGAGCTGGCGGTGAGCCCGCATATCATCACCCCGGCGGGTGACCGTCTGGAGTTGAGTCTGGCGGTGAGTGACTACCAGAACAAAGAGGCCAGCGGCTCACACCTGCACGACTATGAGATTACGTTCGATATACCGGTGACGGTGCTGGAGTTCTAGGGCTATGATAGAGGAGATATACATCGACGGGGAGCGGATGGATCTGACGGCGGCCAAGACCAACGTCCAACTCATCTATCAGTCGCCCGTGCTGGTGGACTTCCAGAACATCACCAGCAACAGGACTACCCAGGTGTCGCTGCCGATGACGCGGCACAACCTGAAGGTGATAGGCTATACGGGTACGCAGGCGGTGAGTGACTTCGCCTACCTGCGTCACTCGGTGATATACAGGCGGGACGGCGTGCAGCTGCTTAACGGCAACGCTGTCCTGTTGTCAATCGGCAAGGGCAGCATCACGATGTGCTTTACCTGGGGTAACGTCACGGCGATGCAGACGCTGTTCGACATTAGCCTGCGCGACCTCACGCTGACACGGCCCTACTGCAACTACCCGGCCACGAACACGGAGAACCGTATGCTGTATGTTCAGTACGGCGGCGGTCGTATGGGCGTAGGTGTGGCGGTGAAGGACGTGCTGTCGGCAATGGAGACGCAGTGCGGCGTGACGGGCTTGCAGGCTCTGGCCGATACCGAAGACGGCAAGGAATATGCGCTGGCGCTGACAGGCCGGAACGGTGATACTAAGACCAGGGCCGAGCAGGCTGCACGTTATGGAGTGCCGACCGCCCGCGTCTGGGAGGTGGCGTACCTGTTTGACCTCACAACGCTGGTAGGTGACGGAGTGAGCGACCCACACGGCTACCTGAACGAATACGGCATCATGGATGTGTCGGGCGTGAATGAACTGCGGGTGCAGGTGTTCGGTTCCTTTGATTCTAGCCAGTACGGCACGGCCAACGTGAAACGCGCCATGAAGCTGTGCTTTGATGACGGCAACGGCTGGGACTATGACAACGGCGTGACGATAAGCACGCCGACAGGAGGCGGGAATAACTGGCACTATATCTGCCATTTCGACCAGGTGATAGACGTGAGCGGCTATGAGCGGGTCTGTATCGCCATAAGTGCGGACATTGGAATCTACCCTGCTACGCTCAGTAACGTCAATCTCACGCAGGCGGAACTAATCCCCGACCCCGACCAGCCGGAGGAGGTGATATACGGCACAGGCCTGACGGCATACCCCGTGGCGCTGAACCTGCCGGACATGTCATGCGGGCAGTTCGTCAAGAATCTGTTATGGATGCAGGGCAAGTTTGCATACAGCCTGGACGGGCGTACCTTTTCGCTCATCAGTTTTAACCAGCTGGCGGCGAACAAGGCGAAGGCGGTGGACTGGACGGAGAAGGTGAACATGCCCGGTAACAGGCCGGAGGAATACAAGACCACCCTGCAGGACACGGCACAACTTAACATATACCGGTGGGCGGAGGCTGATGACTATGACAACACGCAGTATGAGGGCGTGCTGGAGACGGAGGATGAGACCATAGAGCCGGAGAGGGAGTACTGCAAGAGCGCGTTTGCCCTGTCACCTACGGACCGCATACCGGCGTGGACGCTGAATGACGGCGAGTGGGACTATGACGGCGACGGCCAGCCGGTGCGGATGCTGATAGGCAAGGCCAGTCTGCTGTTCCATGCCCAGATGCAGGCCCGCTACGATGAGCAGCTGCGGTGGCAGTGGATATTGGACAACCGCTACCAGCCGTATGCAGCGATAATACGCAAGCCGGAGCAGCTGAAGGTGAGGGCGGTGCTTACCACCTATGACCTGTACGCCCTGGACCTCACGGTACCCGTCTATCTGAGGCAGACGGGGCATTACTACCTGATACGCAAGCTGTCCGTCAAGGGCGGCATGGATTGCGATGTTGAACTGATTAAGATATAAGGCAATGGCAGAAAGTAAACAGATACTGCTGGACATACAGACGAACTACCAGCAGGCGACAAAAGAAATAGCGCAGTACACGACGCAGATAAGCAAGCTCAAGGATGAGGAGAAGGAGCTGAAGAAGGCGATGGACATGCTGCGGGCGGCTAAACAGATCGAGACGGAGCAATACCAGGAGCTGGCGAACCGTCTGGCCGTGAACACCGAGAGCCAGAAGGCCTACCGCAAGGAGATACAGGAGGTGAGCCGGAGCGTGCAGAACGCGGAGATAGCGAAGGGCAAGTATAAAGACACGCTGAAAGGCAAGGCGGCCCAGTTGTCAATCGATATAGACAAGCTGCGGGCGATCAAGATAGCCAACGGCGAGCTGTCGGCGGAGTATAAGGCCCAGGAGAAGGTGGTGGCCGACCTGAACGCGGAGGTCATGGCACTGGAGAGGTCCTATGGCACGCACACCAGGAACGTGGGTAACTATGAGAGCGCATGGAACGGCGCACTTACACGTATTAAAGCCTTGTGGGTGGCACTGATTGCTGCTGTTGTGAAAGGATTGAAAGACTTTGGCGATAGCTTCATCAAGACAACCCAGAAGATAGGCGACAGGTGGAATATGGAGGTAGCCGGATGGAAGGATGCGTACACGGCTTTTATCCGTTCCCTGCAACGCGGTGACGGCTGGAACGAACTGATAGATAACATACGTACCGCCTACACAGAGGGCAAGCGGTTTGCCGACATGCTGGATGAGATAACGGAGCGTGAGAACTCGCTGCGTATCGAGGAGGCGCAGATGGCCGCCGAGAACGAGCAATTGAAGATAACGATGCGCGACCGCACCAAGTCGGATGAGGAAAGGCTGGCGGCAGCACAGAAGGTGTTGGAGAACGAGGAACATCTGGCCGAGGTACGTCAGGACATAGCCAACCAGGAGCTGGAAGCCAACAAAGGACGGCTGCAGCAACAGGCCAAGATGTCGGATGAAGAGCTGGAGTACTATATACAGCAATACAATCGCAATAAGGATATTATACGTCAGGCACTGGAGTATAACGAGGCCATACGTCAGCAGGAGACACTAATTAAGAATGCTGAACGTGCTCAGGCTGTGGAGAGAGGCCGAATGGTAGGTGCCACGGGTGGCATGTCGGCGGCAGGCTCCACATCGGCAGTCGGCGGCAATACACGTGTTATACAAGATGCGAGGGCAGAAATAGCACGCCTGAAGGCCGAGGCCAGTGACGGGTTGAAGGAGGTTGCCGCTATTGCCGCCAAGTACGATATGACGAATGATGAGTTGGTGACGCGCTATGTTGAGAGCTACATCAAGGCCGTGACCGTGAGGAGCGACATGATACAACACACGGCCAAGGCGCAGATACAGATGCACAACATGGAGGCGGAGCTGGCTGCCGATGCGCAGAAGTCAGTAGAACAGTCAGCAGAAGAACGTAAGAAACGGACAGAGGAGGAGCAGCGCATGACGGAGAGGCTGCTAAAGGAGCAGGAGCAGGCCGTGACGGACTGGGCGCAGACCGTGGGGGCGATTCTGGAGAAACTGCTGAAAACCGGCGGCGCGGAGGATGAGATAAGGGAGATACACAACGAGTACCGGCAGCTGACGCTGGACCTGCAGGCCCAGGTGAAAGCCGGTACCATATCATTCGAGGAGGCCACATATTACCGCGTGGCTCTGGCGCAGAAGGAGGCCGATGAGGTGAAGGCCGTCCGTCAGAGGGAGGCCGATGAGCAGAGACAGGCCAGGCAGCAGGAGATAGCCGAGGCAGCCCGTGCCCGTCAGGATCAGCTGAAAACCGACCTGCAGGTGGCATGGGACAACGCCGATGAGCAGTTCCGCATCAAGCGCGACTACCTGATGAAAGAGCTGGAGGTGGAGGAACTGGCCGCCGGACGCCGGGCCGAACTGGAGCAGCAGCTGACGGAGCTGTTCGAGAAGGAGACCCAGCGCAAGATGGACATCGTGATGGACTACACCGGCAAGGCCGCCGACCTGTTGCAGAACACGGGACAGGTGCTGACGAACCTGGGCCAGCAGGAGGTGCAGGATGCCGAGGCCCGGAACGAGAAGGAGAAGGAGACGCTGGATAAACGGCTGAACGCCGGACTGATAAGCCAGAGGCAGTACGACCAGAAGGTGAAGCAGATGGACCGTGAGCTGGATGCCGAGAAGGCGGCGCTGGCACGTAAGCAGGCGATAAGGGAAAGGGCGTCATCGCTTTTCTCCGTGGCAATGAGCACGGCCCAGGCTATCATGAAGGTATGGGCCGAGGTGCCGGTGTATGTAGCCCCGGTTATGACGGCGCTGGTGGCCGCCAACGGTCTGGCACAGACGGCAGCCATATTGAGTGAGCCGCTGCCGAAAGCGCGCCGTGGCGGTCAGGTGCAAGGTCCGAGTCATGAAGGCGGAGGCGTGCTGCTGGAGACGGAGGGCGGCGAGCGGATCGTGGCGCAGCAGCCGGCCAGAGCGTTCCCCGAACTGCTGAACCTGATATCGTATGTAGGCAAGCACGGAGGCGTACCCCAGACGGGCTATGACGTAAGAAACGGCATCGGCGGTGCGGACGTGGACTATGAGCAGATGAAGCAGGCAATGAAGGAGGCCGTGGCGGAGGTCCAGGTATGGCTGTCGCTGACGGAACTTAGGGATGCGGAACAGACACAGGTGAACATCGAACAACTGGCACGGCAATGACAATATATGACCTTATCAAAAGCATCCCGCAGGACATGCTCACGCGGCTGGTGCAGGCAAAGGTAATTACTCCGGAGTGGCGCAGGAGCGTACTGGTGTATGACTATTTCCAGAAGATGTGTCAGGAGACCGGACGGATGGACGCCTACGACCGGACAGGCGAGAAGTTCTACATGTCCGATGAGAACGTCCGCCGTATCATCCGCAAGCTGTCGTCGCCTGCCCCCGCGTAATGTGGTAACGCAGACAACCAACAGCAACGATAGGTCATTACTTTACTTTGCAGCCGGAGGAGCGATTCTCCGGCTGTCTGTTTGATTATCTCCCCGGCGGCTGATAAACTGACCACCCCGGCAGAGATAACGCGGCAGAGGGCAAGAAAACGAGTAAAACAAGAAACATGAACGGACTGATCGAGATTCTGAAGAATAAGGAGTGGGCACTGTCACCTGACTACCTGCATGGAGTACTGGAGGTGATACGCGGAAACCTTAAGAACCACACCCCGCTGGCCCAGGTGCAGAAAAAGGCACCCTGCGCCGTAACCGTCAACGCCGAGGGTGAGATTGACTTCTGGGCGTATGAGCAGACCCGTGAGGGGGAATGGTACGGACGCTGGGCCGCTGAGGACCTGAAGGTACCATTTGTCAACGTTATGACTATTGACGGCCCGATAACCAGGGGCGGCGGTGAGTGCTCCTACGGATCCAGGGATATGCGCGACATCATGATGGAGTGCGCAGCCAACCCGTTCTGCAAGGGCCACATCTTCGAGGTCAACACCCCGGGTGGCAGCGCGTGGGCGCGTCATGACTTCCGTCAGGCTATCGACTATGCACATGAGCGCGGTCAGCGCGTCCTGATGCACATCGACGGCGACTGCATGAGCGCCGGCATGTGGCTGGCCTCCATGTGCGATGAGGTCTATGCCATGAACCCTGCCGATGAGGTGGGCTGCATCGGTGTGCTGGCGTCATTTTTCTCACTCAAAAACGGCGCGCATAACCAGTTCGATTCCGAGGACTTCCATGAGATCTACGACCCGGAAAGCTTCGACAAGAACCGCTGGTACCGTGATATCGTTGACAATGACAATGACCGCGAACTGGTGGCAGACCTACGCAAGGACGGCGAGGAATTCCGCAGTGACATACGCCGCGCCTTTCCGGATGCTACCGATGACATGATCCACGGCAAGACCTTTGCCGTCTCGGAAGTTATGGGCGTATTCGTGGACGCCATCAACACCCTGGATGACTGCATACAGCGTCTCTTTGACATCGCTGACGGCTTGCAGCAGCCCGGCATAAGAACGAACTTTATCAACTCAGAGAATATGGGATTACTCAATGATTTGAAGGCTCTGGTCTCCCGCGAGGAGGCTAAGGGTAAGCAGGGCACCGAGGGTGCAGCTGCTAGTGAGACCGCACAGCTGAACGACCGTATCGCACAGCTGGAGCAGGAGAGAGATGAGGCCCGCAACAGCGTGGCTACACTGACCGCCGAGCGCAACCAGCTCCAGGCACAGGTTACCGACCTGGAGGGCCAGCTGGAGACAGCCAGAAACGACCACCAGGCCGAGTGTGACAACCATGCAACCGAATTGGCCGGGGTTCGCGAGCAGCTGGAGACAGCCAATGCCACCATCGCCGAGCGCGACAAAGAGATCAACGACCTGAAGGGCCAGCTGGGCAGCCACTATCAGCCGGGCAGCCGTCTGAACGGCAAGGGTGCCGGCGAGGGCAAGGAGGAAGGCAAGAAAACAGCCGAGGAGCAGAAGCAGGAATGCCGCGAGAAGCTCGGCTGGGTTAAGAAGTAACAACCAAACAAAAAAACAGAGATATGGCAAACACAGAAGGAACCATTAACCTGGACTTATCAAAGTTCACGTTTACCGCGGAGCAGATCCGCAACATCAACGAGCTGGTGTATGAGGGTATCATGCGCCTGCCGGAGATTTCCGCTATCCATCAGATGTGGGGCGGCATCGTAGCAGACAAAGAGGTCGGCTTCATCACCGAGGGCGGCCTGGTAGGTAAGAAGGGACAAGGCTGCGACCCCGAACCCCAGGACTGGAACATCGGCACCCGCAAGCTGGTCTGGCAGCCGAAGGAGTGGGAGATATTCCTTAAGGAGTGCGCCCAGGACCTTAAGGACACTATGGCCCGTTATAGCATGCGTACCGGCACAGAGATTGACGACCTGACCGACACCGACTACATGAACGTCGTGGTCGAGGTGCTCATCGGCGCAGTGTACAAGTTCCTCTACCGTCTCATCTGGTTCAACGATGTTGACGCAGAGGAGGCCGGTGACGGCGGAACCTATACCGACGGTCTGGACCTCGGTTACTTCGACATCATCGACGGTCTGTTTAAGCAGCTCCGCGCCTATGTCGCTGATGACGCCAAGCGTGGCATCACCATCGCCGCTAACAGCCAGGCAACTAAGGCAGCCCAGATGTCAGGTATGACACCGCAGGCCGCCTACGAGCTGCTGACCGGCATGTGGTACAAGGCCCCGATGAAGCTGCGCGCCATGAAGAATGACCGCAACATCGAGAACCGTCCCATGTTCCTGGTCACCCAGAGCATCGCCGACGCCTACGAGCAGTACCTCACCGGCAAGCAACTGCCCCAGACCTTCGTCAACTTGACCGAGGGCGTGCAAGTGCTCACCATCCTCGGCATCCCTGTAATACCCCTGCCGGTATGGGATGAAATGATCCAGGCATATCAGGATCTCGACACCACATTCTACAACCCGCACCGCGCCCTGCTGACCACCAAGTCCGTGCTGGCCGTGGGTTCACCCACCAGGGGCAAGCTGTTCGGCGAGTTCGACATCTGGTACGATAAGACCAAACGCGGCAACTACATCCTGCTGAAGGATATGCTGGACGCCAAGATCGCCAACCCCGATCACTTCATCTACGCAGAGTGACCATCAAGGCACAGGGCGGGAGGGCTTGCAACACCTGACCGCCCGGCCTTCTTTTTTTATTCAACTCTAAAAAAAACAACTCTATATGTTGACATGTGCAAGACTGGCTGCAAACGCAGCACTGGGCTCCTGCCGTAACGGTAACGGAGCCATCAGCGGTGAGGTGATAGCCATTAACTTCGATGATTGGCAGAACGCCACCATCACCGAGGCTAACGGTGTAATCAGCTCCATCGTGCTGGCGGGACAGGCCAAAGCCTACCGCCTGACCAGTAAGGACCGTGCCTTCGAGGCCAGCTACTCGATGAACCGCGGCACCTACGGCAACAGCCTGATACATCAGGTTATCCTGCGTGCCTTCGACAACACTCAGGAAAACAAGGATGCCATCAACGCCCTGATTCAGGGCAGGTTCGTGTTCATCGTCAAGCGCGTGGACATCAGTAACCCCGGGACCGTATATGAGGTGTACGGACGTCAGAACGGCCTGACCGCTTCTGCCTCCGATGGCAACAGTACCGACGGCGACGGCGTACTGAACGCCACCACCATGGCGAGCGACGACAACGCACGCGAGAGCGAGCTGCCTACCTCGGTGTTCGTCACCGACCTGGCCGCAACCAAGACTATGATTGACGCTCTGGTAGCAGCATGATGACGCTGGAGCAATACAAGGAGCAGTATAAGGGTATGAGTGCCGCGGAGGTTCGCGGCCTCATCGCCCGTTCTGCTGAATTCCGTTCCGAAACCGAGAAACTATACAAGAGCATCTACCACAATCATCTCAACAAGTCATGCGGTGACTGCTGGATAGATGCGTACATACTAATCATGAAGGGGAATCCCGAAAAACTGAAAGCAATGCAAGAGAAGAGATATGACCTGCGGGCCGGTGCCGTCCTAGTGGACCCGAAAGACCCGACCAAGACCGCGACCACACACAACATCACCGATGAGTTGGCAATCCATCACCTGCGCATCCATCCCACCTGCAAGCGCCTGTTCAGCGTGCTGCCAGATAACTGGGAGGAGGAGGTGTACGGAAAGCAGGAGGACGAAGCCGCAGCAAACGCTGGCGCGCCCGCTGACGAATCCAAAGCAGAAGCCCCGGCAGATGCACCAGCCGAGGAGGAAAAGACCGCTGATGGCAAGAAAAACAAGAAAAGCAACACAAAGAAGTAAGACGCTATGAAGCTGGAATCACTGAAGACGGAGAAACCGCTGAAGACCCGCAATGACCGGATATATCACATACAGATGTATGGTGAGCAGAACGACTATCCCCAGAAGGTAATGGAGGTGGTCGGAGCCAGCATCACCGGCGGTGCCTGTGTGGAGCAGTACGGGCGGTTCCTGTTTGGCAGGGGATTCCGGCAGCGTGACTTCTATAAGGCTGTGGTGAACGGGCGCGGTGACCGTGCGGATGACTTGTTGGATGCCGTCGCCCGTGACCTCGCCACCTTCGGAGGTTTCGCCCTGCACGTCAACTGGAACGCCCGCTACGAGATAACCAGCGTGGCGCATGTGCCGTTCGAGTGGCTGCGCCTGGGTGAGCTGGACGATGACTACAACACGAACCGCATCGCGCTGCATAAGGACTGGGGACGTAGGAACACCAACCTTCGCCGGTTCCGTTCACAGGACATCGAGTGGTTTGACTTCTTCGATCCGGACCATGAGGCCATACGGCAGCAGGTGGAGGAGGCCGGAGGCTGGGAGGCATGGAACGGCCAGATATACTACTACTCCAGGCGCGGACCCAAGTGCTACCCGCTGCCGGTGTATGACGCAGCGCTGACCGATATGTCAGCCGAGGAGGGACTGAGCAACCTGTCATACCGCAACATCAGGAACAACTACCTGCCCGCCGGCATGTTTATCGACCACCTGAACGGCGCAAACAGCAAGGAACAGGCCGATGAACGCAAGGAGGAGCTGGCCCAGTTCCAGGGCGACACGAAGGCAGGCCGTATGCTGTACTGCAATCTGGAGGAGGGCGAGCAGGAGCCGGAGTTCAAGCCGTTCGAGACCAATAACACCGACCAGAAATTCAAGCAGGCCGACGATAAGGTGCCCGACCGCATCGGTGCCGCGTTCTGCCAGCCGCCTATATTGCGGGCCAAGGATGTGGGCTCTAACTTCGGATCCACCGCGATGAAGGAGGCGTATGACTATTACAACTCGCAGACTGAGACCGAGCGCCTGCTGCTGGAGCGTGTAATGGCCGACGTGTTTCAGCATCTGGACGGCATCAGCCGCCTGAATCCGGACGGCGACTACTCTATCATGCCCAAGGTGTACAATGTCAACCAGACGATAGCCGAGGCCCTGGGCGACAGGACGGAGCGGATGCTGGAGATATTGTTTGACAGCGGCAAGACGGAGCAAGCCAAGCGTGCCGTGCTGGCCCGCGTCTATGGTCTGGAGGATGAGGATATTGACGAACTGATTAACGGAACTAAATGATATGCTGATAACGGTTGAGGACATACGCAAGTATCGCGAGATAGCGACAAACACGCAGCGTAACCGCGTGGAGGTGTTCATACGCGAGACGGAGGAGCTGGATATTATCCCGCTCCTCGGCGTTGATGAGTACGACAGGCTGACCTCCTACGGCTCGGCAATGGTGCTGGGGCAGACACCACTGGGACAGGGTACGCTGGGCGGCCCCATCGGTGTGGTATTGACCCCGGAGGAGAAGAAGCTGCTGAACGGCGGGCAGTACGTGGATGAGTGCGGATGCACCCGCAGGTTCCAGGGACTGAAAGCCGCCGAGAGCTATCTGGTGTTCGCGCGCTTTATTAAGAACCACCCGCTGCAGGTGACACCATACGGCGTGGTGGTGAAGGAGGGAGACGACAGCAGTCCGGCCAGCGCCCAAAGCATACAGGGCGTGAGCAAGGACAGCGAGAAGATAGGCCGTCAGTATCTGGCCGACACAATGAGATACTGGAGGCAGGTGCAGGGCACCGGCTGCTGCGGTGACAAATGCCAGCCCAAGATCAGGGCATCACGCCGCAAGTTCTATGTAATAGGAGATTAACAAACGCAAGGATATGGATATACTGGATAAGACATTCGAAGACGGCAAAGTGTTGTATGCCGATGACCTGAACCCGATGGTGGAGAAGGTGAACGAGCTGGTGGAGGCTGTCAATGAGGGCGGCATCGTAGGACCTCCCGGACCACAAGGTGAGAAGGGCGACAAGGGCGACACCGGCGCAACCGGTCCTGCAGGCCCTGCCGGTCCCCAGGGAGAAAAAGGCGACACGGGTGCCACAGGACCACAGGGCCCACAAGGTGAGAAAGGTGAGAAAGGTGACAAGGGCGACACGGGTGCAACCGGCTCACAAGGTCCGCAAGGCGAGAAGGGAGATACGGGTGCAACTGGCCCCCAGGGTCCCCAAGGTGAGAAGGGCGACACAGGCGCTACTGGGCCGCAAGGTCCCCAGGGCAATCCCGGAACCGATGCCCCGCAGATACAGGCCGTGACTTTCAGCGGCAACACGCTGACTGCTGCGGTGAACCGCTATCACAGGGCAACTGCTGCGGTAAACACGCTGGCAGTGATACTGCCAGCCGTATCCGGCGATGTGATACAGACGGTGATGATAGGTCTGACGGCAGGCACAACTCCGAACGTGTCATTTACATCTGCCGACGGCAAGACTATCCGCTATGCCGACGGATTCCAGATAGAGGCTGGCGGTGAGTATGAGATAAACGCAATGTATAACGGTCTTAACTGGTCCGTGGCTTATGTCAAGTTTGCAACCGCTTAACCGCCGCAGGGTGATGGGTAAGGAGGTGCTGCCTCCGCTCCAGCTGCGCTGTATCAAGTTCACGATGCAGACAGCCGGCAGCGTGACGCTCTCCATACCGGCAGGGGTGACGGCATCCGACTATCAGTACGCGGAGTGGAGCCGTGACGGCAGGACCTGGATTAGGGAGACCAATGACGGCAACGCGCACAATATAACCACCGGCAACATACCCGCCGGCGGTATTGTCTATTTCAGGGGTAAGGGTACGCGGATGGCGAATTCTACAACGATCTACTGCCATTTCGTCATTCCGGATGACTTGAGGGTGGCATGTTCGGGTGATATACGCAGCATGCTGGAGCCTGAGCAGGCGGACTGGGAGCATATTACTACGCTGCCCGATTATTGCTTTTTTAAGCTGTTCTTTTATGACCGCTCACTTACGGCACTACCCGACCTGCCGGCAACATCCATAGGGGCATACGCTTACGCGGAGATGTTCGAGGGATTGGATGCTCAGGAGTGCACGGCGATGAGTGTGCTGCCCGCCACCACGGTGGGGCATCATGCTTACTACCAGATGTTCTATGCTGCGTTGATAACCAACGCACCAGCCATGAGCGTAACGGAGCTGCCGGAATCAGCATGCGAGGAGATGTTCCAGAGTACCAGCAGTCTGACAACACCGCCGGAGTTGCTGGTTACACGTGCCGGCAAGTCCGCGATGAAGTATATGTTTCGCAGCTCCGGCATCACGTCGGTTCCCGACTTGCGGCTGGTGACTATCACCGGCTCGTTTGTCTGCCAGGGAATGTTTGAAAACTGCCAGGGGCTGACGAAGGCGCCCGCCCTACCTGCTACGACACTGTATAATGGTGATTACTATATGATGTTCTATGGGTGTCGCAACCTGACGCAGGCACCTGTATTGCCGGCAGCAAGGTTGTCGGCATACGCATACGGAAGTATGTTCCAGAATTGCATCAAGCTGGCAGCAGTGACGATGCTGGCTACCGATATATCGGCTACCAGCTGTTTGGACAACTGGCTGGCTAACGTGGCGGCATCGGGAGTGATAACGAAAGCCGCGGGCACCACACTGCCAGCCGGAGCGAGCGGAGTTCCGAGCGGATGGACAACACAGGATAACTAATGATTAAACTATAAAGCAATGAAACTGATAGTAAACGGAGATGAGCCATTCAAGGCACCGGCACCAAGATTCGTGATAGGTCAGACCAGCGAGGGCTACACGCTGGAGTATGGAGTGGACGGCGAGAACTTCACGCCCTGGGATGAGGCCAGCGAGGCCGGGCAGGACGTGGTGGTGACCAATGCCGTGCCCGGTATGTTCATCAAACTGACGGGCAACACCGATAACGAGGTAGTGGTAAGATATTAACACGTGGAGCGCTATGGGGATGAAACTGATAAATCTGGCGAAGATAGATTTCGCAGGCAATGCCGGAGCAGCCCCAGGTCCTGCACTGGCTGCTGAAAAAGATGTTATACTATATGATTATGATGGCAGCGAAGTTGCATCATACTCAGCGGAGGAATTCGCGGCCCTGACGGAGCTGCCGACACCGCCTGCCCATGAAGGCTTGACATTCCAGGAGTGGAACTGGCCGCTAGCTGACGCACAGGCTTACTGCGCCCAGTACGGCATGATGGATATTGGTGCGACTTATATCACAAGTGATGGCAAGAGCCGCATATATATAACACTTCCAGAGGGCAGAATTAGTCCGTCCTTGGGCCTTGCGATAAATGGTACGGTGACCATTGACTGGGGAGACGAAAGTCAGCAGAATACGGTTATAGGTACTTCTTTGAGTACGCTAATAAATACGCCGCATACTTATCCTTCGGCTGGATCATACTTGATAACTATCACTCCGTCAGCCGGAAGCACGATTAAGCTGATGGGGCAATCAAACTATGATTCGTGTTTGTTATGGGCTGAGAAAACTTCTAAGAATAGTCAGAATAAAGTCTATCAGAATAGCATAAAGCGTGTTGAGTTGGGCCTTGGTGCAAAAATAGGTAGCTATGCATTTATGCAATGTACGAATTTGGCGTTAGTGAATATTCCGAAGGACTCTATTGACACAATAGAATTTAGTGCGTTCTCTAGCACATTCAAATTGCGTAGTCTAGTCGTTCCACGAGGAGTAACAGTAATCGAAAATAGTGCATTCTACAACTCTAATATATCAAGTTTGGCTTTGTCGCCCAATATTACTGTCATACAGCAGCTCGCTTGCTCTCGAACCAGAGTAAAGAGGCTTTGTCTTCCGCCACTGCTTACAGAAATCAATACGGATTTAGCAAGCGGCTGTTCAATGCTTGAAAATGTAATAATACCTGATGGTGTAACAAGAATATTGAGTTCAGCTTTCAATGATTGTAATCATCTGAAAAGCATAAAAATACCTGATGGTGTTTATTCAATAGCCTCTTCTGCTTTCCGGAATTGCACATCGCTTAAATCAATAGACATCCCTAATGTAGGTGCAATAACGACTAATGTCTTTAATGGTTGCACAGGGCTGGAAACAGTCCATATAGCAGATGGAGTGACTCAGATTGCAGATTATGCTTTTGCCTCTTGTTCAAACCTGCGTGAAATTAACATACCTGCAGGATTGAATAGTATTGCTACATACGCATTTGAGAACTGCATGCAATTGCCAAGCCTTGTTATTCCACAAGGTGTCACGCGTTTAAATAATAGTATATGTTCTAACTGTCAGACCCTTGTAGAAGTCATCATATCGGAGAATGTGACTCAGTTAGGCGTTAACTGCTTTCGCAATTGCTATTGCTTGCCATCCATTACCATACCGAGCATGGTTACAACTATCGGTTCACAATGCTTTCAGAACTGTTATAGTTTGGGGTATATATACGTCAGTAACGCAACACCGCCAGCAATACAATCTAACACGTTTGACAAGATTCCGGACGATGTTATCATCTACGTCCCGGCAGAGAGCGTAGAGGCATACAAGGCAGCAACCAACTGGAGTGCTCATGCTAGCAAGATTCAGCCGATGCCTACAACTTAACACATAACGACTATGAAGATAGAAGGTAACACAATGACAGCCGATGAGGGCAAGACCTTCATCCCCAAGGAGAGCGGCGAGGATTACGGCAACGTCATCTACCTTGGCTACTCCTACTATATAGGCGGAGTCCTTCAGGTTCCGCCGCACAAGGACGTGCCGGAGGACTTTGAGGAAGTGGATGCCCCGGAACATGAGGAACCTGAAAAGTAACCAGCCATGACCGTTCAGCAGCAGATGCGCGAGTTCCGCGCGATAACCAGGAGAGTGAGCACATCCACAACGATAGCGCTGTGGGTGTGCCTGACCGTCACCATCGGGCTGTTCATCGCCTCGGCGTGCATACCGCCCTATTGTGTGGTGGACCCCAGCATGTTCAAGGCCGCCGGTTACCTGTTCGGCTTCGCCACACTGTTCGTGGTGCGCGAGGCGATCCGCGAGGGACTGGGGGTGAAGCTGACACACGGAGATACAACTGTGCAGGTGGGTGACTTAGACGGACAGGGCAATGAATAAGGCAAAGTATTTCAAGGATGCGGAGTTCCGCAGATGCAACCCCAGCTGCACGATAGACCAGATGCAGCCGGGGTTCCTGGCTTTGCTGGACGCGATCCGCGAGAGGGCCGGCATACCACTGGTCCTAAACTCCGCATACAGGAGCAGGGAGTACGAGCGCAGCAAGGGCCGGAGCGGTAACAGCGCGCACACCATGGGGCTGGCGGTGGATATACGGTGTTACAGCACGGCGACCAGGTGGCGAATAGTGAAGGCGGCGATGGAGCTGGGCGTGACGCGCATCGGGATTGGTGACACGTTCGTGCATATAGACACAGGCGAGAGCCGGGGCCTGCCGCCCTGCGTGATATGGACGTATGACGATAAAGGCAACACAATATGACGAAGGAGGAGAAGGACAGGAAAGCCAAGGAGCGGGCCCGGGCGATGCAGGAATACTACAATATTCAGGCGGAGCGTGACGGATGCACCGGACCGACTATGCTGATGCTGTTAGCGGTAGTGCTGATACTGACAGCTGTGGTCGGATGCCGGACGATTCCGGAACCAGCAGATCCGCAGCCGGCGGAAAAGGTGAAGATCATCTACCGGGACAGGAGCGATAGCATCTACGTCCGGGACAGCATCTACATAAAGGAGCTGCTGAAGGGTGACACGGTGACGGTCCTGGAGTACCGCTACCGTGACAGGTTTCGCTACCTCCATGACACGCTGGTGGTACGAGACACTATTCCTGTCTATGTGCCGCGTGAGGTGGTTAAGGTTGATCACTCCCTGACCTGGTGGCAGAAGGTCCTGTGCTGGGCCGGTGGGCTGGCGCTGTTGACCGTCGCTTTCCTCATCTTCAGCAGGCTGATGGGTAAGAAATAGAAGATACTCATAGTATTAATTGGTTAGTAATTGAAGGACAGGACTTCTCATCGCATTTATTCGGTTTTTGGGA
Organism: uncultured Akkermansia sp.; assembly: GCA_904501915.1. GTDB lineage: Bacteria > Verrucomicrobiota > Verrucomicrobiia > Verrucomicrobiales > Akkermansiaceae > Akkermansia. Next base: position 12,470 of record CAJGCV010000006.1, on the reverse strand, counting down.
TAGATAGTCTGATTGTCAGGGGAACGGCTCGCAGGGATGCGGGCCGTTGCTGTTTTCCAAGGGGCAGCAAAAAAAATCACTTTTTTCTGAAAATAAATGATAAATGTATTGCACAATTCAAAAAGATGTATTATCTTTGTATCAGTTAAGAACAATAAAGGACACGACAATGAAAGCAACAGAGCAATTCACAACAGAAATTCAGGGAGTGGTAAACAGCGTATGCTTTGACCACAACAAAAAAAACTTCATCACCGCATTATACCGCAGGTTCTCAATGCTCGGTTATAATGTCGTTAAGGTAAACGATCTTTACCTGGAGATTAACGGCTGCGACTTCCAGTTCACATGCAGCCGCATGAACAGAACTTATACAGCAAAAACTTATTAAACCGAATAATAAACCGAACAGCCCTACCGCATCACGGTTAAGCGGGATAGAATGATAAAGATATTTTGCTTAAAAGATTTTGAGACTGGAGATGCAATTTTTTTTCAAACACTTGATGGCTTTGCAACCTTCCTTAACGCAAAGAACCCCATAGGTGGAACAATTGAGGTCAGAGACCGCGATACTGCTGGCACCTATAAAATAGAACCCAGCACGCTGGAATCCTTGCTACAGGCTACGCAGCAGCATAGCGGACACATGATACTATCCTTCTTTTTGAAAGTTGACTTTGTTTTTACCCAGATAGAGTCTCAGTATATATTATCAACCGTTAAAGTTTTAGACTAATGAAAGCAATTTTAACAAATAGAATCAACGGAATGAGCGTACAGGTACACGCTACAACAGAGCATCCGGATAGTTCCTACGGTCAACCTGTTTGGGTCGATGACGACAACCAGGCTTATTGCCAGGTAGGGATGGAAGCCCCATTTTACGACATCATTAATAAACAGATGACACACGACGATATACGCAAGATTAACGGCTACCTGCACAACCTGGTGAATGGTCAGCTGTTCACAGCAGAACTGAGCATCGACGGCGAGTATGTAAACCTGTTTTTCAACGGCTGCAAGATTTCCCAGGACTCAGCCAACGAGGACCTGTACTCTCCGGAGTCAGCGATGGCGGCCTTCGAGTCTGTTATATCAGAGCTTCCGGCCAGATGGGTAGGCGTGATGAAGGCCGCGATGGCCGCCGGTTTCGTACCCACACTGAACCAGGACCTCGAAGGAATGTTTATTGATGCTGAGAATTATCTGTGTAACAACACCGAGGAAGAATAAACCATTACAGTAATAAGAGTATGAGCAGAGGAGGAGCGAGAACCGGCGCAGGCCGTAAGGCAAAGGAGGATCGCCGCGTCAGTATGGCTGTAAGGGTCAAGCCGGAGACCCGTCAGCGTCTGGAGGATGCTGCACGCGCCCAGGGTATCAGCCTGGGACAGATGGTGGACGCAGTGGCCGAGGCTGTCAAGTAAGAGCATCACATTAACGATAAAACCCCGCAGGGCTGCATCTTTTGGCCGCTGTGGGGTTTTCTGTTGTTACCCTGATACACGGAAGGTCGGCGGGTGTGTTAGGGCGTTACACATCAAATATCAGCTCCAGCATCCGCCGGTTCAGGTCATCCACCCGCTTCTGGTCCGGGTTGATGTAGATTGCCGTGACGCGGCTGCCGTACTTATGTCCCAGGGCCGCGCTGATGGTATCCATAGACGCGCCCAGCTCATTATATGCGATGGTGGCCCAGGAGTGCCGCGCCCAGTATGTGGACAGCTCCGTGAACGGCGCCTCCTGGATCAGCCGCTTCAGGCCCGCGTTGATGTGCTGCGTGTAGTCACGGGCCGAGCGGTAACGGTCCCGGATGCAGAGCAGGCCCGCCTCTCCCCGGTAACGCTCCAGCAGCTCCATGGCCACCGGCTCCACCTTGATGTCATACATGGTACCTGTCTTGGCCCGCCGGTATGTGATACGCCCGGCGTTCAGGCTCTCATGGTCCAGGCTGAACAGGTCGGTGATGTTGATGCCTATGAGGGCGAAGATGAGCAGGAACATGTCGCGGTATTCCCTGTCATAACCCGTCAGCTCCAGCGCCGCCAGACGCCGGATATCCGCGCTGGTGAGGCTGCGTTTCCTGGTCTGTTCATAACGGAGCTTGTAACGCCTGAACGGATAATTGTCAGTCAGTTCCTCGGTGATAGCCCAGTTCATCACGGCCCGGATGTTGCGCATGTGTACGTTACGCCCGTTGACAGATGGCGTACCGGTGGACTGCAGGCGGCGGTCCAGCTGCCGCAGCCATTCCGGTGTAATATCCTCCAGGGTGAGGGCATCTGCCCCGGGCATGGCTGACCGTATGCGGTCCAGGGTGGTCTGGTATATCTGACGTGTCCGGGCGTTCTGGTGCTGGGCTATCACACGGCTGAAGGCATCGGAGAGAAGCGTCTGCCGGTCATCACCGTTGAGCTCCACCATGATGCGGTCACGGATCTGCCGGGCCGTGAGCCTATGCAGCACCCCGTCTGCCTCCAGGCGCAGCATGACGTTCTCGATGTCCGCGCGCCGCTTCTCGATGTAGTTGGTGATGGTGGGGCCTTGTGGCCACTTTGCCAGAGGCAGGCGGCGGGTGTGCTGCTCCTTCTGGTCCCACTGCTCAGGCATGAGCCGGACGGACAGGGTGATGTATGCAGCATCACCCTTCTTACTGATGCCGAGACGGAGCGGATATGGTGGCCGTCCGTCCCGCTGGTCGAGATATAACCTTAACTTCATTTCCTTGCACGTTTTTTGCACCCGGCTGATGCCGGATAACCCCAAATTGCACCGATTCTGCACGTTTTTGGAAGTGTGGCCGGAAAGCAAGAACGGCCAGAACCTGCGTCCTGACCGCTCCTGAACCTGGTCGGGGTGACTGGATTCGAACCAGCGACCACACGCCCCCCAGTTGCCGGAGAGGTCAATATAACTCCCTGATTATAGCAGAGATTCGGCCAGGGCCTTAATCTCGCTCACGGTTCCTGCACGTTTTTCGTCGGTTATGGTCATCATCGGACCCTCACCGGTGAGGAGCCAGTGGGCGCTAACCTGGTAGTCGCGGGACAGGTACGCCAGCCATGACGGACGGATGATCTGCCTGGATGGCTCGGCCCGCTGGAAGTACATGTTACGCGGCACCAGGCCGTAACGTTTGCCGAACTCGCTTATGCTTTTTACCTGCCCCGTCCGGATCAGCTGCTCCAGGGCCTCGAAGAACCGCTGGCTGATTGCTATTGATTCGTTTATATTCTCCATTTTGTTGTCTTATAATTCATTTTGTTTGCTTCTGACTTTATTGTCTTTAATCTCACTTTTTTGTGATGGTCTCGATGATGGCAATGAGCTTATCGTTCTGGACCAGGGCGGCCTCCGTCAGCCTCCGCTGGGCTGCTACCTCATCTATCAGCTTGCCCGCGTTCACCTGGTTGCCGTTACCCGCCACCGCCGTGGAGTTGTCACCGGTGACCGTGGCCGCCTGGGATGGTAACGGATAGAACATGCTCATATCCCGCCCGATGGCCGTGCTTATCCGCTCCAGAGTTCCGGACTTGACGTCCTGCGCTACGAATAGATTATAGAAGTTCTGCTGAGACATCCCCAGCATCCGCGCTACCTGGGTGAAGTTCACTCCGGCGGCATTCAGTATTTGCTTTAATTCAGTCCCGCTCATAAAATAAAATAATTGTTAAATCACAAATAAAATGTTTGGTTTGTTGGTTAAATCACAAATAAAAGCTTTATATTTGCATTGGATTTAAACAAAAACCGATGTAAAATTAAAATAATAAACCGAATTAACCATCAAATCATGACTGAAAAAGAACTGAACCAGCAGAACCGTCAGGTGCAGTACAAGCTCATCGGTGTGAGGCTTGAAAACCTGGCACTGACGCACAAGACCCTCCAGCGAGAGGACGGACAGCATGAGACGCTGCTGCGTATCCAGAACCGCATGAACGAGATTATCGAAGGCATGGACTGGGATCAGGTCCAGATGTGCCTATCCATCGCGGACGTGACTAAGAAGAACAGAACAATTATTATCAACTTATTGAAAGAGAAAGATGAGTGAAGATTTTATGACACCCTCGGAGCGCCAGCGCGCCGAGAGGAACGAGAACATCAACGCCGATTATGTCAGCATCATGAAGGATAACCCCGGCATCAAGCCGGCGAGGGCTTACCGCGTGCTGGCCGGCAAGTATGACCTGAGCATGACTCAGATACGTTTCATTGTGCTGGGCCATGCGTGACACTGAGCCGGAGGTGAACGAGCGCGGGCATTATCCCGTATGTGAGGCAGCCCGGCGGCTGGGCTGTGAGCGTCACACTCTGTGGCGTTACGCCAACCACCTCAATATCCAGCCGCGAATGAACCGTATTAACCACCGCCGGTTCTTTACCGGGCACGAGCTGCTCCGGATCTGGCGGGCAGCAATGTAAGACTATGGATGAGACCAAGAGAGTTAAGGTAGGACCGCCGGAGGAGTGCCTGGCATGTGTCGATAGCGGTCATTGTGTGAATGGGCTGTACTGCTTCTATCTGCGCCGTTATGTGGAGCATGACAGCACCTCAATGTGTGACCGATGAGCGGAAGACTGACAAAAGACGATCTGAGCGAGTACCTGGTCAAGCTACAGAAGCTCCAGCGGATATGTATGGGTTGCCGCTATTTCAGGATAACGACCGAGGAAACTTCTATCAGCGTGAACTACGCTTACGGATCCTACGACGTCGCTCTTTTTTTTACGATAACAATCGAAGACTTCAAGAGCTACGCTGAGCATAGATATGAGGAACTCAAAGAACGACTTAAAATCGATAAATGGTTATGAGAAAATTTAGTATTGCAATGGTGATATTATCGCTGGTTCTGCCGGCATGTCTTAACCTGGAGAAGCTGGGCTGCTGCATCTTTGCCGTGGCCTTCATGGCAGGGTCCGTACTGCTGGCCCGTAAGTATGCCCCGGATATCTTCGTATGAGAGGCTACTGGTATATGCCGCCGCAAACCTTCAACCGGATACGGCGGGAGTCTTTAACACATAAAACAGACATTCAAATGGACACAAAAACCGAAAAGAAAACCGAACAGGACGGCGGTCAGATAGTGACACTGCCGGATGAATCCCAGGGACTGGCGATACACCGCAGCATGGGCGAGGTCATGAGAGCCGTGACCGCTATTGATAAGTCACAATACAACGAGCAGCAGAAGTTCAGGTACCGCGGCGTGGATGACATCATGAACGCGCTGCATGGTCTCTTTGCCGATGCCGGCATCGTGATAATACCGCGTGAGCTGGAGTTCCAGACCTCCGAGCTGCCGATGGCTCCGGACCGTGAAGGCAAAGCCCGCGTCATGCACCGTACCCTCATACACATGGAGTTCACCTTCATGAGCACCCGGGACGGCAGCGTGGTGACGGCAGACGGCTGGGGCGAGGGTCAGGACATGGCTGACAAAGGACCGTACAAGGCCAAGAGCTTCGCCTTGAAGTCTGTGCTGTCCCAGATGTTCCTGATACCCACCGCGGATCTGGAACCCAAGCAGGAGATAGACCTCAACCGTCAGCAGGGCCGCCAGTCCTATCAGCAGGCACCGGCACAAGCTCCCCAACCCCAGCAGCCGGTTGTCATCAAACAGAAGGGTGACGATAACCGATCCGAGCTGGATCAGGCCCTGGCGGACATCGCCGCAGCCAGCACACTGCAGGACCTCACACGTGTACGCGCGCTGTGGCCCCAGTTTCTGAACAACACAACATTTCTTAACGCCGGCATCAACCGCCAGGCCGAAATCAAGAGACAGCAGGCATCATGATAACAGGTGAGGAGATAAGGGAGCAGCTCTATGAGTCACCGGTGCAGTTCATCGAGGACCGCGCCAATGACGTGCATGAGTACTGGCTGGGCTTCGACACCCTCCAGGGTGTGACGACCATCCTTAAGAACGTGATATTTTACGATAAGTACAGCGACATCGACCCGGCGGTGCTCAGGCATGCCGCCGACCGTGGTACCGCAATCCATGAGGCAGTCCAGGCATATCTGGACGGTCTGCCTCAGCCGGTATGTGCTCCGGAGTTTGAGGGCGTTGTGGCGGCAGCTCTGGAGTCGTTCAAGATGTTCCAGCAGACCACAAAGGTGGAAACATGGAAGCACGTAGCATCAGAGTATATGGTTAGTAACGAGGAGGATGTGGCCAGTAAGGTGGACCTCATCGAGGCGGAGCGTACCGGTGACGAATCCTACGACCTCATCCTTGTGGACATCAAGACCACCAGCGAGCTGGATGGGGATTACCTGAGCTGGCAGTTGTCAACGTATAAGGCCCTGTTCGAGGCCCGCAACGGTTTTGGCACCTGGAACGCGGTAAAACTTTACGCCTACTGGTATGACATACCCAATAACCGCTGGAGCTTCTTCCCTATCCCGTTCAAGGGATATGACGCCGTTGCTGACCTCTTACAGGCATACCGCGACGGGGAGGTGTGGGATAAATCCAAAATACTCAGCTATCCGGCGTACAAATTGTAATACGATTACTCTTTTTTGCAAAAATGCGATACAAGATAACATTTTATACGCTATCTTAGCGGTGTGAAAGATTGAACAGACATCGTGCCGGATGTATTGATAGGATAACAGAGGAATCCAGAGTACCAGGTAGGGCGGCACCCCTTCTGGGAAACGGGTTCCTTCTTTTTTACGCACTTAACAACTATGAAGTGGACGCGCGACAACTGGATCACCATCCCCGGATATGCAATCAGCGAACTCCATCTGTCAGGCAATGAGCTGCTGGCCTACGGCCTCATCGCAGGCTTCAGCCATGACGGCGAGTCGCAGTTCAGCGGCACCCTGGAATTTATAGGCGATGCCTTGAATGTTACCAAAAGAGGAGCCATCAAGATAATCGACCGTCTGGTAGAGCGTGGGCTGATAGATAAGACAACCATCAGAGACCAGCAAGGGCATAATGTCAACTATTACCGTGTCACTTATTATGACACTATCCCAGGTGAACAAAGTTCACTTGGCCAGGTGAACAAAATGCACGTCCCAGGTGAACAAAGTTCACTTGGCCAGGTGAACAATGTTCACCTCGCACCTTTAGAATATAAGAATATAAATAAAGATAGACTAAATATAGGCGTAACGCCTGCCGAGCAAGAAAAACCAGCCAAATCTGTAAAGTTTAATTACAAACAATGGCTGCTGGAGCATGATGTTCCGGAGGCTACTGCTAATGACTGGCTGCAGGTGAGAAAAGCCAAGAAAGCAAGTAATACTCTCTCGGCGGCGGCGGCCCTGGAGCGCGAGGCCGGCAAGGCGGGCATCACCATCGCCCAGGCAGTCCAGCTCTGTGCCGAGAACAGCTGGCAGGGTTTCCGTGCAGAGTACCTGCAGAACCGTCAGGCGGCAGCGCCCCGCCGGTTCCTTGCACCCGGTATGGTGGACACACTGGAATACACCGAGAAGGCCGAGAAGGAGCTGAAGCGTCTGAGGGCGGAGCGCGAGGCCCGTGAGAGAGCAACACATCAAACACAGGATAACTATGAACGCAAAGAAGATCGAGGAGTGCTATTCCCGGGGTACTGAGTGGGCCAGCCTGCTGGAGTCGGAGCGTCACGCCACGCTTCGCTATGTCATCAGCGAGGCCCTGACCATGCGCGGCCAGGGTAACATGAGCGAGTATAACATGAACCGCGTCACCCAAAGCCTGGACCGTTACATCATCGACAACTATCCCAAGCTCAGGGACAAGGAGCTGGAGCTGCTCATCAACCTGGGAATAGGCGGGGAGCTGTCACGTGACACCTTTGTCACCGGTGCGGCCATCATGCTCTGGATCCGCACCTTTTACGGGTGCCCGGAACGTACGCGCGTGGTGGATGACGACCATGACCGTATGCTGGAGCGCACGCGCCCGAATAACGGCACGGTATTGAGCCGTAACCTGGAAGCATACGAGACCAAGTACCGGCAGGCGTATGAGTACTACCAGGAGCACTGGACCATATTCGACCATACAAGGGATAAGGACCCGCGCGCCTTCTCTCTGCCCCACTGGGCCAGCATGGTGTACCAGGTTTATCTGAAGCGCGGCGAGATAGCCACCCCCACGGCAGCCGAGATAGACGCGGCGATGGAACGCGCCATGCAATATGTCAAGGAGGAGCAGCAGCAGGGCTGGGGCTGGCTGACGCATGACATGATCCAGACCCAGATAGACGACCTGCGGGACGCCTACCTGCTGGAGAACCATTACAGCAAGACAACCGCATTATTGCAATAACATTAATCAGGACACAACATGACTGAATTTGAAAAGACAATCAAGGCCTACCTGGACGGTGTGGCCAAGGAGGATGAGGCGTTCCGCGCCAAGTATGAGGCCAAGCTGAAGGCCGACGATAAGAGCATCACCAACTGCTGTAACTACATCTGCGGCTGGGTCAAGCACCAGAAACGTCAGGGCTACACCGATGAGGAGATCTACGGTCAGGCCCTCCACTACTACGATGAGGCGGACGTAAAGGTCACCGGCTCGCAGGGCAGCTGCACGGTGGTGGTGAACCATGCCATCGAGCTGTCCGACTCTGAGAAGCGTAAAGCCCGGAAGGCGGCGGTGGAGCAATACGCGAAAGAACAGAAGGCCAAGCTGGAGGCCAGCCGTCAGAAGAAAGCCGTCAAGGCCGCAGCCCAGCCCGCCCAGATGGATGACCTTTTTGCCGGGATGCTATGAAACCGCGTAACAAGAGAGACAGGCTGGTACTCCAGCTCAACAGGGAGCTGCCGCCGGTGACGGATCAGCAGAAGGAGTGGCTGAAGGGTAAGCTGAAACAGTGGGTCCTGTATAAGATGGGCGGTCAGTGTAAGTGTACCCGCTGCGGGTATGAGTGGAAGGAGATGCCTAACACTATTAGGTACTGGCGTGACAGCCTGGCTGTTGCCGTCGGCGTGGAGGACTGCCAGTGTCCGGACTGCGCCGCTATGATGAATGTAAAGTATTTCCGCAACTATTCCGGAGTGGACCACACGAGCATGCTGATATTCACCACATATAAGGGCTGGCAGGTGATACGCTTTGTTCATTGCACCATGCAGATAACCTGGGGACGTCCTACCGATTACACCATTGATGAGAGGTACCAGCTGTGGATAGACGATGACGGCAACGAGGTCATCATGTCACTACCATATAGCCGCGCACCCTTCCACATGAGCTGGCACCGCGGTGAGCCGATGGTTAACGCGCGGCATAACGCCAGCAGCGTGGGCTCGTATGCCTTTGGTGACATGTTCGATGCTGACGCGGCCCATGTCTATCCCAGATACCGCGTGACAAACCTTGTAAAGCGTAACGGATGGTCTTCCGCCCTTAAGGTCCTACAGCCCTACGAGCAGTACGAGGTGCTGCTGGGTCTGCTGAAGGATCCGAAGATGGAGACGCTCGCCAAGTGGGGTGATATAGAGCTGCTGAACGGCTACCTGTCCCATCCCGGCACCATCGGTGCCCGCCGCTGGCAGCAGGTGTTGATAGCGCACCGGCACGGGTATAAGATACATGATGTGGGCCTGTGGCTTGACCTGCTGGGGTTCCTGGAGGAGGAAGGCAAGGACCTCACTTCACCCCATTACATCTGCCCGGCAGACCTGCGCGCAGAACATGACCGCTGGCAGCGTAAGATAGAGGAGCGGAGACGTAGGGAAAAAGCCCACGAGAAGGCCATGCGTGACTCCCGGTACCGCAAGGCGCATGAGCGCTTTGCCAGTCTTTGTTGCATCCTGACCGATATGAGTATCCGTCCGCTGCTGACAGCCCCGGAACTGCTGGATGAGGGAGAGGCCATGCACCACTGCGTAGGTACCTACACGGGTAAGCTGGACAGCCTGATACTGAGCATCAGGGATAACCAGGACAACAGGCTGGAGACGGCGGAGGTGAACCTGGACCAGATGACGGTGGTACAATGCCGCGGGTTCGCCAACCATCCAAGCCCCAGGCATCGGGAGATAGAACAGGCCGTGAAGGCTCTGCTGCCGGAGATCATGCGGCTGAATGCGGGAAAAGTAATTGAATGTCAAAAAAATAATATATAAAAGTTACTACATTACCGAATATTGACTATATTTGCAAAGGAATATGGTACCCCGTTGCCCCGGGGATGAATAAATAACATGGAGACCAGAGTACTTCAGGCGGGGGCAAACTCCTGAACGAAACGGCCTCCATTACTTTTTAAAATCATGTTAAAATCAATTGAAAAGATTATCGGCAAGCGTGTGATTGTACGCTGCACCAATGCCGGCGTGTTCTACGGGACGCTGAGTGAGAAAGAAGGCAAGGAGGTGACGCTGACCGACTGCCGCCGTATATGGTACTGGGATGGAGCGGCCAGTCTGCACCAACTGGCCGCGGAAGGAGTGACAAATCCCGCAAATTGTAAGTTCACAGTGCGAGTGAAGTCTATCTCACTGCTGGATGTTATTGAGATCATCCCATGCACCGAGAAGGCTATTGAGAACATTGAAGCCGTAAAGGAATGGAAGCGTTGAAGTCTGATATAGAGAAGTTTCTCGCTTTAACGGACGGTGACGGTTCCGGTGACGGTTCCGGTGACGGTTCCGGTGACGGTTCCGGTGACGGTTACGGTGACGGTTACGGTGACGGTTACGGTTCCGGTTACGGTGACGGTTACGGTGACGGTTACGGTTCCGGTGACGGTGACGGTTACGGTTACGGTTACGGTTACGGTTACGGTGACGGTTACGGTGACGGTGACGGTTACGGTTACGGTTACGGTTACGGTGACGGTGACGGTGACGGTTCCGGTTCCGGTTCCGGGGTATCCTCCTACAACGGCCAGAAGGTCTATTTAATCGACGGCCTTCCTACCCTTATTGACAACATATACCGCAATTATGCCTGCGGTCATATTGTCCAGAATGACCTCACCCTGACGCCGTGTTATGTGGCCCGCGTGGGCAACAGCTTTGCACACGGCAGCACCCTGCATGAGGCCTTGCAGGACGCACAGAGTAAGGAGCTTGAGAGCATGCCCGTCGAGCGTAAGATAGACCTGTTCCTGGAGCAGCACCCCGACCGTGACCGTAAGTATCCTGCGCGCAACTTCTACGACTGGCACCACACACTAACCGGATCCTGCGACATGGGACGTCGCTACTTCTGCCGGCATCACGGGATAGATGTTGACAATGACACCTTCACGGTGGCGGAGTTCGTCGGGCTTACCGAACACGACTACGGCGGCGATGTCATCCGCCAGCTGAAGGATAGACTGGAGATATGATGTTACGTGTCCTTTTCAATAAATATCAAGAGAGCCCCGCGCATGCAGTGATGCACGCAATGGGCGGGGCGGGATGGATTGAAACCCTACCCGCTCACGACCTCCAGCGGGAGGTTAGTATTCATAACTTTTCAAGTTAGCAAGCCAACGCCGGCAGTGATGCCCGCCGCGGCAAATGGCCGGCCAGGGCTGATTACCCTTTCCGGTCGCAAGGAGCCTCGGATGAACCCCGAATACCACATTCCTGGTACTTGGCGCAGTTATGGGGTGAGTGACATTACCCCATAACACCAAAATAAAGAGACAGAAATGAGTGAACAATTAAACATATTCAACGACGACCAGCTGCGGCCCGATGTCAAACGCCCGAAACGTTCAAACGGCAGCGCCAACCCCATCGTCTTCCGTGATTATGAGAGCTTTATTGCCAAGTTCACGTACAACCCCAAGACTACCGATGAGTGCTGGACCCCGGAGGATGTGTACCAGTGCGTGGTGGACTATGTGGGCTCGGTCTATGACATGACGGGCAAGGTAATACTGCGACCCTTCTACCCTGGCGGCGACTACGAGCACGCCGAGTATCCGGAGAACGGCGTGGTGATAGACAACCCGCCATTCAGCATCTTCACCAAGATAGTGGCGTTTTACACCTCTCGCCGTATCCCGTTCTTTCTGTTCGGTCCGGGCATGACCATCGGCTCGGTGTTCAAGTACTGCACCGCGGTGTTCATCAACACCGGCATCGAGTTCAGCAATAAAGCGGTGGTACGCCTGAACTTTGCCACGAACCTAATGGGCGACCTGGTAGCCGTCACCGCTCCGGAGCTGAATGACGCCATCAAGCGCTGCAAGTCCCAGAACCAGAAGGTGTCTCTGCCGCTGTACGTCTATCCGAAGGAGCTGCTGTCCGTCTCGGACATGCAGATCATAGCAGGCGGCGGCCAGCACTTCCAGGTCAGCCGTGAGGAATGTGAGATATGCCGCGACCTGGATAAACACCCGAAGTCCCTGTTCGGTGACCATCTGCTGATTTCTGCCGCCAAAGCTGCCGCCAAAGCTGCCGCCAAAGCTGCCGCCAAAGCTGCCGCCAAAGCTGCCGCCAAAGCTGCCGCCAAAGCTGCCGCCAAAGCTGCCGCCAAAGCTGCCGCCAAAGCT